>NZ_JCAXDU010000012.1:0-170741 GCF_059759155.1 Rhodococcus sp. GQ147
CCCGTCGAGTCCGGGCGCGTGATGGCAGGATCGGGACTCGTGAGCTCCGCGAATCTGACCCGTGCCGAAACCGCCGCGCGCGCCCGCGCACTCGACGTGCACTCCTACCGCGTCGAACTCGACCTGCGGGGTGCCGTCGATGCCCGCCGCACCGGATTCCCCACGGTCACGACGCTCGAATTCACCGCCTCCACCGACGAGGCCTGGCTCGACTTCATCGGCGACTCCGTCGAGTCGGTGACGATCAACGGCGAGCTCGTGCCCGTCGTCTACGACGGCGCGCGGATCACGATCGGCGGTCTGAAGGAGATCAACGTCGTCACCGTCGTCGCGACCGGCCGGTACAGCCGGTCGGGGGAGGGGCTGCACCGCTTCGTCGATCCCGTCGACGGCGAAACCTATCTCTACACCCAGTACGAACCGGCCGACGCGCGTCGCGTGTTCGCGTGCTTCGAACAGCCGGATCTCAAGGCGCCGTTCACCTTCGTGGTCACCGCGCCGCGCCGCTGGCAGGTGCTGTCGAACGAGGCCGCCGAGCGCACGGTGCAGCGCGACGACACCCAGACCGTGACGTTCGCGCCGACCCAGCCGATCTCCACCTACATCACCGCGATCGTCGCCGGCCCGTACCACCGGGTGGACGCGTCGTGGAGCCGCGACGAGCTGACGGTGCCGCTGGGGGTGCTGTGCCGCGCCTCGCTCGCCGAGCACCTCGACGCCGACGAGATCGTCGAGGTCACCCGGCAGGGCATGGACTTCTACGCCGAGCACTTCGACTATCCGTATCCGTTCGGCAAGTACGACCAGGTGTTCGTGCCCGAATACAACCTCGGCGCGATGGAGAACCCCGGCTGCGTCACCTTCACCGAGGCCTACGTCTTCCGTGGTGCCGCCACCGCCGCCCAGCACCAGGGTCGAGCCAACACGATCCTCCACGAGATGGCCCACATGTGGTTCGGCGATCTCGTGACCATGAAGTGGTGGGACGACCTGTGGCTGAAGGAGTCGTTCGCCGACTTCATGGGCGCCTTCACCAGCGCCGAGGCCACCAAGTTCACCGACGCGTGGGTGGCCTTCGCGAACCGCCGCAAGGCCTGGGCGTATCTGCAGGACCAGCTGCCGACGACACATCCGATCGTCGCCGACATCGTCGACCTCGAGGCCGCGAAGCTGAACTTCGACGGCATCACCTACGCAAAGGGCGCGAGCGTGCTCAAGCAGCTCGTCGCCTATGTCGGCCGCGACGCCTTCTTCGAGGGGGCCCGCCGGTACTTCCGCAAGCACGCCTTCGGCAACACCACCCTCGACGATCTGCTCGTCGAACTGTCGAGCACCTCCGGCCGCGACCTGTCGTCCTGGGCGCAGGCGTGGTTGCAGACCACCGGGGTGTCGACCCTGCACCTCGAGGAGACCGGGACCGGGTACGAGATCGTCCAGAGCGATCCGCGCCCGCACCGCCTCGCCGTCGGTTGCTACGACTCCGACGACTCCGGCGACCTCGTCCGCACCCACCGCGTCGAGGTCGACCTCGCCGACGAACGCACCCCCGTCGACCTGCCCGAGGCGGCGCTGGTGCTGCTCAACGACGACGACCTCACCTACGCGAAGATCCGTCTCGACGCCCGGTCGCTCGACACCGTCGAGGCCACCCTGGACCGCGTCCGGGAACCGCTCGCGCGCGGCCTGCTGTGGTCGGCGCTGTGGAACGCGACCCGCGACGGGGAACTCGCCGTCGACCGCTATCTGTCCATGGCCGCGCGATTCGCCCCGCACGAGGCCGACATCGCGCTGCTCACCGCCGTGCTCGCCAACGCGGCCCAGGCCGTCGAACACTATGTGCCCGACTCGGTGCGCACCGACGCGCGGCGTGGCTGGCTCGACGCGGTCTGGGACGGGATGCACGGTGCCGCACCCGGCAGCGACGCCCAGCTGGCGTTCGCTCGCGCCGTCGGTGTCGCGGCGAGCGTCGACGACCGGCACGCCGCCGACCTGCGAGCGATCCTGTGCGGCAACGTCGCACCGCCGGAGGGCCTACGTCTCGACCCCGACCTGCGGTGGAGCTGGTGGGCGGCGCTGACCACCACCGGCGACGCCGACGAGGCCGACCTCGACGAGGAACTGCGCAACGACGACACCGCCTCGGGACGCACCGCGCACCTGCGCGCACTCGCCTCCCGCCCCCGCGCCGAGGTCAAGGCGCACGCGTGGGCGACGATCCTCGCCGACCACACCCTCACCAACGACCACCTCGACGCGACCATCGCCGGGTTCCGCGCCGGGGCGCGCCGCGACCTGATCTCCGCCTACGACACCGACTACTTCGCGGTGCTCCGCGAGACCTGGACGAGCCGCAGCATCGAGATCGCCCGCCGGATCGTCGTCGGGTTGTTTCCCGCGGCCGACAGTCTCGAACCCGTCGACACCTGGCTCGAGGCCCACACCGCCGCTCCGGCCGCGCTGCGGCGCCTGGTGATCGAACAACGCGACCATCTCGCCCGCGACCTGCGTGTCCAGAGGATCAACACGCCGTGACCAGCCCGGATCTGCCCCGTCCCGAGGTGCCCGCGGTACCGGACACGGTCGCCACCGCGATGCGGCGACTGCGGGAGAAGGCGACCTCGGAGAACACCCGCGCCGCCCAGATCGGCGACTGGACGATCTTCACCCGCTGGTGCGAACGCACCGGGCACAGTCCGATGCCGGCCACCGCCGAGCAACTGAGCTGGTTCCTCACCGAGAAGGCCGCCGAAGTGCGCCCCGACGGACGCTGGGCGTACGCGCCGTCGACGCTGTCGCGGTGGGTGTCGACCATCAACAAGATGCACGCCCTGGCAGACCTGCCGAAACCCGGTGGGCACGAATCGGTTCGGGATCTGCTGCGTGGCATCCGACGCGACCGGGCCACCCCGCCGGCGCGGCGCACCCCGCTGCTCACCGACGACATCCGCACCATCCTCACCGCGATGCGCGCCGAGGCCGCCGACGGCGGGTGGGCCGAACGCGTCGCCGAACGTCGCGACGCCGCGCTGCTGCTCATGGGACTGGCCGGGGCGCTGCGCCGTTCCGAGCTCACCGGGCTCGTCGTCACCGACGTCGTCCCGCACCGCGCCGACGGGCTCTACGTGAGGGTCCGCCGGTCCAAGACCGACCGCAGCGCCCGCGGCCGCACCGTCACCCTGCCGTACGGGTCCGATCCGCACACCTGCCCGGTGTGCGCCTATCGACGCTGGCGGGAGGTGCTCGACGCCTGGGACGAGTCCGGACGCGAGGCCGTCGTCGACCTGCTCGGCAACGCCACCGCCGACCCGGCCGAGCACTGCTGCCGTGGTCTGGCAGCCGGGCGCACGCAGGACGGCGATCGGCCCCTGTTCCGGCCGGTGCACCACAGCGGCACGGTGGGGACGAGCGCGCTGTCGGGGCAGTCCGTGCACTCGATGATCCAGCGCCGCGCCCGCCGCGCCGGGTTCAGCGACGACCTCGTCGCCACCCTCGGCGGGCACAGCCTGCGGGCCGGGTTCGTCACCCAGGCGGTGCGCGGCGGCGCGACCACGCAGACGATCATGACGCAGACCGGGCACGCGGACGAACGGATGGTCGCGCTGTACAGCCGCCACCACGCCGGTCTCGTCGGCAACGCGGTCACCCAGCTCGGCCTGTGAACGGATTCGGGTGGATCCGACCCCGCTCAGCGGGGCCGAACCCACCCGAATCGACGACGGAACCGGCCCAGGCTGTCGCCCGGCGCTCGTAGGCTGAGGCGCGACCGACACGCACGGACAGGAGATCGCGGTGGCACAGACGACAACGGACGCTCCGACCGTCGACGAGCTGCTCACCGAACTCGCCGCGCTCAACGACCCGAAGATCCGCGCGGTGAACGAGAAACACGGCGACGACCACGGCGTGAACCTCAGCGCCCTGCGCGCCGTCGCCAAGCGGGTGAAGACGCAGCACGAGCTCGCGCAGCAACTCTGGGCCACCGGCGACACCGCCGCCCGGCTGCTCGCGCTGCTGATCTGCCGCCCGAAGGCGTTCACCGCCGACGAACTCGACACGATGGTCCGTGAGACCGGCACCCCGAAGGTGCACGACTGGTTCGTGAACTACGTCGTGAAGAAGAACCCGCACGCGGAGGAGCTGCGCGGGCGATGGATGACCGATCCAGATCCGATCGTCGCGAGCGCAGGCTGGGCACTCACCGCCGAGCGTGTCGTCAAGAACGCCGACGGCCTCGACCTGTCCGGCCTGCTCGACATCATCGACGCTCACATGCGCAACGCCCCCGAACGATTGCAGTGGGCGATGAACACGTGCCTGGCGCAGGTCGGCATCGAACACCCCGACCACCGGGCCCGCGCGCTCGACATCGGCGAACGCCTCGAGGTGCTGAAGGACTATCCGACGTCACCGGGCTGCACGTCACCGTACGCGCCGGCCTGGATCGGCGAGATGGTGCAACGGAAGAGTACGTGAGCTATCGCAGGCCGCTGGGAAGGATACGACTATTCCTCATCGAGGGTTGCACTGCACGTTTGCGCGTCAGTGTTTATTTCCCACACGAACGCGTATTGGCTACCTTCGGCTACATCGATCGCCCCTGATTCCCTCAGATTGCAGCGCACTCCGAGAGAATTGCACTGCAGTAGTCCAGTCATGGAGTAGGGCTGCAATCCAATAGGAACATTCCGGATAGTATGGCGTGCCCCGGTCGGGATAATCACTTGATTCGCGATATGGACCGTAATATCCGCGGTGCACCCGTAGTCCTGATCTTCGTAAACGAGCGCAATCGTCGCTGTGGCGGGCTCGGATGATGGACTTGAGGTGTCGTTGGGGGGGCGGGGGAGGAGGTTCTTGGCCCTGAGTGCTAACGATTACGCCGAGAACGGCCCCCAATGCGGTAATCAGTGCAGCCAACGCCCCGATGCCCTCTGCGGACTTCCAGAAACTCTTGCCTTCTCCGCTGGACTGGTCGGAGGGTGCGTTCATCGGATCCTCCCGCGTTCGTTGCAGTGGTTTCACAACGTTGGGTGAAGCGCCATCGGCATGGCTCCACCGGCGGCCTTGTGGCGGGCCCGGTTGGTGACATGACCAGTATGAGCTGTCCGAAGATGCGAAATTTCTGAATTGCCGATTTTCCCTGGAGTGTTCTCGCGGCGACATCCAATTTTGTGTGATAAGTAATGGAGTAATTTGGTGCGGGCAACTCTTTGCTGAGTGAATTTCGAGGTGGTGGCCTACGCGCAAACATCCCCGGAGCGACAGACGTCCCCGTACGCACCGGGCTGGATCGGCGAGATGGTGCGATGGAGGAACGAGGCGACGGCCACCCCCTCGTAGCTCACGCCACGTCGAGTGTGCGGATCTCCTGCCGGATCTCGTTCCACCCGGTGGTCCGTCCCGTCAGCAACCACACCCGGGCGTCGAACCAGTATCCGCGGCCACCGGCCACCGCCGTGACCAGGTGTGCGAACGCCACGAGCGCCCGATCACCCCCACCGCGCGGCCTGCGAACGGGATGGATCACCCGCCGCTGCGGTGCTTCGTAATCGACTGTGCGGTCCTGGCCCAGGGCATTCGCATTCGACTTCCGGTGTCGGATCGTTCCGGTCGGTACCGGGAGTGGGTACCTCCCCGATTGGGTACCGTTCCGAGCGAGGGTACGCGGCAGGCCGGGCCCCGCATGCGCTTTCGCGGGAAAGCCCTGGCCGGCGCCGGATATCAGCGACGACGAGGAGAACGATGCAGCTCCCCACCACCGACACCGACTTCGACACCCTCGACGCGTGGTGGCGGGCCGCGAACTATTTGTCCGTCGGCCAGATCTACCTCATGGACAATCCGCTGCTGCGCGAACCGCTGCGGCCCGAACACATCAAACCGCGGCTGCTCGGACACTGGGGCACCACACCGGGATTGAACTTCGTCTACGCGCACCTCAACCGCGCCATCACCACCCGCGACCTGGACATGATGTACGTCATGGGTCCCGGTCACGGCGGACCCGGACCGGTGGCCGCGGCGTGGCTCGAAGGCACCTACAGCGAGGTCTACCCGAGTATCTCCCGCGACGAGGACGGCATGCGGCGCCTGTTCCGCCAGTTCTCGTTCCCCGGCGGCATTCCCAGCCACGTCGCCCCCGAGACCCCCGGATCGATCCACGAGGGCGGTGAACTCGGCTACTCCCTCTCGCATGCCTACGGCGCCGCCTTCGACAATCCCGATCTGATCGTCGCCGCGGTCGTCGGCGACGGCGAAGCCGAGACGGGACCGCTGGCCGCGAGCTGGCATTCGACGAAATTCGTTGACCCGCGCCGCGACGGCGCGGTACTGCCGATCCTGCACCTCAACGGTTTCAAGATCGCCAACCCGACGGTGCTCGCGCGCATCGGCGAGGACGAACTGATCTCGCTGCTGCGCGGCTACGGGCACGAACCGATCGTCGTCGCCGGCGACCATCCCGCCGACATGCATCGGCGCTTCGCCGCCGCCCTCGACGCGGCGCTCGACCGCATCTCCGAGATCCAGCAGACCGCCCGCAGCTCGGGAAACGCGACCCGCCCGGCGTGGCCGATGATCGTGCTCCGGTCCCCGAAGGGCTGGACCGGCCCGGTGGAGGTCGACGACGCCCCGGTCGAGGGCACGTGGCGCGCCCACCAGGTGCCGATCGGTGATCCGCGCAGGAACGACGAGCACCGCCGCCTCCTCGAGGAGTGGCTGCGCAGCTACCGGCCGAAGGAGTTGTTCGACGACGACGGCGTTCCCGTCGCGGCCCTGCGCGACCTCGCGCCCCGTGGCACCCGGCGGATGAGCGCCAACCCGCACGCCAACGGGGGAGCGGTGCTGCGGGATCTGATCCTGCCCGACTTCCGCGACTACGCCGTCGACGTTCCCGAACCGGCCACCGCCACGGGCGAGGCCACCCGCATCCTCGGCACCTTCCTGCGCGACGTCATGCGGCGCAACGCCACGAACTTCCGGATGTTCGCGCCCGACGAGAACAACTCCAACCGCCTCGACGCGGTCCTCGACGCCACCGACCGCACCTGGAACGCGCGCATCGAGCCGGGTGACGACCGGGTCGCCCCCGACGGCCGCGTCATGGAGATCCTGTCCGAACACACCTGCCAGGGCTGGCTCGAGGGGTATCTGCTCACCGGCCGGCACGGATTGTTCTCCAGCTACGAGGCTTTCGCGCACCTGGTCGACTCGATGGTGAACCAGCACGCCAAATGGCTGCTCACCACGAACCGGATCCGCTGGCGCCGCCCCATCCCGTCGCTGAACTACCTGCTCACCTCCCACGTGTGGCGGCAGGACCACAACGGCTTCTCGCACCAGGATCCCGGATTCATCGACCACGTCGTCAACAAGAAACCCGAAGTCGTGCGCGTCTACCTGCCGCCGGACGCCAACACCCTGCTTTCGGTGGCCGATCATTGCTTGCGCACCCGCCAGTACATCAACGTGATCGTCGCCGGGAAGCAACCGGCCGTACAGTTCCTCGACATCGACGACGCGATGACCCACTGCCGCAAGGGCATCGGGATCTGGCAGTGGGCCTCGACCGACCGCGACGTCGAACCGGATGTGGTGCTCGCCTGCGCCGGCGACATCCCCACGATGGAAACCCTCGCAGCCGTCGACATCCTGCACCGCCGCTTCCCCGACCTGCGGATCCGGGTGGTCAACGTCGTCGACCTCATGCGGCTGCAGGACGACCGGGCGCACCCGCACGGGCTGCCGGGCGCGCACTTCGACGCGCTGTTCACCACCGACAAGCCGGTGGTCTTCGCCTACCACGGCTATCCGTGGCTGATCCACCGTCTCGTCTACCGGCGCACCAACCACGAGAACTTCCACGTCCACGGCTACATCGAGGAGGGCACGACCACCACACCGTTCGACATGTGCGTGCTCAACCGCATCGACCGCTACCACCTCGCGCTCGACGTCCTCGACCGCGTCGAGCGGATCCGGCCGATCGCCGGGCACGCCCGCGAGGAATTCGAGAACATCCTCGCCGAACACACCCGCTACGTGCGTACCCACGGCGAGGACATGCCGGTGATCACCGACTGGCACTGGCAGGGCGTCGGAATAGACTGAGCGTCAAACCGATCCGCGGCGGGCCAGTCGCCCGGCGGTGAAGGCGTCGACGTCGACCTCGTCGAGGGAGGTCACCACCAGATCGGCGCCCGCGTCCTCGAGGTCGGCGGCGTCGTCGAAACGGGCGACACCGAGCGCCCACATGCCGCCGGCCTTCGCCGCCCGGATCCCGCTGATCGCGTCCTCGACGACCACGCACGCCTGGGCGGGCACCTCGAGTTCGTCGGCGGCGGTGAGGAACAGTTCCGGGTCGGGTTTGCCGTGGGCGACCGGCCGGCCGGACAGATCCGCGTCGAACCGGTCGAGCAGCGTCTCGCCAGGACGGTCATGGGCGGGGACCGCCCGCAGGAACAGCCCGGCATTCTTCGACGAGGACGCCGCGGCCACCGCGATCCCCGCCGCCTGCACGGCCGCGACGAAGCGCACCCCGTCGTCGTAGGCGCGGAACCGGCGCTCGTCGATCAACCGCAGCAACCGGGCCTGCTTGCGCTGGGCGTAGTCCACCGCGCGGCGCTCGGCGTCGGGCACCGCGAAGTATTCGAGCGCGGCGCGGGCGCCGTCCATCCGCGGCCGACCCGACAGCACCTGCCGGTACACCGCCGCGGTGAACGCCTCGTCGGTCCAGGAGGTCTCGGGTTGCAGGTCGCGCCAGTCGCCGGTCATCAACTCCGCCAGCGCTTCCCGCCACGCCGTCTCGTGCGGTGAATCGACGAGCACCCCGTCGACGTCGAAGATCACCGCACGGAACCGCGACTGCGTCTCGGCCACGATGCCCTCCTCGCGGTCAGGCAGGGACGGCGGCGAGCCGGAACTCGTGCGACTCGCCGGCGCCGAGCTCGACGAGTTCGCCGTCCACCGCGACCTGCACCGGCACCCGGAAGCCCTCGGTCTCGGCGCGCACCGACAGCTTGTCGCCGTCGATCCGCACCCGCAGGGGAGTGCCGCGGTACCGCATGGAGAACGACACCCCGTCGAGGTGCGAGACGAGCTTGGGCCGGAAGACGAGCACGTCGCCGTACGCGCGGGCACCGACGTAGTAGCGCTGCACCAGATCGAGGGTGCCGCCCATGACCCCCATGTGGATGCCTTCCTTGGTGGTGCCGCCCTGCAGGTCGCTGACATCGCTCTCGAGCGCGAGCTTGAACCGCAGCCACGACGACTGCGGGTCGAAGGTGGCGAGCACACCGGCGAACGTCACGTGACTGAGCGTCGAGCCGTGCGAGGTGCGCTGGTCGTAGTAGTCGACGGTGCGGCGCACGAGGTCGCGATCGTAGGGATAACCGAGCTGCTCGAACACCTGGCGCAACTCGGCATCGTCGAACAGGAAGAACAGCATCACCGTGTCGGCCTGCTTGGCGACCTTGTAGGCATCCGGGTCGCGGCCCTCCGCCCGCAGGATGCGGTCCATCCGACCGATGTTGCCGTACTTCGTGCGGTAGTGCTCCCAGTCGAGTTCCTCGAGATCCTCGTAGCCCTCGAACTGGCTGATCACCCCGTCGTGGTAGGGCACGAACATTCTCCGGCTCATCTCCGACCAGGTGCGCAGTTCCTCGTCGGTGACCCGCAACCGGGCCCGCAGGGCCGTGCGCCGGCTCTTCGACAACACCTCGAAGACGTCCAGGGCGCGCGCCGCGATCCACGCGACCATCACGTTGGTGTACGCGTTGTTGCGCAGACCGCCCTCGGTGGCTCCCGGATACCGTTCGTGGAACTCGTCCGGGCCCATCACCCCATGGATCTCGTAGCGGTCCCGCTCCGGGTTGTAGTGCGCGATCGACGCCCAGAACCGCGCGATCTCGAGCATCATCTCGGCGCCGTAGTCGGCCAGGAAGTCGACGTCGTCGGTGGCCTGGTAGTAGTGCCACACGTTGTAGAAGATCGCGGCGCTGACGTGACGCTGGTTCCGGCTCAAGTCCGGATCCCATTGCCCCGACATCGGATTGAGATGCACCGTCTGGGTCTCCTCCGTGCCGTCGCTGCCGCTCTGCCAGGGGAACATCGCGCCGCGGTAACCGGCCTCGCTCGCCGCGGCCTGCGCCTCGCCCAACCGGCGGTAACGGTAGAGGATCAGTCCCTTGGTGATCTCGGGGACCCGCATGTTCAGGAAGGGATAGACGAACATCTCGTCCCAGAACACGTGCCCGCGATAAGCCTCGCCGTTGAGTCCGCGCGCCGGCACTCCCGCGTCGAGACGCGCGGTGTGCCGTGAGCAGACCTGCAGCACGTGCGAGACGTGCAGACGCAACAGCAACTGCGCGCGCGGCTCCCGCGGCAGCCGGATGTCGCAGATGTCCCACAACTCGTCCCAGGCCGCGACGTGCTCGTCGTACGCCTCGGCGAAATCCGGATAGCGCAACACGTGCCGGCCCGCCGACGCGAGGGGCTCGGTGATCGCGTCGTCGCGGGAGGTGAACATCGCCACCATCTTCTCGATGCGCACCGTCGAGCCCTCGGCGATGTCGAAGGACAGGACCTGCTGGATGTAGTCCTCCATCTGGTACAGATCGCGGTCGACGAGCATCGCCCCGCACGAGCCCTCCCGGAACACCCGGGTGCGGGCGGCCTGGGCGATGTAGGTGTCGGACTGGCGGATCTGCACCTTCAGCGCGATCGTCTCGGGGCCGTAGGTGCGCGGCGAGACCGGATCGAGGTGCCGTGCCTCGAGATCGCGGTAGCGGGCCACGGCGCGGTTGGAGACCCGGCCGTCGAGGGCGGTGACGATCTCGACCCGCCCCGACCAGTTCTCCGGGGTCAGCGACCATTCGAGCGCCCCCTGGTTCGGATGCTCCATGCTCACGAACCGCCTGCTGCACAGCGACGTCTCGCGGCCGTGCCGATCCCGGAACCGCAGTTCGCGGACCACGGTGGCGGTGCGGATGTCGTAGACGTGCCGGTAGTCGAGGATCTCCACCTGTGCCAGGCGGATCGCCTCGCCGCCGTCGATGCGCAGCTTCAGCACGAGCCAGTTCGGGAGGTTGACCAGATCCTCGTTCAGGACCGGGCTGCCACCCATGATGGTGGTCTCGCGGTTGTAGCAACGATGCGCGTAGGTCCCCGGATAATGGACCTCGCCCATGTCTTCCCACTCGGCGGTGCCGCGTGAACAGAAGTAGCCGTTGCCCGTCGAGGTCAGGGCTTCGCGCAGGGGTTCGTCGTCTGGATCGAAACCGTCGTAGTCGAGGGTGAACTCCGGGTCGTACACGCGAACCTCCTGGCGGGTCGTACTCGACACGAACTGTCCGGCGGTGCTGTCACCCGGCGGCGCTGTCATCTACCCAGGGCCGACAGGAAACGTTCGACGTCGTCGACCGACGCGAGGACGAACTCGGCGTCGGTGCGGCGTCCGGCCATCTCCGGGTCGTCGGGGCTGCCGACGAGGATCCCGATGCCGCGACCCCGCAACGCCCGGAAGGCGTCCTCGTCGGTGATGTCGTCGCCGAGATAGAGCGGCACGACGTCATCGGAGGCGAGACCGAGGACCTCGATCAGGTGCAGGACCGCCTTGCCTTTGTTCCAGTCCACGGCCGGTTTGAGTTCGTAGACCATCTTTCCCGGCACCACGGCGAGCCGGTCGGGGTTCTCCTGCAACAGCGTCTCGACGATCGCACCCACCCGGTCGTGCACCTCGGGGGAGGCCTGCCGGTAGTGCACGGCAACCGACGCGCGCTTCGGTTCGATGCCGACACCGTCGAGACCGTCCAGGCGGGTGCGCAGGGTCTCGGTGGTCTCGGTGATCAGATCGGTGAAGTCGGTGAGGACGTCGTGGGCGATCTGCCCGTGGGTGGGGCTCCAGATGTCGAAACCGTGGCTGCCGGCGACGACGAGATCGTCGACCCCCATGAGCTGCTGGACGACGTCGCGGTCGCGGCCGGTGACGATGCACACCGACACGCGGTCGGCGAGTTCACGGACGGTGCGGCGCATGGCATCCGACCACACCGCGTCCTCGGGACGGGCGACGATCGGGGTGAGCACACCGTCGTAGTCGAGGAAGACCGCGGGCCGGCGGCCCGCGAGACGATCGGACAGAGCGGCGCCGTCGAGTGCCGACGGTAGGTCCTCCACGGTGCGCGGCGCGGTCATCTGATCGGTACTCCTGTCGTCGCGGCGACCCGTCATGGTTCGCACCGTACACAAAGATCGAAAGGCTCGGCCGTGGATCCGGGGAGGGGGATCGGCCGGATGCAGCGGTCAGCGGACCGGGCGTCGCCAGTGCTCGTCCGCGGTGAGCCGGGAGCGGACGTGTTCGGCGGCATCGTCGTTGCGGAACGGGCCGGCCAGCAGGTCGGCGTAGACGTGTGAGACGGCGGCATGCCGCAGTCCGCCGCGACGGTCCATCCGTTCGAAGACCACCGGCGACCAGGGGATCGCCACCACGACGTCGCCGCCGTGCTCGACCGGGCGCAGGCCGAGACTGTCGGCGAAGTCGTCGGGGTCGTCGGCGTAGACCTCGAGCAGCGTCGGGGCCGCGTAGTCGGTGGCGCCGACGCCGGTGAGCGCGTAGGGGATGTCGATGCGTTCGGCCAGTCGCGCGCGGGTCGCGGTGACGCCCTCGGGGGCGGTGAACCGGCGGACCGCGCACACCTTCCGCTCGGCGGCCCAGGCCCGCAGCATCGGTTCCCAGCGCACCTCGACGATCGGGCCGCGCGGGACCCGGCGCACGAGCTCACGTTCGACGAGCACCTCGACGACGCGGTAGGTCGCGCCGGTGGACGCGCCGGACAGCTTGATCAGTTCCGGGACGGAGATCTCCCCGACGTGATCGGCGAGTGCGCGCACCACGCGGTCGGACGGTTCGCCGGTGAGCACCCCGGACGGGCGGCCCGGGCCGCGCCACGGGTCGGCGTCGGCGCCGCGGTCGCGGACCCACACCGCCGGGCGGTCGGCGACGAGCGAGAGGTTGCCGGTCGCGTCGGCGTAGGAGATGCCGTGCCGGTCGAGCTGGCGGCGCACCGGATCGGACAGATAGTGGGCGCACACGAAGCCGCGGTCGGAGTCGGACAGGTCGGCGGCGATGCGCGCGACGTCGCCGGAGAGCACACCTCGGGAGGCGACCACGGAGAAGGACACGGTGTCGCCGTCGGGGGCGGAGACGAGCATCCGGGTGGGTGCCTCGGGGGAGCGGGGGCGGTCGCTCGACAGCGACCAGCCGAGCGGCAGGCACGCCTCGAGTCGGGCGGTGGCGCGACGGTAGATGTCGATGTACCGCTCGGGGCGGGGACCGATGGTGTTCTCGGGGACGGGAGCCGACTGTGTCACATCCACCACCGTAGTCACTCTGTGCATGACGGAAAAGAGAAATAATCGAAATCCCATAGGGCGGAACAGCCCCTCTCCCGCACCGCAAACTATGACGCGGCATGCGCTAGTTTCGTGACCATGACCGACATCACCGGGCGCATCGCGTTCGTTCAGGCGACCTGGCACCGCACCATCGTCGACCAGGCACGTACAGGCTTCACCGAGGAGATCACCCGCCTCGGCGTCTCGCAGGACGCCCTGGACTTCTTCGAGGTCCCCGGCGCCTTCGAGATCCCGCTGCACGCCAAGCGACTGGCGAAGACCGGGCGTTACGACGCGATCGTCGCGGCCGGGCTGGTCGTCGACGGCGGCATCTACCGGCACGACTTCGTCGCCACCGCGGTGATCGACGGCCTGATGCGCGTCCAGCTCGACACCGATGTGCCGGTCTTCTCCGTCGTGCTCACCCCGCACAACTTCCACGAGCACGACGAGCACGTCGAGTACTTCACGCGGCACTTCGTCAAGAAGGGCGCCGAGGCGGCTCGCGCCGTCGACGCCACGGTGCGCTCGCTGCGCGCGCTGCCGACCGGAGACTGAGCCCCGGTCGGCAGCGCGCGTCGGATCAGCGTGCGCTGCCGGAGGGATTCTTCGCCGCCGAGTCCTCGCCGGCCGCTGCCTGGTTCGGAGCCTCGGTGCGCCGACGGTAGGCCGCCCGCGCGGTCTCGTCGGTGTTCAGTGCCAGCGACTGCAGACCGAATGCCGCGGTGATGCGGTGACGGGTCGCTTCCGGCACCGCCTTCCGCGCTCCGAGGATCGCGCCCGCCGTGCGGGGCACGTACCGCAGGCTGGGACGAGCCGTCGCGATCACCTGCACGATCGCGGCGGCGACCTCGTCCGGGCCGATCACGGCGTGCTCGGTCGCGGAGTACACCGTGAGGCCGGGGGCGCCTTCGATGCCCACGACGGAGCCGAGATTGACGATGTGTCCGTAGCCCTGTTCGGTGAACCGCGCCGCGGGCGGCTTCGAACCGAGGATCACACCGCGGACGTTGATGTCGATCTGCCGGTCGGTGACCGTGTCGGTCTCCTCGAGGAACGCGCCGGTGGGCATGATGCCGGCGTTGTTGACGAGCACGTCGATCCCGCCGAACTCCATGTGGGCCAGGCTGAGGAATTCGTCGAAGGATCCTCGGTCGGTGACGTCCAGAGGCCACCGGAACACCGTGGTGCCGAAGCGCGCATCGATCCGGGCGGCGGTGCACGGGATCTTCGGTTACGCCCTGATGAGCTGTGCGACGGTGCGCGACGGCATCGAGGTGGGCACCCGTTTCTTCGATCTCACCTTCGCCTTCTCGCGCGCCGCCCTGGAGTATGCGGGCGACGAAGTCCGCTTCTGCCTCGACGACCGGCACGTGCCGGTGCAGCTGCGGGGCTTCCTGCTGGAGCGCGACGTCCCGGGGATTCTCGCCCATTGGGGTGCGCTGTGGGGGCAGCCGTCCGAGATCCGTCGCATCGAGGTGGCCGAATCGCTCGGTGAGCGGATCGCGCCGGTGTTTCGCGACCGGGGGTTCCTGGTGAAGACGACGGCGTCGACGCATGCGGTGGTAGTGGACGCGCGGGCGTTGGACCGGCCCATGCCGACCGCGAGCCCGGAGGCCGCCGCCGTACTGCTGCGGGAGTGCGCGGAACTGCTGCAGCGCAGACAGAACCACGGCGAGCTCGGCGCCCGCGTGCGGGAAGTGCTGCTGCGCCGGGCCGCGGAGGGCCCCACGCAGGACCAGGTGGCCGAGACGCTGGGGGAGGAAGGGGGCCTCGTAACGGGCGATCGTGGCCGAGACGCTGGGGGACGATGGCGGGGGAGAGGGTGGCGCACCGTCTGGGCTACGCCGATGCGTCGAGCTTCTCGGTGGCGTTCCAGCGGTGGACCGGCCGGACGCCGGGTGGGCGAGGACGGGAGAGACGCTCGGTCTGAGGCGACTGCGGGACCGGTTCGAGAGCTCTTGGAGATATTCTGAACAGTACGGAAAACATAGAAAGTCAGAATCCATCCTCCTTCAGGACCTACTCACCGCACAGCGGGGCACCAGCTACCAACCACCAAACCTGCCAGGAGAACGTCGGTGTCAGCGGCTCGATGCCTCAGGGCGTCGAGTCATGGCCAGGGGAACGAGCACACCGAGCAGCGCGGCAGGCAGCAGGAACGCGAGGACCGGGTCGGCGCCGTACACCGGCGTCAGCAGGAGAGGGGAGAAGGCCGCACCGCCGAAGCGGAAGGCCTGCACGACGGACACCGCGCCACCGCGGTTGCCGCCCGGCCCACCGAGCACCGCGGCGTTGACCCCGACGAGGATGAACTGCGAAGCGATACCTGCCAGGAACCACGCGACGCCGAGCACGACGAGCCACGGGACGGTACCGACGACCACGACCAGCGCTGCGCCGCTCACCGCGCCGATGAGCACGATCGCGCGGGCACCGACGCGGTCGATGAGCATCCCGACCGGCCGGGAACTGAGGATGCCGGCGAGTCCGAACACGGTGAGTACCACGCCGCGTTCGGACGGGGACAACCCGAAGTCGTCCTCGACCCGGAAGGCGAGGAGGAATCCGAGTCCGCCGAGCGCACCCCAACCGAGCAATGCGACCAGCCCGATACGCAGGACGCGCGGGGTCAGCGCGTCGCGCAGTCGGACCCGAGTGGTACCGGACGGGTCGTCGCGCACCGATTCGGGCAGGCCGGCGAGCGCCAGGAGCAGCGCGGCGCCGGCAAGCACAACGAACGCCCATCTCCAGCTCACCTCGGCGGCGAGACCGCCGATCAGTGGGGCGACGGTTTGGCCGGCGGCCTGCATCGCCCCGAACAATCCGAGAGCGCGTCCGAGCCTGTCCTTCGGGGTGATAACGGCCAGCGCCGCGAGCAGCAGCGGAGTGGTGAACGCGTTGGCCGCACCCTGCAGCATGCGGGTGCCGATGAGCACCGAGAAGGTCGGCGCCAGCGCCGCGGCGATCGAGACCGCCGCGTAGACGAGATAGGCGGTGCGCACGGTGCGGACGCGTCCCCACCGTGCGCCGAGCGTGCCGGAGAACAGCATCGCGGCGGCGAACACACCGAGATAGGCGGTGACCGTCGTCGCGGCTGTGCCGGTGGACACACCGGTGTCGGCGCCGATCTCCGGCAGCATCGACACGACGACACTGCCGCCGAAGGGACCGAGGAAGCCGCCCGCGTACAGCGCCGTGCGCTGCAGCGGTTCGCGCAGATCCCTCACTTGTTGAAGCCGCCGGGGCCCCGTCGCCGCAGATAGCGTTCGAACTCGGCGGCGAGGGCGTCGCCGTCGATCTTGGCGATGACCTCGGAGATGTCCTCCTCGGCCTCGGCGTCGCCGCGCTCCTCGAGGGTGCGCACGTACTCGGCGATCTCCTCGTCGTCCTCGATCATGTCGGTGACGGTCTGTTCCCACTCCTCGGCGAGGAGGGGGAGTTCGCCAAGGGGCACCTCGAGGTCGAGGACGTCCTCGACGCGGCGCAGCAGCGCCACGGTGGCCTTGGGGTTCGGCGGGTTGGACACATAGTGGGGGATCGCCGCCCAGAACGACACCGCGGGGATGCCCGCGCGGACGAAGGCGTCCTGCAGCACGCCGGTGATCCCGGTGGGTCCTTCGTAGCGGGAGGTCTGCAGCTTGAAGCGTTCGGCGGCCTCGGAGCTGTAGGCGGTGCCGGTCACCGGGACCGGGCGGGTGTGCGGGGTGTCGGCGAGCAGTGCGCCGAGCAGGACGACGGTGTGGACCTCGAACTCGTCGACGAGTTCGATGATGGCGTCGCAGAAGCTGCGCCAGCGCATGCTCGGCTCGATGCCGTGCAGGAGGACGATGTCGCGGTCGCTGCCGGGCGGGGAGCACAGCGACAGCCGGGTGGTGGGCCAGTCGATCTCGCGGGTGACCCCGTCGACGAGCCGCACCTGCGGCCGGTTGACCTGGTAGTCGTAGTACTCCTCGGAGTCCAGCTCCGCGAACGGCTCGGCGTCCCAGATCAACTCGAGGTGTTCGACGGCGCCGCTGGCGGCGTCGCCGGCGTCGTTCCACCCTTCGAAGGCGGCGACGAGCACCGGATCGCGCAGGACGGGGACGTCCTGGTCCGGGGTCTCGGGAAACTCGGGTGTACTCACTCGTCCAGCCTACGACCCGGCCCGATCCGGGCGCCCACTAGTCTGAAGGGCATGTCCACCCCACTTCATTCTGTCCTGCTCGATGCGCTGAGCCAGCGCGTTGTCATCGGAGACGGGGCGATGGGCACCATGTTGCAGGCCGCGGATCTGTCGCTCGACGACTTCCGCGGTTTGGAGGGGTGCAACGAGATCCTCAACGAATCTCGTCCCGATGTGATCCGGGGGATCCACCGGGCGTACTTCGAGGCCGGCGCCGATGTCGTCTCGACGAACACCTTCGGCTGCAACCTGCCCAACCTCGCCGACTACGACATCGCCGACCGCATCCGTGAGCTGTCCGAGCTCGGTACCCGCCTCGCCCGCGAGGTCGCCGACGAGATGGGTCCCGGCGCCGACGGCATGGCCCGGATGGTGATCGGGTCGATGGGTCCGGGTACGAAGCTGCCCACCCTCGGCCACGCGCCGTTCGCTGCGCTGCGCGACGCCTACGGTGAGGCGGCGCTGGGCATGCTCGACGGTGGTGCCGACGCGATCCTGGTGGAGACCTGTCAGGACCTGTTGCAGGCGAAGGCCGCGATCATCGGTAGCAAGCGGGCGATGGAGCAGGCCGGTCGCCGGATCCCGATCGTTACCCACGTGACAGTGGAGACCACCGGCACGATGCTGCTCGGTTCCGAGATCGGTGCCGCGCTGACCGCCCTCGAGCCGCTCGGCATCGACCTGATCGGGTTGAACTGCGCGACCGGTCCGGCGGAGATGAGCGAGCACCTGCGGTATCTGTCGCAGCACGCGACGATCCCGGTGTCGGTGATGCCGAATGCGGGTCTGCCGGTGCTGGGCGCTAACGGCGCCGAGTACCCGCTGCAGCCGGAGGAGCTCGCCCAGGCCCTGGCAGGTTTCGTCTCCGAGTACGGGTTGACCTTCGTCGGTGGCTGCTGCGGCACCACCCCCGAGCACATCCGGCAGGTTGCGGCGGCGGTGCGGGGGGTGCAGCCGGCGCCGCGCGCCGCGCAGCCGGAGCCGGGTGTGTCGTCGCTGTATACCTCGGTGCCGTTCGAGCAGGACGCGTCGATCCTGATGATCGGTGAGCGGACCAACACGAACGGGTCGAAGGCGTTCCGTGAGGCGATGCTCGCCGCGGATTGGCAGAAGTGCCTGGACATCGCGAAGGATCAGATCCGCGACGGTGCGCACATGCTTGATCTGAACGTCGACTATGTCGGGCGTGACGGGGCGGCGGACATGGCGGAGCTGGCGTCGCGGTTCGCGACGTCGTCGACGTTGCCGATCATGATCGACTCGACGGAGCCGGACGTGATCAAGGCGGGTCTCGAGCATCTCGGTGGTCGGTGTGCGGTGAACTCGGTGAACTACGAGGACGGCGACGGTCCGGGTTCGCGGTTCGAGCGGATCATGGAGCACGTCGTCGAGCACGGCGCGGCGGTGGTCGCGTTGACGATCGACGAGGAGGGCCAGGCCCGCACCGCCGAGCACAAGGTGCGCATCGCCGAGCGGTTGATCGCGGATCTGACCGGTCGGTGGGGGTTGTCGCCGCAGGACATCATCGTCGATGCGTTGACCTTCCCGATCTCGACGGGTCAGGAGGAGGTGCGGCGCGATGCGATCGAGACGATCGAGGCGATCCGCCGCCTCCACGAGGCGCATCCGGAGGTGCACTTCACGCTGGGCATCTCGAATGTGTCGTTCGGTCTGAATCCGGCGGCGCGGCAGGTGTTGAACTCGGTGTTCCTGAACGAGTGCACCGCGGCGGGTCTGGATACGGCGATCGTGCACGCGTCGAAGATTCTGCCGATGGCGCGGATCCCGGAGGAACAGCGGCAGGTCGCGCTGGATCTGGTGTACGACCGGCGCAGCGAGGGTTACGACCCGCTGCAGAAGCTGATGGAGCTGTTCGAGGGGGTGTCGGCGGCGTCGGCACGCGAGTCGCGGGCGCAGGAGCTGGCGGCGTTGCCGCTGTTCGAGCGGCTCGAGCGGCGCATCGTCGACGGCGAGCGCAACGGTCTCGAGGACGATCTGACCGAGGCGATGAGGACCACCCCGCCGCTGGCGATCATCAACGACACGCTGCTGTCGGGCATGAAGACTGTCGGTGAGCTGTTCGGGTCGGGTCAGATGCAGTTGCCGTTCGTGCTGCAGTCCGCCGAAGTGATGAAGACCGCGGTGGCGTTCCTCGAGCCGCACATGGAGTCGACGGGCGACGAGGGCAAGGGCCGGATCGTGCTGGCGACGGTCAAGGGCGATGTGCACGACATCGGCAAGAACCTCGTGGACATCATCCTGTCGAACAACGGCTACGAGGTGGTCAACCTCGGCATCAAGCAGCCGATCGCGACGATCCTCGACGCGGCGGTGGACAAGCGCGCCGATGTGATCGGCATGTCGGGTCTGCTGGTGAAGTCGACGGTGGTGATGAAGGAGAACCTCGAGGAGCTCAACTCCCGCGGGGTCGCGGAGCAGTTCCCGGTGTTGCTCGGTGGTGCGGCGCTGACCCGCAGTTACGTCGAGAACGATCTGGCGGAGGTCTACGAGGGCAAGGTGTCCTACGCGCGCGATGCGTTCGAGGGTCTGTCGCTGATGGACCGGGTCATGGCCGAGAAGCGCGGTGAGGGTCCGGCGCCGGACAGTCCGGAGGCGATCGAGGCCGCCCGCAAGGCCGCCGAGCGCAAGGAGCGGCACGAGCGCAGCAAGCGGATCGCGGAGAAGCGCAAGGCCGCGGAAACGCCGGCGGAGATCCCCGAGCGCAGTGACGTCGCGAAGGATCTGCCGGTGCCGACGCCGCCGTTCTGGGGCACCCGGGTGATCAAGGGCATCCCGCTGGCCGACTATGCGGCGCTGGTCGACGAGCGTGCGCTGTTCCTGGGGCAGTGGGGCCTGCGCGGGCAGCGCGGTGGCGACGGCCCGAGCTACGAGGAGCTCGTGGAGACCGAGGGCCGGCCGCGGTTGCGGTACTGGCTGGACCGGTTGGCGACCGAGGGCATCCTGCAGCACGCGGCGGTGGTGTACGGCTACTTCCCGGCGGTGTCCGAGGGTGACGACGTGGTGGTGCTGACCGAGCCGCGCCCGGACGCTCCCGAGCGTTACCGGTTCACCTTCCCGCGGCAGCAGCGTTCGCGGTTCCTGTGCATCGCCGATTTCGTGCGGTCGCGGGAGGATGCGCTCGCGTCGGGCCAGGTGGATGTGTGGCCGTTCCAGTTGGTGACGATGGGGCAGCCGATCGCGGACTTCGCGAACGAGTTGTTCGCGTCGAATTCGTACCGCGACTATCTCGAGGTGCACGGCATCGGTGTGCAGCTGACCGAGGCGCTGGCCGAGTACTGGCATCGGCGGGTGCGGCAGGAGCTGGCGTTCGCCGAGGGCGGCACGGCCGCGGACGAGGATCCGGAGGAGGTCGCGGAGTACTTCAAGCTTGCCTACCGCGGTGCCCGGTTCGCGTTCGGTTACGGCGCGTGCCCGAATCTCGAGGACCGCATCAAACTGGTCGAGCTGCTCGAACCCGAGCGGATCGGGGTGGAGCTGTCGGAGGAGCTGCAGTTGCATCCCGAGCAGTCCACCGATGCGTTCGTGCTGCACCACCCGGAGGCGAAGTATTTCAATGTCTGATCGGGTGGAGGCGCCGCTCGCGGTGCAGACCGGTGCGCTGCGGGCGGTGCTGTGGGACATGGACGGCACCCTGCTCGAATCAGAACGCTTGTGGGACATCGGGATGCACGAGTTGTCGTTGCATCTCGGTGGGCCGATGAGCGACGAGACCCGCATCTCCACGATCGGGGGGCCGATGGATCTGGCGGTGCTGCGCACCTTCGCCGGGTTGGGTCTGGAACCGACCCCGGACGAGGCGGCGGCTGCGGCGGCGTGGCTGACCGACTACATGGGCCGGTTGTTCGCCGACGGGCTCACGTGGCGGCCCGGCGCGCAGGCCGCGCTGCGCACCGTCCGCGAGGCGGGACTGGGGTCGGTGCTGGTGACCAACACCGAGCGGGCGTTGTGTGAGGTGGCCCTCGCGACCCTGGGCCGTGAGCATTTCGATCATTCGGTGTGTGGCGACGAGGTGCCGGCCGGCAAACCCGATCCGGCGCCCTACCGTCGGGCTGCGGAGTTGCTCGGTCTGGATCCGGCGCAGTGTCTGGCGGTGGAGGATTCTCCGACCGGGGCGGCCGCGGCGGATGCGGCCGGGTGCACGGTGCTGGTGGTGCCGTCACTGGTGGATGTGCCCGGCTCGGAGCGGCGGGTGTTCCGGTCCACGCTCGAGGGGTTGAGCGCCGAGGATCTGCACGAGCTGCACGGTGCGGGGGTGCCCTGAGGTGGCGGTCCCGAAGATCGTGCTGTTCTACAAGTTCACCCCGTTGCCCGACCCGGAGGCGATCCGGTTGTGGCAGCACACCCTCGCGTCGTCGCTGGGGTTGACCGGGCGGATTCTCATCTCGGAGCACGGCATCAACGGCACCGTCGGCGGTGACATCGCCGACGTGAAGAAGTACGTGCGTGGCTTGCGCGGTTATGCGGCCTTCAAGGACACCGATATCAAGTGGTCCGACGGCACCGGCGACGACTTTCCGCGGCTGTCGGTGAAGGTACGTCCGGAGATCGTGACGTTCGGGGTGCCCGACGAGGTGAAGGTCGACGAGAACGGCATCGTCGACGGCGGCACCCATCTGTCGCCGCACGGCGTGCACGAGCTGGTCGCCGAGCGCGGCGACGAGGTGGTGTTCTTCGACGGCCGCAACCGCTTCGAGGCGCAGATCGGCCGGTTCCGGGATGCGATCGTGCCGGATGTCGCCACGACCCGCGATTTCGTCGCCGAGCTCGACAGCGGACGCTACGACCATCTCAAGAACCGCCCGGTGGTCACCTACTGCACCGGTGGGGTGCGCTGTGAGGTGCTGTCGGCGTTGATGCGCAATCGCGGGTTCGAAGAGGTCTACCAGCTCGACGGTGGCATCGTCCGCTACGGCGAGACCTTCGGAGACGAGGGCCTGTGGGAGGGTTCGCTGTACGTCTTCGACGGGCGGATGAACGTCGAGTTCAGCGCCGAGGCGCCGGTGATCGGCCGCTGCACCCTGTGCGGGACGCCGACCTCGCGGTACCGGAATCATCCGGATCTCCACGGCCGGGAGTTGACTCTGGTGTGCGAGGGCTGCGTCCCGGACCTCGTGGAGGCGTAGACCGGTGCGTGCTGCACCGCTGCCGGTGCGCGACGGGCTCGGCCCCGACCGCATCCGGATGCCCGCCGATGCCGACGCGGCCACGATCGTCGAGTTCCTGCAGGCCGGCCACCCCGAGGAGGACTGGGCGGCGCACATGGGGGCGGGGGAGTTGGTCGACGAGCACGGCCGCCGCGTCGATGCGTGCACGCCGTATCAGCCGACGCGGTTCGTGTACTTCTACCGCGATCCGCCGCCGGAGGTGCCGGTGCCGTTCCCGGTGCGCGTGTTGCATCGGGAGGACGGTCTCGTGGTGGTGGACAAGCCGCATTTCCTGGCGACGATCCCGCGCGGAGCGCACATCCGCGAGTCGGTGGTGGTGCGGTTGCGGCGCGAGCTGGAGTTGCCGCATCTGGTGCCGGTGCACCGGCTCGACCGGATGACCGCCGGGGTGCTGCTGTGCACGACGGATCCGGCATGGCGGCGGCCCTATCAGGAGCTGTTCGAGCGTCAGCGGGTGCGCAAGGTGTACGAGGCGGTCGCCGGTTATCGGTCCGACCTGCCGTTCCCGCAGGTGGTGCGCACGCGGATCGTCAAGCGGCACGGGGAGCCGACGGCCGAGCAGTTCGCCGACGAACCGAATTCGGAGACGCGCATCGAGCTGGTCGAGCGGCGTGGGGAGCTGGCCCGTTACCGGTTGTTCCCGCGCACCGGTCGCACCCACCAGCTGCGGCTGCATCTGGCGTCGTTGGGGGTGCCGATCGTGGGGGACAACTTCTATCCGTGGTTCCGGCGGCGCGACGCGGACGATTTCACCGATCCGCTGCGGTTGCTGGCGCGGTCGCTGGAGTTCACCGATCCGATCAGCGGGGTGGAGCGGCGGTTCGTCAGCGGGCGGGAACTCGAGTTCTGAGCGAGGGTTGGTGTCCTGGCTGTGGGGCCGGTGGCGGGGCATGAAACAATCGACCCCTGTGAAGACCTTCGATTCCCTGTTCGCCGAGCTGTCCGAACGCGCCGCGACCCGCCCCGAGGGCTCCGGCACCGTCGCCGCCCTGGACGCCGGCGTGCATTTCCAGGGCAAGAAGGTACTCGAAGAGGCCGGTGAGGTGTGGATCGCCGCCGAGTACCAGTCCGACGAGGAACTGTCCGAGGAGATTTCGCAGCTGCTGTACTGGGTGCAGGTGCTGATGGTGGGGCGGGGTCTGAAGCTCGAGGACGTCTACAAGCATCTGTGACGGCCGGTGGCCCGCTGTGCCGGTGCCGCCGTCCGTGCCCCCTGTAGATCCCTTCCTCGCTTCTGCTCGTCGTTCGAAAGGACCCAATCCGTCATGCTGCGCGTCGCAGTCCCCAACAAAGGTTCGCTGTCCGAGTCCGCCGCCGAGATCCTGCAGGAGGCCGGCTACCGTCGGCGCACCGACTCGCGGGATCTGACGGTCATCGACCCGGTCAACGACGTCGAGTTCTTCTTCCTGCGGCCGAAGGACATCGCGATCTACGTCGGTTCCGGCGAGCTGGATCTGGGGATCACCGGCCGCGACCTGGCGATGGATTCGGGGGCTCCGGTCACCGAGCGGTTGTCGCTGGGCTTCGGGTCCTCGCGTTTCCGGTACGCCGCGCCGAAGGGCCGCGACTGGTCGGTCGAGGATCTGCAGGGTCTGCGCATCGCCACCTCGTACGCGAATCTGGTGCGTCGTGATCTCGCCGCCCGCGGCATCGAGGCCGAGGTGATCCGGCTCGACGGTGCGGTGGAGATCTCCATCCAGCTCGGGGTCGCCGACGCGATCGCCGATGTGGTCGGCTCGGGCCGGACGTTGCGGCAGCACGATCTCGTCGCCTTCGGCGAGTCGTTGTGCGATTCGGAGGGTGTGCTGATCGAGCGGGAGGATTCGGATCGCTCGGATCGGGCCCGCAACCAGCTGATCGCCCGTCTCGAGGGTGTGGTCTTCGCGCAGCAGTACGTGATGATCGATTACGACTGCCCGAAGCACCTGCTCGAGCAGGCCGTGCAGGTCACGCCCGGTCTCGAGTCGCCGACGATCTCGCCGTTGGCGAACGAGAATTCGGTGGCGGTGCGGGCGATGGTGCCGCGCAAGGGCCACAACGCGGTGATGGACCGGCTCGCCGAGATCGGTGCCCGCGCGATCCTCGCGTCGAACATCCGCTCGTGCCGGGCGATGCGCGCCCCCGAATAGACGCGCACCGATCCCGACATCTTCCGGTGCGGTCCCGCTGATCAGCGGGAGCGCACCTGCACGTTCTGGGCGATGCGGCCGAGCGCGCCGGTCTCGTCGTAGAGCAGACCGGCGGTCATGCCGACCCCGTCGGGTCCGACGGACATCTCCGCGGCGATCCCCACCCAGTCCTGTTCGCGGAACTCGGGGGCGCGGAACAGGTGCACGGTCAGTTCGGTGTTGAGGAAGGTGTACTCGCGGGGGTCGAGTTTGGATCCGACACCGTTGGCGACGTCGGCGACGCTCATCAACCGGTCGAGCCCGCTGGGGGTTTCGCCTTCCACGAGGGCGATCTCGCTGCGCACCCACGCCGACGACAGGCCGGGAGCGCCGAAGGGGACGATGATGCGCCATTCGACGGTGTCGATGTAGCCGCCCTTCCAGAAGACGTGCGGGGCGGTGGCTTCGAAGTGGTCGGGGGCGGGCAGCGGGGTTTCGGAGGTCCGCGCGACCTGCGGCAGGTCGATGGTTTCGAGGCGCCAGCCGGTGCCGCGCGCCACCGGGCGGTCGGTGCCGTCGGGGGCGGTGGCCCACAATTCGGCGACGACCAGTTCGATGCGGCGACCGGGTCGTTCGATGTGGGTGCGCACCTCGAGGTCGGTGAGGGGGACGGGGCCGAGCAGTTCGACGGTGAGCCGGCTCAGGCGGGTGTCGGGGCGGGGCCGGTGCCGGTCGATGGCGCGGGCGAGCAGCGCCGAGGGTGGGGCGCCGTGCTGCAGGTGCGGTCCCCAGGTGCTGACGGTGTGTTCGGTGGGGCGGAACACCGCGATCTCGACGTCGTCGACCGGGCCGGTGGGGGTGGTCGGCCGGGGGACCGGCACGTAGTAGGCGGCGTCGCTCACTCGGGATTCTCCTGCTGCTCGATGTGGTGGGGCGCGCCCGGTGTCGATTGCGTCGCAACGCCGTCGGCGGGATACGGCGGTGGGGTACCGCCGAACGCCGGGCACAATGCCCGATGATCGCACCACCGGCAGCCGGGACCGGGATTGGGGCGGAAGTCGCCGCTGGCGCGCAACTGCTGGATCGTCGCCCACATCGCCCGCACGATCCGTTCGAAGCGACGCAGTTCCTCGGGGTCGGGCCGGTAGTGCAGCACCTGACCGTCGCCGAGATACAGCAGCCGCAGCGAGGCCGGGACGATGCCGCGTTGCCGCCACACGATCAGCGCGTAGAACTTCAGCTGGAACAGCGCCGCCCGCTCGCCGCGCGGGGACGGGGCGCGGCCGGTCTTGTAGTCGACGACATGCACCGCACCGGTGGCGTCGACATCGAGGCGGTCGATGATGCCGCGCAGCGGGACGTCGCCGTCGAGGGTGGTCTCCACCCGCAGTTCGCAGCCGTCGGCGGTGACCGCGGTGGGGTCCTCGACGGTGAAGTAGGTGTCCAGCAGCGCGGCGGCCTCGGCGAGGAACCCCGCGTCGTCGGTGTCCACGCCCAGATCGGGGGTGGCGGCGAGGACCCGGGCCAGGGCGTCGGGCAGCAGGGTCTGCGCGGCGGTGGCGGTGCGGGCCGGTCCGTCGAGGCCGAACAACGCTTCGAGGGCGGCGTGCACGACGGTGCCGCGTGCCTGGGCGCGGGTCGGGGGTGCGGTGAGCCGGTCGACCGCCTTGAAGCGGTAGAGCAGCGGGCAGCGGGTGAAGTCGGCGGCCCGGGAGGGGGACAGGGCGACCGGCCGCGTCGTGTCGGTGGGGGGTGTGGGCGCAGCTGTGGTCACACCTGGCAGGCTAGGACGCGGGTCCGACACGGTGCCGGACCCGCGTGCCCGATCCCGGGTGCGGGGCTGGAACGAAGGTGGACACGGCGATGGCGGTAGGCGGACTCGGGCGCAGCGGACCCTTCCAGGTGGGGGACCGGGTGCAGTTGACCGACGCCAAGGGCCGCAAGTACACCGTGGTGCTCGAACCGGGCAAGGAGTTCCACACCCATCGCGGCGGGATCCTGCACGACGATCTGATCGGCACCGACGAGGGTGTGGTGGTCACCTCCACCAACGGCACCCCCTATCTGGCGTTGCGTCCGCTGCTCGTCGACTATGTGATGTCGATGCCGCGCGGTGCGCAGGTGATCTACCCGAAGGACGCCGCGCAGATCGTGCAGGAGGGCGACATCTTTCCCGGCGCGACGGTGCTCGAGGCCGGCGCCGGTTCCGGCGCGCTGACGTGTTCGCTGCTGCGCGCCGTCGGCGAGAGCGGCCGGGTGATCTCCTACGAGGTGCGCGAGGACCATCTCGAATACGCCGAGCGCAATGTCGACACCTTCTTCGGGCAGCGCCCGGCGAACTGGGCGACGGTGCTCGGGGATCTGGCGGACTACGACGTCGAGAAGTACGGCCGCGTCGACCGGGTGGTGCTGGACATGCTCGCCCCCTGGGATGTGCTCGAGACGGTGAAGAAGGCGCTGGTGCCCGGCGGGGTGCTCATCGTCTATGTGGCGACGACGACGCAGCTGTCGCGGGTGGTCGAGGCGATGCGGGAGCAGACCTGCTGGACCGAGCCGCGTTCGTGGGAGTCGATGGTGCGCGGCTGGCACGTGGTGGGGCTGGCGGTGCGGCCGGAGCATCGGATGCAGGGGCACACGGCGTTCCTGGTCAGTGCCCGGCGCCTGCAGGACGGGGTGGAGACCCCGAAGCCGCAGCGCCGGCCCAGCAAGGGCTGAGCCGACGCCGACCCGCAGGGGTTATTCGCAGCTGAGCGTGCCCGCGGCCAGGATCGAGCAGGCGCTCTCGTCGGCGATGACCCAGGTGCCGTCGATCTGCTCGAAGGTCAGCGGCATCGGGGCGCCGCCGTGCGGGCCGGCGACCTCGGTGGTCGCGGTGACGGTGTCGGCGTCGACCGTGGTGATCTCGCCGACGGTGCCGGTGAGCGGGTAGCCGGCGAGCACACCGGTGAACTGATCGAGCACGGCGGTGCGCGCGGCGCCGTTCTCCACGACCGCGGCACGGTCCTCGGTGGTGGCGGCCGGGTCGAAGAACACGTCGATCTGTTCCTGCAGTTGCTCGACGGTGACCGCGGCGGTCACGGTGGTGCGGGTGGTCGTCGTTGCGCTGGTCGTGGCAGCGGTGTCGTCGCCGGCGTCGTCGGAGCTGCAGCCGGTCAGGGCGGTGAGGGCGGCGATCGCGGTGGCGGCGCAGAGTGTGCGAACTGGACGTGGGGTCACGGAGGAGTACCTTTCGAGAGAAACGGTCGACGCACGGTATTTAGGGGAGCCTAACAGCGTGCCGGAGGTGCGGCGCCATGGCGCGCCCCAC
The DNA here is from genome assembly GCF_059759155.1 of Rhodococcus sp. GQ147. Taxonomy (NCBI): domain Bacteria; kingdom Bacillati; phylum Actinomycetota; class Actinomycetes; order Mycobacteriales; family Nocardiaceae; genus Rhodococcus; species Rhodococcus sp. GQ147. The sequence continues at coordinate 28,159 of NZ_JCAXDU010000012.1, forward strand.
GCGCGACACATGTTCGGAACACGACTGTTTCGTGTCCTCCCCCATGTGGGGCGATGTCCCGGTAGCGTGGAATGACCGACAGTGGAGGGAGTCGCTATGAGCTCGTCAGAGAAGCCGGATGCGGTTGCGGCGGCACGCGAAATCGAAGAGTTGCGCGCAGAGGTGGCGACCTTGCGTCGTCGGCTCGGCGAACCGTCCGATCAGGTACGCGATCTCGAAGCCCGGCTCGAGTCCCTCACGGTCCGCAACGGCAAACTGCTCGAGACCCTCAAGGATGCGCGCCAGCAGCTGATCACGCTGCGCGAGGAGGTCGACCGGCTGGCCCAGCCGCCGAGCGGCTACGGGGTGCTGCTCGAGACGTTCGACGATCAGACCGTCGACGTGTTCACCTCGGGCCGCAAGATGCGGGTCGCGGTGTCCCCGAATCTCGAACTCGACACCTTCCGGCCCGGTCAGACGGTGCGGCTGAACGAGGCGTTGACCGTCGTGGAGGTCGGTGGTTTCGAACGCGTCGGCGAGATCACCACCCTGCGGGAGGTGCTCGACGACGGCACCCGCGCGCTGGTGGTCGGGCACGCCGACGAGGAACGCATCGTGTGGCTGGCCGCCCCGCTCGCCGCGGCCGCCGCCGACGACAAGACCGATCTGCTCGTCGACGACGAGAACTCGTTCACGCTGCGCCCCGGTGATTCGTTGCTGGTCGACAGCAAGGCCGGCTACGCCTTCGAACGGATCCCCAAGGCCGAGGTCGAGGATCTCGTGCTCGAGGAGGTCCCGGACGTCGGCTACAGCGACATCGGCGGTCTGGGCCGGCAGATCGAGCAGATCCGCGACGCGGTGGAGCTGCCCTTCCTGCACAAGGACCTGTTCCGCGAGTACTCGCTGCGCCCGCCGAAGGGTGTGCTGCTGTACGGCCCGCCCGGTTGCGGTAAGACCCTGATCGCGAAGGCGGTCGCGAACTCGCTGGCGAAGAAGATCGCCGAGGCCCGCGGGGACGATTCGAAGGAAGCGAAGTCGTTCTTCCTGAACATCAAGGGCCCGGAGCTGCTGAACAAGTTCGTCGGTGAGACCGAACGGCACATCCGGTTGATCTTCCAGCGGGCCCGGGAGAAGGCGTCCGAGGGCACCCCGGTGATCGTGTTCTTCGACGAGATGGATTCGATCTTCCGCACCCGCGGTTCCGGTGTGTCCTCCGATGTGGAGACCACGGTGGTGCCGCAGCTGCTCGCCGAGATCGACGGTGTCGAAGGGCTCGAGAACGTCATCGTCATCGGTGCGTCGAACCGTGAGGACATGATCGACCCGGCGATCCTGCGGCCCGGCCGCCTCGACGTGAAGATCAAGATCGAGCGTCCGGACGCGGAGGCCGCGCAGGACATCTTCTCGAAGTACCTGACCGAGAGCCTGCCGGTGCACGCCGACGATCTCGCCGAGTTCGGCGGCGATCGGGTCGCGTGCGTGCGGGCGATGATCGAGCGGGTCGTCGAGCGGATGTACGCCGAGTCCGAGGACAACCGTTTCCTCGAGGTCACCTACGCCAACGGCGACAAGGAGGTCCTGTACTTCAAGGACTTCAACTCCGGCGCGATGATCCAGAACATCGTCGACCGGGCGAAGAAGTATGCGATCAAGTCGGTGCTCGAGACCGGGGCGCCCGGTCTGCGGGTGCAGCACCTGCTCGATTCGATCGTCGACGAGTTCGCCGAGAACGAGGACCTGCCCAACACCACGAATCCGGACGACTGGGCCCGGATCTCGGGGAAGAAGGGCGAGCGGATCGTGTACATCCGCACCCTGGTCACCGGCAAGAACGCCAGCGCGAGCCGCGCGATCGACACCGAGTCGAACACCGGCCAGTACCTGTAGGAATCGACCCGCGACAATCGATCCGCGACGGCCGGGCCTTCCCTCCTCCGGAAGGTCCGGCCGTCGCGGCCTATCCAGGGGGAGGACCGACCGTGCCGTTGCCGCGCACCCTGGCCCGGTTCAACAAGATCGTCACCAACCGGGTCACCACCCCGTTCGCGCAGCTGCTGCCGGGCACCGCGGTGGTCGAGCATCGCGGGCGCCGCTCGGGCCGGGTGTTCCGCACCCCGGTGCTGCTGTTCACCGTCGGTGACGATCTGCGGATCGCGTTGACCTACGGCGCCGACACCGATTGGGTGCGCAACGTGTGCGCCGCCGGCGAGGCGGTGGTGCACACCCGGGGCAGGGCGATCCCGGTGCGCGACCCGCGACTCGGGACCGATCCGCAGGCGAGCTGGGCGCCGCTGCCGGTGCGGGTGGCGCTGCAGGCGATCGGGGCGCACGGCTATCTGGACTGCACCCCGCAGCCGCACCGCTGACCGGTGGCGGGGCTGGTCACGACCGTGAGCGTCCGGATCGCCTAGGCTCGAGGGCATGCAGCGGATCATCGGTATCGAGGTCGAGTACGGGATCTCCTCACCCAACGAGCCATCGGCGAACCCGATCCTGACCTCCACGCAGGCGGTGCTGGCCTACGCGGCCGCCGAAGGGGTGCCGCGCGCCCGCCGCACCCGCTGGGACTACGAGGTCGAATCGCCCCTGCGCGACGCGCGGGGCTTCGATCTGGGGCGGTTCAACGGCCCGGCCCCGGTCATCGACGCCGACGAGGTCGGTGCCGCGAACATGATCCTCACCAACGGGGCGCGCCTGTACGTCGACCACGCCCACCCCGAATACTCCGCCCCGGAGGTCGCCGACCCCCTCGACGCGGTGATCTGGGACAAGGCCGGGGAACGGGTGATGGAGGCCGCCGCCCGGCACGCGTCGAGTGTGCCCGGCGCGCCGCGACTGCAGCTGTACAAGAACAATGTCGACGGCAAGGGCGCCTCCTACGGCACCCACGAGAACTACCTGATGGACCGGGAGACCCCGTTCTCCGCAGTGGTCGCGGGCCTGACCCCGTTCTTCGTCTCCCGGCAGGTCATCACCGGCTCCGGCCGGGTCGGGATCGGCCAGTCCGGTGACGAGCCCGGTTTCCAGCTCTCGCAGCGCGCCGACTACATCGAGGTCGAGGTCGGTCTCGAGACCACCCTCAAGCGCGGCATCATCAACACCCGCGACGAGCCGCACGCCGACGCCGACAAGTACCGGCGCCTGCACGTGATCATCGGCGATGCGAATCTGGCGGAGATGTCCACCTACCTCAAGGTCGGCACCACCGCGCTGGTGCTCGACCTGATCGAGGCCGGCATCGACCTGTCGGATCTGCAGCTCGCCCGCCCGGTCACCGCGGTGCACCACATCAGCCACGACCCGTCGCTGCGCAAGACCGTCGCGCTCGCCGACGGCCGGGAGCTGACAGGTCTGGCGCTGCAGCGGATCTACCACGAGCGGGTCGCGAAGTTCCACGACGGCACCGAGGACAAGCGGATCCTCGACATCCTCGACAAGTGGGCGATGGTGCTCGATCTGCTCGAACGCGACCCGATGGAATGCGCCGACCTGCTGGACTGGCCCGCGAAGCTGCGGCTGCTCGAGGGCTTCCGCAACCGCGAGGGACTGTCCTGGTCGGCGCCGCGCCTGCACATGGTCGACCTGCAGTACTCGGATGTGCGCCTGGACAAGGGCCTGTACAACCGCCTCGTGGCCCGCGGGTCGATGCAGCGGCTGGTGTCCGAGCAGCAGGTCCTCGATGCGGTGCACACCCCGCCTTCGGACACCCGCGCCTACTTCCGCGGTGAGTGCCTGCGCCGTTTCGGTGCCGATATCGCGGCGGCGAGCTGGGATTCGGTGATCTTCGATCTCGGTCGCGAATCGCTGGTGCGCATCCCGACGCTCGAGCCGCTGCGTGGCAGCCGCGCGCATGTCGGGGAGCTGCTCGAGACTGCGCAGTCGGCGGCGGAACTGGTCGATCAGCTCACTCACTGACCACCCCTCCCGGCGGAGGGCGGTGGCCGGATCACAGGCCGCGAGTACGCGTGTCGCCACCGGTGGACCGGTTCGCTGGGTAGGGTAGGAGTTCGAAGCAGCGGTGACCACACCGATCGTCGACCGGTGACGGTTCCGCGCCGAGTACAGGAGGAGGTCGGCGGCTATGGCACAGGAGCAGACCACACGCGGTGGCGGCGGAGACGACGACGAGGTCGTCGGTGACGGCGGTGCCGGTCAGGAGCGTCGCGAGAAGCTCGCCTCGGACACCGACGATCTTCTCGACGAGATCGACGACGTGCTCGAGGAGAACGCAGAGGACTTCGTGCGGGCATATGTGCAGAAAGGTGGCCAGTGACAGCCGAACGATCCTCTCTTCCCTACCGCGAGGTGCAGCCGAAGCTGCACCTCGCGTCGCCCTTGTCGTCGTTCTCCGACCACCTGCGGATGCACGCCCCGGAGATGCTGCCGGAGAACCGGTTCCGATTCGAACGAGGTGACCACGTGGACCTCGCCCCGCACGGCACCACCATCGTGGCGCTGACCTTCGACGGGGGTGTGCTCATCGCCGGCGACCGGCGCGCGACCATGGGTAACCTGATCGCCTCCCGCGATGTCGACAAGGTGTTCATCACCGACAACTATTCGGCGGCCGGCATCGCCGGCACCGCGGGTCTGGCGATCGAGCTCGTGCGACTGTTCGCGGTCGAACTCGAGCACTACGAGAAGATCGAAGGTGTGCCGCTGACCTTCGACGGCAAGGCCAATCGGCTCTCGTCGATGGTGCGCGGCAATCTCGGTGCGGCCATGCAGGGCTTGGCCGTGGTGCCGTTGCTGGTCGGTTTCGACCTCGACGCGTCCGATGCGCACCGCGCCGGGCGGATCGTGTCCTACGACGTGGTCGGGGGCCGCTACGAGGAACGCGCCGGCTACCACGCGGTCGGCTCCGGATCGTTGTTCGCCCGCTCGTCGCTCAAGAAGCTCTACCGCGCCGATGCCGACGAGCAGAGCGCGCTGCGCAGCGCCGTCGAGGCGCTGTACGACGCGGCCGACGATGACACCGCCACCGGTGGTCCCGACACCACCCGCGGGATCTACCCGACGGCGGTGGTGATCACCGCGGCCGGGGCCGTGGCCGTCGCGGAGGAAACCCTGTCCGAGCTGGCCCGCACCATCGTGGCCGACCGCACCGCAGGAGATGCCCGGTGACACTTCCGTACTATGCGTCCGCCGAGCAGATCATGCGCGATCGCTCGGAGCTGGCCCGTAAGGGCATCGCCCGCGGCCGGTCGGTGATCGCGTTGACCTACGCCGGCGGTGTGCTGCTGGTGGCGGAGAATCCGTCGAAGGCGCTGCACAAGATCAGCGAACTGTACGACCGGGTCGGTTTCGCGGCCGTCGGCAAGTACAACGAGTTCGAGAATCTGCGGCGCGCCGGGATCATGCACGCCGACATGCGCGGCTACTCCTACGACCGGCGGGACGTGACCGGGCGGGCACTGGCGAACGCCTACGCGCAGACCCTCGGCACCATCTTCACCGAGCAGCCCAAGCCGTACGAGGTGGAGATCTGCGTCGCCGAGGTCGGGCGCGCCGACACCGACGACGGCCCGCAGCTGTACCGCATCACCTACGACGGCTCGATCGTCGACGAACCGCAGTTCGTGGTGATGGGCGGCAACACCGAACCGATCATCACCGCGCTGCGCTCGTCGTACAAGCCGGGTCTGCCGCTCGACGAGGCGGTCGCCGTGGCGGTGACCGCGCTGCAGCAGCCCGCCACCGCCGACGCGGCGCCGCGGGTGCTCGGCCGCGGGGAACTCGAGGTCGCGGTGCTCGAGAAGCAGCGGCCGCGCCGCGCCTTCCGGCGTATCTCGGGGGCGGCGCTCGACGCGCTGCTGACCAGCACCGGGTCCGCTCAGGCGGCCCCGTCGGAGACGCCCGCCGATCCGGCCCCCGAATCGGGGTCCGACACCGCGACCGGCTCGGAGACCGAGTCCGGTCCCGACGCGGGCTGATCCACCGCGAGCCGATAGACCGTCAACGCCGACGGCACCACCTCGAAGTCGAAACCGGTGCCGTCGGCGAGGACCTCCCCGTCGGTGGCCAACGCCACCGGATCCCCGATGACCTCCACCGCCAGGCCCGGGATGTGCCGCTGCCGATACATCGGTGACGCGCCGAGGGTGCCGGTCGCCGCAGCGAGGAGCAGACGCAGCCGCGAGAACCGATTCTCCGCGGGTAGATACCGCACGTCGAGGGTGCCCGGATCCAGATGCGCCCGGGACATCGGCACCTGATCTGCCGGGGTGTAGCGGCCGTTGCCGACGAACAGCAACCACACCGCCCGCCCCGCCCCGTCGATGCGGACCGGCATCGGGCTCGCCGTGCGCAGCACCGCGAGCATCGCCAACCCCGCCGCCGGCCACTTGCCGATCCGCGGTTCCCAGTGCTGCCGCAACCGCACCGCATCCGGATAGCCACCGAGGCTGGCGGTGTTGACGAACCGCCGCACCGTGCGCCCGTCCGGCCCGGTCACCGTCACCTGCCCGAGCCCGACGGCCACCGCCTGCCCGGCGGTGACCGCCCGCACCGTCTCCTCCAGATCCACCACGCCGAGATCGAGCGCGAAATGGTTGAGGGTGCCGCCGGGGAACACCGCGACCGGCAGCCGCGCGTCGACGGCGACGTCGAGCACCGCCGCGACGGTGCCGTCCCCGCCGCACACCCCCACCGCCTGCGGCCGATATTCGGTCAGCAGACGTTCCGACTGCTCCGCCGGATCACCGTCGGGATCCAGATCGACGCGACGCACGCTCGGCAGCGCGGCGGTGACCCGCGCGGCGATCTCCTCGGCGGTCCCGGCATCGCGGTTGACCACCAGCAGCATTCCGTCGCCGCCGGGCAGGGCGGGCGCGGCCGCCGCGACCTGCACGGTCGCCGGTTCGCGGCTGCGCACCGCCCACCAGCGGCGCGTCGACCACGCCACCGTCGCCCCGACCGCGGCGCCGACGACGACGTCGCCGGGCCAGTGCACGCCGGTGTGCACCCGCGAATAGGCCACCGCCGCGGCCAGCGGCGCCAGAACCGCCCCAGCCGCAGGGGATTCGAGCACCACCCCGGTCGCGAACGCCGCCGCCGACGCGGCGTGCCCGGACGGGAACGACGACGAGCGGGGGATCGGCACCGTGCGGCGCCGAAACTTCGGGTCGGTGCGCGCCGGGGGCCGGCGGCGCGGCAACAGCGGTTTGAGCAGCCCGTTGGTCAAGGCGCTGGCCCCGGCCACCGACAACAGACCCCGCACCGCCCCGCGGCGGGCGTGACCGCCGGCGGTGGCGCACACCGCGGCGCACGCCACCCACAGCACACTGTGGTTGGCGGCGCGTCCGAGGTCGCGCAGCAGCGGGTCGGCAGGGGACGCGCGCAGCGCCCCGGAGCGCTCGAACAGGGCCCGGTCGGCGGTGCGGTAACGCTCGGGAACGATCACACCTCGACCGTAGATGTCGTTGCGACCCATGGGGGTCGGGTTCGCGCGGTACTGTCGAAGTGTGCAGCGACGAATCATGGGTATCGAGACGGAGTTCGGCGTCACGTGTACCTTCCACGGGCATCGTCGGTTGAGCCCCGACGAGGTGGCCCGCTATCTGTTCCGCCGGGTGGTGTCCTGGGGGCGCAGTTCGAACGTCTTCCTGCGGAACGGGGCGCGACTGTATCTCGATGTCGGTTCGCACCCCGAGTACGCCACCGCCGAGTGCGACGACCTGCTCCAGCTCGTCGAGCACGACCATGCCGGTGAGCGGGTCCTCGAGGAACTGCTCATCGACGCCGAGCAGCGTCTCGCCGAGGAAGGCATCGGCGGCGACATCTTCCTGTTCAAGAACAACACCGACTCGGCGGGCAACTCCTACGGCTGCCACGAGAACTATCTCGTCGCCCGCGTCGGCGAGTTCTCCCGCATCTCCGATGTGCTGCTGCCCTTCCTGGTGACCCGCCAGCTGATCTGCGGCGCCGGGAAGGTGCTGCAGACCCCCAAAGCCGCCACCTTCTGCCTGTCGCAACGCGCCGAGCACATCTGGGAGGGCGTCTCGTCGGCGACCACCCGGTCGCGGCCGATCATCAACACCCGCGACGAGCCGCACGCCGACGCCGAGAAGTACCGGCGCCTGCACGTGATCGTCGGGGACTCGAACATGTCCGAGACCACCACCATGCTCAAGGTGGGGTCGGCGGCGCTGGTGCTCGAGATGATCGAGGCCGGGGTGCCGTTCCGGGACTTCGCGCTCGACAACCCGATCCGCGCCATCCGCGAGGTCTCCCACGACCTGACGGGCCGGCGCCCGGTGCGCCTGGCCGGCGGCCGGCAGGCCAGCGCCCTGGACATCCAGCGCGAATACCACGCGCGGGCGGTGGACTATCTGCACCAGCGCGAACCCGACCCGCACGTCGCGCAGGTGGTGGACCTGTGGGGCCGCGTCCTCGATGCCGTCGAATCGCAGGACTTCGCGAAGGTCGACACCGAGATCGACTGGGTGATCAAGCGCAAGCTGTTCCAGCGCTACCAGGACCGCTACAACATGGAGCTGTCCGACCCGAAGATCGCCCAGCTCGACCTGGCCTATCACGACATCAAACGCGGACGCGGTGTGTTCGACCTGCTGCAACGCAAGGGACTGGCGGCGCGGGCCACCGACGACGAGTCCGTCGACGCCGCGGTGAACACCCCGCCGCAGACCACCCGCGCGAAGCTGCGCGGTGATTTCATCGCCGCCGCGCAGGCCGCGGGCCGCGATTTCACCGTCGACTGGGTGCATCTGAAGCTCAACGACCAGGCGCAGCGCACCGTGTTGTGCAAGGACCCGTTCCGGTCCGTGGACGAACGCGTCGAACGGCTCATCGCCTCCATGTGAGTACCGCCGTCCATCGGAGCGGACCGTCCGGTCCGCTCCGATGGACGGTGATGCGGTGCCGGCGGCGCGCGGGCACTAGGGTTGGCGCGTGGCGATCTCGAAAGTCGAACGGCTGGTGAACCTGGTCATCGCGCTGCTGTCCACCCGACAGTTCGTGACCGCGGAGAAGATCCGTGCCTCGGTGGCCGGCTACTCCGAATGCGCGAGCGACGAGGCGTTCAGCCGCATGTTCGAGCGGGACAAGAACGAACTGCGCGATCTCGGGGTGCCCCTCGAGACGGGCCGGCCGTCGCGGTCGTCGACGGTGGAGGGCTACCGCATCAACCGCGACGCCTACGAACTGCCCGAGATCGACCTCACCCGCGAGGAGACCGCCGCCGTGGCCGTCGCCGCCGCGCTGTGGGAATCGCCGGAGCTGACCGCCGCCGCGCAGGGCGCGGTGCTCAAGCTGCGCGCCGCCGGGATCCGTGTCGACTCCGACGGCGGGGAGGTCGTCGCGCCGCTGCCGCCGCGCGCCCGCGGTTCCGAACCCGCGTTGACGGCGTTGCTCGCCGCGATCGACGCGCGCCGCGCGGTGCGGTTCACCCACCGCAGTTCCCCCACCGAGCCGTGGTCGACGCGAACCGTCGAACCGTGGGGTGTGGTCACCGTGCACGGCCGCTGGTATCTCGTCGGCCACGACCGCGATCGCGACGCCGTGCGCACCTTCCGGCTCTCGCGCATCGGCGACGAGATCACCGCGATCGGCCCAGAGGGGGCGGTGCAGATCCCGGGGGGCGTGGATCTGCGGGGGCGGGTGCTCGCCGCGACCTCCCCGGCGGAGGTCAGCGGATCGGCACGCCTGTGGGTGGCCGATGGACGCGCGTGGGAGCTACGCCGGCTCGGACGGACCGGCGCGGCACGGCGGATCGGAGACCGCGACGGGGTGGAACTCGAGGTGCCGGTGCGCTCGTGGGAATGGATCGCCCGGATCGTCGCCGGGCAGGGCGCGGACGCGTTGGTGCTCGACCCACCGGAGTTACGGGCCGAGGTGCACCGCATCCTCGAACAGGCGGTCACGGATGCGGGGGAGGAGGAGCGATGAGCACACGACTGTCGGCGCGACTGGGACGACTGCTCAATCTCGTGCCCTACTTCCTGGCGCACCCGGGGATCAGCGCGGCCGAGGCCGCCCGCGATCTCGGGGTCACGCCCAATCAGGTGATGGACGATCTGAACCAGCTGTGGGTGTGCGGCCTGCCCGGCTACGGACCCGGTGATCTGATCGACCTGTCGTTCTCCGAGGACAGCATCGTGGTGACCTTCACCGCCGGCATCGAACGACCCCTGCGGTTGACCTCCACCGAGGCCACCGCGCTGCTCGTGGCGCTGCGGTCGCTGCAGGAGATGCCCGGCGTCGTCGACCCGTCCGCGGCGCAGTCGGCGATCGCGAAGATCGAGGCGGCCGCCGGGACCGCCGCGCTGCCCGCCGACACCGCCACCGCCGACACCGCCACCGCGGCGACTGCCGAGCCTGATCCGGAGGCAGCCGGGGACTCCGACGCCGCCGGACAGGTGCGGGCCGCGGTGCGCGACGGGCGCGCCGTGCACCTGACCTACTATTCGGCTTCCCGCGACACCGTCTCCGAACGCGACGTCGACCCGATCCGCATCGTCATCATCGACGAACACGCCTACCTGCAGGCGTGGTGCCGCAGCGCCGAAGGAGTGCGGCTGTTCCGCTTCGACCGCATCGACGCCGCCACCGTGCTCGACGAGCCGACGCGACCGCCGCACCGGGCGATCACCGACGACGAGCACCTCGAACTGTTCGAGGGCGACCCGTCGCTGCCCGCCGCGCGGTTGCGCATCGCCCCGTCGTACACCTGGCTGCTCGACTACTACCCGCTCACCGACGTGCAGGTGCTTTCCGACGGCAGGTGCGAGGCGTCGATGCGGTACGCGTCGCCGGGGTGGATGGCGCGGCTGCTCGTCGGTCTCGGCGCCGGGGTGCAGGTGCTCGACCCGCCCGAGTTGCGGGCCGCGGTGCGGGCGCGGGCCGAGGCGGCGCTGGCCGCCTACGCCGAGCTCGACGGGGAGAACGCGACCCGCGGCGCGGGTCCGACACCGTGACGGTCGCGTTGTGAAACATCTGTGTGAACCCTCCGCGAATTGTGGGTGGATACACCGGCGCGAAGCCTCGGGCTGTGCTCGAGGTCCGGTAGCATCGATCGGAGCCGATCAGTGGAGGTTGTTGTAAATGGGTGCAATGAGCCCCTGGCACTGGGCCATCGTGGCGCTGGTGGTCGTGATTCTCTTCGGTTCGAAGAAGCTGCCCGACGCCGCGCGCGGTCTCGGTCGTTCGCTCCGGATCTTCAAGAGCGAGGTCAAGGAGATGCAGAACGACGACGCCCGGGCGTCCACGCCGCAGCCGGCGCCGAATCCGTTGCCGGCCGCGCAGCCGACAGCCGATCCCGCCGCGCCGAACACGCACACCGAACCGCGGTCTGCCTGACCGACGTTCATCCTGCCGGGGCGCCCACCACGGGTGTCCCGGCGTTCCGCTGACCCCGGCACGCCCGCACGCCGGTGGTCTCGACAGGAGCTGAGAACCGCACCGTGCGCATCCCGTTCGATCCGCGCCGAAGCCGGCGCAAGACCAATCCCGACGGCACCATGTCGCTGGTCGAGCACCTCTACGAATTGCGCACGCGTCTGCTGATCGCTCTCGCTGCGATCGTGCTCACCACCATCCTCGGATTCGTCTGGTACAGCCGCAGCCTGTTCGGCCTCGACAGCCTCGGGGAGATCCTGCGCGGCCCCTACTGCGACCTACCCGCCTCGGCCCGCGCCGACCTGAGCAACGACGGCTCGTGCCGACTGCTCGCCACCGGACCGTTCGAGCAGTTCATGCTGCGCCTGAAGGTCGCCGCGACCGCCGGCATCGTCATGGCGTGCCCGATCTGGCTGTACCAACTGTGGGCGTTCGTCACCCCCGGCCTGTACCGCAAGGAACGCCGCTACGCGATCGGCTTCGTCACCTGCGGGGCGGCGCTGTTCGTCACCGGCGCGGTACTGGCCTATCTGGTGATCTCCCACGCGTTGTCGTTCCTGCTGTCCGTCGGCAACGACGTGCAGGTCACCGCCCTTTCGGGCGCCGAATACTTCGGGTTCCTCATCAACCTGCTGGTGATCTTCGGGGTGTCCTTCGAGATCCCGCTGGTGATCGTCGCGCTCAACGGCGTCGGGGTGCTGCCCTACGCCAAGCTCAAGGCGTGGCGGCGCGGGCTGATCATGGCGGTGTTCGTCTTCGCCGCCATCGCCACCCCCGGCCAGGATCCGTTCTCCATGCTCGCCCTGGCGTTGGCGCTCACGCTGCTCGTGGAGTTCGCCATCCAGATCGCCCGGCTGACCGACCGGCGCCGCGCCCGCAAGGCCCGCGCCGAGGGCTGGGCCGATCTCGACGACGACGAGGGTTCGACGATCCCGGCCCCGAGCCCGGTGGAGCCGGCAGCGCCGACGGCGCCCACCGACACCGTACGGACCGATCCGGCCCGCACCGACTACTCCGACACCCTGTGACCGGCGACCCCACTCCCGGCCCTGCCGGTAACGACGAGACCGGCACCGCGCCGCTCGTCCCCACCCCGCAGCTCGCGGAGTTCGCCACCGGCCTCGGGTTCCCGCTCGATCCGTTCCAGATCGAGGCGTGCCGCGCCCTCGAGGGTGGGCATTCGGTGCTGGTGTGCGCCCCCACCGGCGCCGGCAAGACCGTCGTCGGCGAGTTCGCGGTGTATCTGGCGCTGCAGGGCGGTTCCAAGTGCTTCTACACCACCCCGATCAAGGCGCTGAGCAACCAGAAGTACGCCGATCTGTGTGCCCGGCACGGCCGGGACTCGGTGGGTCTGCTCACCGGCGACCAGTCCATCAACTCCGATGCGCCGGTGGTGGTGATGACCACCGAGGTGCTGCGCAACATGATCTACGCGTCGTCCACCGCCCTGATCGGGCTCACCCACGTGGTGATGGACGAAGTGCACTTCCTCGCCGACCGGTTCCGCGGCGCGGTGTGGGAAGAGGTGATCCTGCACCTGCCGGAGGACGTGCGGCTGGCGTCGCTGTCGGCGACCGTGTCGAACGCCGAGGAGTTCGGCGACTGGATGACCACGGTGCGCGGCGACACCACCGTCGTCGTCGACGAGGTGCGGCCCATCCCGCTGCACCAGCACATGATGCTCGGCTCCCGTATCTACGACCTGTTCGACCGCCGCGCCGACACCGACACCGCCCCGACCCGGCGACGCCGCGACATCGTCGTCAACCCGGAGCTGGCGTCGGCGGTGCGGCAACGGCAGAGTCTGTCCGGGATGGACCGCTGGGGTGAACGCGGCCCCCGCTTCCGGCCGCCGCCGCGCCCGGAGGTCATCGTCCGTCTCGACCGCGACGGTCTGTTGCCGGCGATTACCTTCGTGTTCAGCCGCGCCGGTTGCGACGCCGCGGTGCAGCAGTGCCTGCGCTCGGGTCTGCACCTGACCGACGAGACCGAAGCCGCCGAGATCCGCCGGATCGTCGACGAGCACACCCGGGATCTGCCGCGCGGCGACCTCGAGGTCCTCGGCTACGCGTCGTGGCGCACCGCCCTCGAACGCGGCATCGCCGCCCACCACGCCGGGATGTTGCCGGCTTTCCGGCACACCGTCGAAGAGCTCTTCGTGCGGGGGCTGGTGCGGGCGGTGTTCGCCACCGAGACCCTCGCGCTGGGCATCAACATGCCGGCCCGCACCGTGGTGCTCGAAAAGCTCGTCAAGTTTAACGGCGACACCCACGCCGAGCTGACCCCCGGCGAGTACACGCAGCTGACCGGCCGGGCCGGGCGGCGCGGCATCGACGTCGAGGGCCACGCGGTGGTGCTGTGGCAGCCGGGCATCGAACCGGCGGCGGTCGCCGGGCTCGCCTCCACCCGCACCTTCCCGCTGCGCAGCTCGTTCCGCCCGTCCTACAACATGGCGGTCAACCTCATCGACGCCGTCGGGGTGGAGCGGTCGCGGGCGTTGCTCGAGATGTCCTTCGCCCAGTTCCAGGCCGACAAGTCGGTGGTCGGTCTCAAACGCGGCATCGACCGCAACGAGGCCACCCTCGCACAGCTGCGCGACCAACTCGGCGGTGAGGGCAGCGAGATCCTCGACTATCTGCGGTTGCGCGCCGAGCTGACCGACGCCGAACGCGCCCACGAGCGGCGCGGCAAGCAGGATCGTCGGGCCGCGGCGGTGGCGTCGCTGGTGACCCTGCGGCGCGGTGACATCATCGCCGTGCCCGCCGGTAAACACACCGGCCTGGCCGTGGTGGTGCTGCCGGACACCGACGCCGGCGATCCGCGGCCGCAGGTCGTCACCGCCGACGCGTGGTCCGGTCGCCTCTCCGCCGGGGACTTCCCGACCCCGGCGACGGTGCTGGGCACGCTGCGGCTGCCGCGGCACGTCGATCACCGCACCGGCCGTGGGCGCCGCGACATCGCGTCGGCGTTGCGGTCGAAGGGCCTCGTGCCGCCGCGCCGTCCCAAGCGCAGCACGTCCAAGGGCGACACCCGCGAGATCGACGCGTTGCGCCGCGAACTCAAGCACCATCCGGCCCGCAAGCACCCCGATCTGGACTCGCTGGCGCGTGCCGGGGAGCGCTACCACCGGTTGCTGCGCGAAACCCAGCAGCAGCGCCGCAAGGCCGCCGCGGCGACGGATTCGCTGGCGCGCACCTTCGAGCGGATCGTCGCGCTGCTCACCGAACGCGGCTATCTCACCGAGGGTGACGATCCGGCGACCACCGAGGCGGGGGAGCGGCTCGCCCGCATCTACACCGAATCGGATCTGCTGGTCGCCGAATGCGTGCGTCGCCGTGCCTGGGCGGGACTGTCCGCCGCCGAACTCGCGGCGGTCGCCTCGGCGGTGATCTACGAGTCGCGCACCGACGAACCGGTCACCGTCGTCGGGCCGACCGGCCCGATCCGGCACGCGCTGGCCGAGACCACCCGGATCTGCGACGGCTTGCGGGCCGACGAGATCCGGCACCGGCTGCCCCCGACCCGCGAACCGGATCTGGGTTTCGTCACCGCCGCCTACACCTGGGCGTCGACCGCGTCGCTGACCGAGGCGCTCGTCGCCGCGGAGGCCGCCGGCAAGGAACTTTCACCCGGAGATTTCGTGCGGTGGTGCCGGCAGCTGATCGATCTGCTCGACCAGATCCGCACCTGCGCGGACGATCCGGAACTCGCCCGCACCGCCGGCAAGGCGGTCGGGGCGGTGCGTCGCGGGGTCGTCGCCGTCGATCCCACCGCCGAATGACCCGGCCCCTGCGGGGTGTCCGGGACGCCCGGTAGGCGTGGATGCCCGCGGCGGGTGGACGCTACCGTATGGGCACACAACGGGAAGGGTGAGTGGAGACGACGATGACCGGGCCGAACGAACCGCAGGACTCGCCGGGGCAGAAGCCGCGGGAATCGACGGATCCATGGGCACCCAACCCGACCTCCGGGGGCGGTGAGCAGCCCGGATCACCGTGGGCGCCGCCCGCCGGCCAGCAGCAGTGGGGGCAGGGCAGCGGCACCGGCTGGGGACAGTCGACCGCCGGGCAGTCGCCGTGGCAACCCGACACCGGTGCGGGCGGGAACGCTCCGCAGCCCGGGTGGGCGCCGCCCGCCGGGCAGCAGACTCCCGCGCAGCCCGGTGCCGGGCATCAGAATCCGTGGGGTGCGCCGACCGGTGCGCCGCAACAGGGCTGGGGTCCGGCCCCACAGCCGCCCGCCCCCGGCTGGGGGCAGCCGGCACCCGGTCAGCAGGCACCAGGACAGGCGCCGGGCTGGGGTCAGCAACCGGGCGCACAGCAGCCGTGGGGCGCGCCCGGTCAGCAACCGACGCAGCCCGTCCCCGGGTGGGGTGGGCAGCAGCCCGCCGGGGCGCAGCCCTGGGGAGCGCCCGCGAACACCTGGCAGCAGCCCGGCGGCGCGCCTCAGCAGAACGGCAAGTCGAAGCTGCCGTGGATCCTCGGCGGCGCCGGGCTCGTCGTGGTGCTCGCCATCGTCGGGATCCTCGCCACGACGATGTTCGGTGGGAAGGTCCTCGACACCGAGTCCACCCAGGCGGGCATCGCGAAGGTGCTCACCGAGTCCTACGGGGCCGGGCAGGTCGGCGACGTGCAGTGCCCGAGCGATCAGAAGGTCGAGGCCGGCCACAGCTTCACCTGCGCGGTCACCGTGGACGGCCAGTTCCGGGAGGTGACCGTCACCGTCACCGACGACAACGGCACCTACGAGGTCGGCCGCCCCAACTGACCGGAAGCGGTCATCGGTCGGCCAGGGCCGCGACCAGCGCGGACACCGGCCGTTCCAGACCCCACCGCTGCGCCAGCGCGGTGAGCTGCTCCGGAGCGGCCGGTGCCGCCGGCAACACGTCCGAGCGGGACAGGTCCACGTCGGCGTCGGTGGCGACCCGCACCACCGGCAGCGCCGCATCCAGATAGTCCGCCGCAGCGGCGAGTTTGACCCGCATGCCCTTCGCCATCGACGACGACTTGTCGACCGCGGCCGCGCGCACCGCGTCGAGGGAGCCGTACTGCTGCAGCAACGACGCGGCGGTCTTTTCCCCGACCCCCTTGACGCCGGGGAGTCCGTCCGACGGGTCGCCGCGCAGCACCGCGAGTTCGGCGTAGGCGGCGCCGGCCCGCTCGCCGGGCACTCCGTAGCGTTCGGCGACCAACGCCGGATCGAACAACTCGGCCTTGGCCAATCCGCGCCCGGCGTAGAGCACCCGCACCGGCACCGGACTGTCGGCGACGACCTGCAGCAGGTCGCGGTCGCCGCTGACCACGATCACCCGGTCGATGGTCTCGCGGGCGGCGAGGGTGCCGAGCACGTCGTCGGCCTCGAAACCGGCCGCCCCGCCGGTGGCGATGCCGGCGGCGGCGAGCACGTCGAGGATCACCGGCACCTGCGGCAGCAGCGCGGGTGGGACCTCCTCGACGGTGCCGTCCGACCCGGTGGCGACCCGGTGCGCCTTGTAACTGGGGATCGCCGCGACACGGAAGGCCGGCCGCCAGTCCAGATCGAGGCACACCACCAGCCGGGTGGGGCGGTGGGTGCGGATCAGCGAGGCCACCATGTCCACGAAGCCGCGCACCGCGTTGACCGGGCTGCCGTCGGGGGCGGTGACCTTCTCCGGGATGGCGTGGAAGGCGCGGAACCACAGGCTCGCGCCGTCGAGCAACATCAGCGTGGGGTCCGGTGCGGGCGTGGGGTTCTCCGGTGCGGTCACGGACCACATCCTGCCATCCGGCCGCGGCCACTAGGCTCGAAGACATGACCACTGCCGCCCCCCGATTCCCCGCCGACCGTTACGCGGCCCGCCTGGCCCGCGCCGCCGAACTCGGTGCCGCCGCCGGCGTCGACGCGCTGCTCATCACCCCCGGACCGGACCTGCGGTATCTCACCGGCTCCCGCGCCGAGTCGTTCGAGCGCCTGACCTGCCTGGTGATCCCCACCGACGGTTCCGGCGCCACCGTGGTGGTGCCGCGGCTGGAACTGGCGTCGCTGAACGACTCCGCCATCGGTGAACTCGGTCTGCCGGTGCGGGATTGGGTGGACGGGCAGGACCCCTACGCGCTCGTGCGTGAACTCGTGGCGACCGCAGGGGCCTTCGCGGTGGCCGAGGCGATGCCGGCGCTGCACCTGGTGCCGCTGACCGCCCGGTTCGGCAGCGCCCCGGCGCTGGCGACGTCGGTGATCCGGCAGCTGCGGATGGTCAAGGACGCCGACGAGGTCGAGGCCTTGCGCCGCGCCGGTGCCGCCATCGACCGGGTGCATGCCCGCATGGGTGAATGGCTGCGCGCCGGGCGCACCGAAGCCGAGGTGGCTGCGGACATCACCGCCGCGATCCTCGAAGAGGGGCACACCGCGGCGGCGTTCGTCATCGTCGGTTCCGGCCCGCACGGCGCCGACCCGCACCACGAGGTGTCCGAGCGGGTCATCGAATCCGGCGACATCGTCGTCATCGACATCGGTGGTCCCGTCGAGCCGGGCTACTACTCGGATTCGACCCGCACCTACAGCATCGGCGAACCGAACCCGGAGATCGCGACGAAGATCGCGGTGCTCGAGAAGGCACAACAGACCGCGGTCGACGCGGTGCGTCCCGGGGTGCGCGCCGAGGACGTCGACGCCGCCGCCCGTAACCTGCTCGCCGCCGCCGGTTACGGGGAGGCGTTCGTGCACCGCACCGGGCACGGCATCGGCCTGTCGGTGCACGAGGAGCCGTACATCGTCTCCGGCAACGACGACACCCTGCAGCCCGGCATGGCATTCAGCATCGAACCGGGCATCTACTTCCGCGGCGAATGGGGGGCGCGGATCGAGGACATCGTCGTCGTCACCGAGGACGGCTGCGAGTCGATGAATCTGCGTCCGCACGGGCTGACGGTGCTGCCGGGCTGAGACCCGACACTGCCTCCCGGAAATCGACCCGGGACACTGGGCCGCATGAACCACAGCGCGCAGAGAACCGTCGTCATCTTCGGGGGACGCAGCGAGATCGGCGTCGAGGTCGCCACCCGCCTCGCGCCGGGCCGCACCGTGATCCTGGCCGCGCGTCGCGCCGACGACCTGACCGACGAGTGCGCCGCCGTGCGGGCGGCAGGAGCGACGGCGGTGCAGACGGTCGAGTTCGACGCCGACGCCCTCGACACCCACACCGCGGTGCTCGACCGCATCGCCGCTTTCGGGCCGATCGATGTGGCGGTGCTGGCCTTCGGCATCCTCGGCGACCAGGCCCGTGCGGAAACCGATGCGGCGCACGCGGTGTCGATCGTGCACACCGACTATCTCGCGCAGGTCGCGCTGCTCACCGACCTGGCCCAGCGGCTGCGCGCGCAGGGCTCGGGGCGGCTGGTGGTGTTCTCCTCCGTGGCCGGGTGGCGGGTGCGCCGCGCCAACTATGTGTACGGGTCGGCGAAGGCCGGCCTCGACGGTTTCGCGTCCGGCCTGGCGGATGCCTTGCACGGCAGCGGGGTGTCGTTGCTGCTGGTGCGCCCCGGTTTCGTGATCGGCCGGATGACGGAGGGCATGAGCCCTGCACCGTTGTCGAGCACCCCACCGCAGGTCGCCGGCGCGACGGTGCAGGCGCTGCACCGCGGGCGCGGGGAGGTGTGGGTGCCGGCGGTGCTGCGCCCGGTGTTCTTCGGGATGCGCCTGCTGCCGCGGGCGATGTGGCGGCGTTTGCCGCGCTGACGACTGCGGCAGACGGCGAGCGCTTCGCACAGACCGGGCCGATGTCGCTTGTCTCCCGCGTAGCCCTTGTCCGTATAGAGCGCCCTTGTCCGTATAGAGCCGGTCGTCGCGGACTCCGGCCTTTGAGGGCTCCGTGGTGCGGTTGCAGATCTTGGCCCGCGGTGCTGCATCGGGAACAGCCGATCAGGATTCCGTCCATGAGGCGACGAAAGTGCTGTTTGAGTCAGCTATTCGAGACCGACATGCAGGACGGTTAAGCAGGACGGTCGGACGGCCGTCTTCCGCAGGACGCGATCGAGTGCCGGACCGTGTCGGGGTGTGCTGTTTGAGGATCGGTCCGCAGACTTGATCTTGTTCCGAAAACGAACGTACATGAAACATCCGCGGCGGAATCGGGCGATCTGATCTTCAGTGATAACGGCAGTTTTTTCGCGGGGCTAGGTGATGTTGCTCCGCGAACCCTAGTACCCGCCCGGGATAGAAACATTCCGGGCGCGGGTGGATGGTGTCGCTGTTCCACAGCACGTTCATTGTCGGCGAAGACCTCGAAGGCTTCCAGCTCGGCAGAGGCGAGGATCGCCTCGACACACTGCTTGGACCCGCTCGCATGGTTGGCCATCGCTCGATATTCGTCGCCACGCACCAGGCGCGGTCCTGCGGCCGTCAGGGGTTCGGAGAGGGCAGGTTGCGGAACCGGTTGTCTCGGAATCTACGGCCGCAGCACGCTGAGTCCGTGCCCGAAAGGTGCGATTGTTCCTGGTCAAGGGTGGGTCAGGAAGGCCTGGCACGGCGGCGGCTTCGCCTTCACCCTGCTGGTGGGGACTGCCTATGCCTGAAAGTCGCTTCACCGCAGAGGGGTTCGGCACGTCTATGCTGCGGGGCAGTCCGCGCGGGGGCGGTCCATCGTGTTCGGTGCTGGGAGATGTGAAGTTGCGATCGATACGGACGACGCCGGTCACTTCCGGCGCGTGAACCTGCGTGCTTCGACGCGGACCTCGGTGTGCGCACGCAGCGCCGACAGCAGCCCGCGGCGCCGCCCGGTCTCGGTATCGATCCGCGGTGCCTCGGTGGTCCGCGAGCCGGTGGGCCGGAACTTGTGTTCCGACGACGTCTCGGGTGCATCGTCCGAGGTCCGCTCGAGGAAACGGTCCGGCAGGGCAAGCTTGTGGATCGTGCGCAGCGCAAGCAGGTACTGCTTGCCCAGCGGCCCGCTGGTGTACGGCAGGTCGTATTCGGCGCATAGTGCCCGCACGCGTACGGCGATCTCGGGGTACCGGTTCGACGGCAGGTCGGGGAACAGGTGGTGCTCGATCTGGTAGCTGAGGTTGCCGGTTAAAAATCCCAGGACCGGGCCGGCGTCGATGTTGGCGCTGCCGAGCATCTGCCGCAGATACCACTGGTCCCGCGTCTCGGTCTCGAACTGGTCGGCGGTGAACTTCTCGGCGCCGTCGGGGAAGTGCCCGCAGAAGATCACCGCGTACGCCCACAGGTTACGGATCAGGTTCGCTGCCGCGTTCGCCGCCAGCGTGTGTTTCCACGCCCGGCCGGTCAGGGCCGGGAACAGGACGAAGTCCTTGCCCACCTGCCGGATGATCTTGCGGGCGAACTGCCGGTTCGGTGCGCTGTCCAGCGTCCACGGGCCGACGCCGTGGAGTTTTTGTTGTGCTTCCAGGTCGTGCAACGCGATGCCCCACTCGAATGTGGCGGCCAGGATTACGTTCGCGAACGGCTGCAGCACGTTGATCGGGCGCCACTTCTCGTCCCGGGTCATCCGCAAAATGCCGAATCCCACATCGCTGTCCATCCCGACGATGTTGGTGTAGGTGTGATGCGCGTAGTTGTGCGCGCGCTTCCAGTGCTCGGACGGCCCGGTCTGGTCCCACTCCCACGTCGCGGAATGGATCTCCGGATCGTTCATCCAGTCCCATTGCCCGTGCATCACATTGTGCCCGAGCTCCATGTTCTCGATGACCTTGGCCAGCGCGAGCAGTGCCGCGCCCGCGACCCAGGCGGGACGCCGACGACTACCGAACAGCATTGCCCGCGCACCCGACTCGAGGGCACGATGCAGGCGGATCACACGCCGGATGTACCGGGCGTCACGGATGCCGCGGGACTGTTCGACGTCGCGTCGGATCTCGTCCAGTTCCCGCCCGAGGGCGTCGATTTCGGCATCGGTGAGATGAGCGAACTCGTTGATATCGGTGATGGCCACCGAGGGTCCTCCGTCAAAAAGATAGGTTCACCGGCACCAACTATCGACGCAGGTCACTAGGTACAAGGCTACGGGAACTCGGGCATCGGCCGCGGTGCGACCGAGCCGAGGTCATCGCAGGCACTTATCCCGTGTAACGCCCAGAAACGCAGGCGCTTGCTCACCGGCTTGCCCGTTGGCTCCCCGGGTGCGGCCCTGAAGCAGTGACGGGCCCCCAGATAGTCGCCCAGCAGAACCAGGACAACGACGCCGACGGCGATAAGACCGGTTTGTGGGGTCTTGCGGGTCTGCTCGGTCTACTCGGCCTCGCCGGACTCAAACGCCGAAACGAGCCGCACGTCCACAACACCCCGACTGTCGATCCCCACCGTCGCCCGTAAAGCTCTCGACCCGGGAACCCTTTTCCGCCCGCATCCTCATTTCTTCACCCCGAGGGTGCGGGCGGATCCGGTGATGCAGACACGTGCTCGTCGGCACCCCCGGACTCCGGCTCGTGACCGTGCCGCTGCGCCCGCGGATGATCAGCCGTGTCCGATCGCGTCGAATCCGTCCTCGTGCCGGTTCACGGCACGGTCCAGCCGGCCCCCGAGCCGGGCACCGGCACGGGGGAGTCAAGGGGGCACCGGCGTAGCGTCGAACGGGTTCGAAGACTATGCACTCAGAATTCCGGGAGAACGCACGATGACCGACTTTGCGCAGCCCGTCGTCGTGCTGCTCGTCGAGGACGACCCCGCCGACGAACTGTTGACCGCCGAAGCCCTGGGCGAGCACAAGATCACCAACCGGGTGCATGTGGTGCGGGATGGGTACCAGGCTCTGCGTTTTCTGCACCGGCACGGCCCGTACAGCGAGGCGCCCCGCTCGGATCTGATCCTCCTCGATGTGCACCTGCCTCGGTCCAGCGGAATCGAGGTGTTGGACCGGATCCGGCTCGATCCGGATCTGCGGGCCATTCCCGTGGTGATGCTCACCGCCTCGGTCGCCGAGGAAGATCTCCTGCGCAGCCGCCGGCTGCCGGCCGATGCCTACATCGTCAAACCGGTCGATCTTGCGCAACTCGCTGCGGTGGTCCGCCGCATCGACGACTTCTTCTTCCAGGTCGTCCACGCCCCCACCCCCGCTGATCCCCGCTGAGACAGGGGAATCGAGCAGAGCGGCGCTTCGGGTCGTCACTCACAGCCGACGTACCCGGCGGGCGTGGCGCCGCTTCGGGCCCACACCCACGTCGAATTCCACGTCTTGGTCGTCCTGGAAGACGGGGACGTTGCTGCATTCGATGTCGGTGTGCTCGACGAACAGGTCGCCGCCGCCGTCGGGAGCGATGAAACCGAAGCCTTTCGCACCGTTGAACCACTTGATCACGCCGCGTGCCACCGCCACCCGCCCTTCCTCGATACCGCCGAGGTCGATGCCTGATTGTGTCATCGCTCGGTTCGATGAGCGGTGGCATTCGACGAGGACGCGAGGACCTTCAGCACGGCAGGGCCGCCGCGAGGGCGGGGGAGGACCGATTCTCCGGGTCGGTCGCAGGGTGGTCCTCTGTGTGTTCGGCAAGAGCCCTGAACCTCAAGGTGGACGTCACTTGCTGCTGCACCCCCACGGACGGTGACCGAGCGGCGACGCTGCACGGTGGCGTTGCCGGGCCTCGAGTTCCCCGAATCCGTGACTCTCCGAGTGTCGATGTCCACGACTGCGCCCCGTGGCACCGTCCCCCGCGGAGCGGCCCTGTCTCCGCGGCGACCGCGGATCCTGCGTGCCTGGATGTAACGCTAGAGGCGAAAGTCCATATGTGTTTGTCGGCAGTCCCCGCTTTTTCTCCCTCCTCGGAGTGACGGGGCCGCTCGGTCCGCGCATTCCTCCCCCGGTGTGCGTGGATCGGCGGGAAGCCCGGTGGGTGCACACCCGGGTTTTCCGCGCCGCTGTCGGCGGTACTGCGGACCGCCGGGCGGTCGCTTTCGTCGGAACGATCAGGGATTGTGGGCGCGGCCGTGCCGCTCAAGCATGGCGCGGGCCAGGTCGGCGACTTTGAGGTTCATCTGCTGGGAGGTGCGGCGCAGTGCGTCGAAGGCCTCGTCGGCGGTCATCTTCTCCAGTCCCATCAGCAGGCCGACGGCGGTGCCGATCTCGCGGTTGCTGAGCAGCCCGGCCCGCAAAGACGCGATGTCCTGATCGCGGCTGACCGCGGTCGCGGTCACCGACGCGAAGGCAGCAAGCACACCGGCCTGGGCGGCGGCCTGGGTGGTGAACGCGCCCGGAGTGGTGGAGAACAGGTTCAGGGCACCGATCTTGTGCTGGTCGATGGTCAACCGGAAGCCCATCACTGCGCGCACCGGGGTGGTCTCGACCACCGCGCGGGCGAGTTCGGGCCACTGGGAGGCGGTGCGCAGATCGGCGTCGATCTGCGGGATGTTCTCGGTGATCGCATCGACGCACGGGCCTTGTCCGAGGCGTCGCTCCAATGCGTCGATGCGGGCAGCGATGTCATCGGTGGCGGCGACGGTGACGTGCTGTCCGCGCTGCTGCAACATCACGCTGGCGTGGTCGCAACCCGGTACCAGCAGGGTGGCGGCGACGCAGATCGCCGCGTACACCTCGCTCGCGTCGGAGCCGCTGTACAAGATCTCGGCCAGCGCGGAGAACACTGTGGCCGGATCCGCCCGGGTCGGCTCGGGGATCAGCGGGGACTCGGCCACCGCGTCCTTGTCGGTCATCACATAAGGATTTCACGCCCCCGATGGCAGCCGGCACCGGGGATGACCCGCACGGTAACCACCACCAGGTGGCCACCCGCGGTGAAGGCGAGCCCACCGACCGTGTCCATCCGCAGTGCGGACGGTGCCATCACTGTCCTACCGCAGAGGCGGCACGGACCCGGGATCTGTCGCAGGGGCACGCTCCTTCGGCATCGCGCCCCTGCTCGCGATCGTCGTCGAGCGGTGGCGGGACCTCACGTAGGTCGCGGTCGGATGATGCGACCGAGGTGGAGAACCGAGCACCGATCTACGCGATGACCAGCCAGGGAACCCAGTTCACGGGGGCAATGAGCCGAACCGAAGCAGGCTTACCGGATGGTACGTAAATCCGGTAGTTTCACTCGGGTCGAGAGCACACCCGAGGATAGTGGCACCGTCAGCTGCGCTACTGAACCGACGGCACCTCTACCGTGCCGACCCGAAAGCCGACGACCGCTCCCACGCTACGCCTCTGCCCGGGTGTTCTATTCTCAGCGTCGCCGAGTCGCAATGCGATCAGTGCCCCCGACGGGTACGGACGGCCCCACGTCCCCTGCGGGAATCGGCCCCCGCACGATGCTCGCGCATCACTTCAGGGCGGAGCCGGTGCGAACCCGAAGTTTGTTTACTCAGGCAAATCCGAACGTATACTCGAATAACCCCTTCCCCCAGGGTGGATGACCGGCCGACACTTCCGTCCAGGAAGGGTCGGCCGGTCGGCACCGTCGAATCCACAAAAAGTCCACTTCTGCGGGGTTCGCCCGGCTCGACTCCCGGACGCGGCCCCGTCTGGCTGTGCCCACTTCTGAGCTGGGGGAACGCTGGGGGAGGGTCCTACCGGCACGAAGGCCAGGATCCGACACGTCCCCGAGGAAGCGGTGTCCTGCGTCATTCGACCTGAGGCACGAAGAGGCCACTGACCAGCAGTGCCTCAACCATGTGGCAAAGCGGCGCCGTGGCGTTTCTGCCACCTTGGTGAGGCAAGCCCTTGGCCGGCTATCGGGACATACGTTGCTCGACGGGTAGAGGCGCTCGCGTGACGAGCGATCCCTGGCGCTCGTGAGGCGTTGCGCAACGGTTATGACGAAGACGCACTGCTGCATGCCAAGACCAACCCCGGCGACCGGCACGACACATTCTTTGAGGACCAGAACGCGCAACACTGCATCGACAATTGCACACGTACGCAGCATCGCGGGCACTACGGTGCTCATCACGCCGCGGCGGAACGATGCCGCTGTCCCAGTCGTTCCTATCGATGTACTGCAGATCCGATCTTTTCTTGTCTGCGCGTAGCCCGATAAACTGATCGGCACCACCGGCACCCCCTGCGCGGTGGTCGAGACCCCGCCGACGTGGCTTCCGCCCCGCCGACGGGGTTTCTCGTCGATGTGAACACACAGCTATCGCTGGGGTCGGAATGATGGGACGCTGGGCGAGGCCGGATCGGCTGTGTCCTGCAGGGGGCTGCGCAGCCGTTCCGGCCGCCACCGGCGCATTTCTGCCACCACTGGCACGTTCGCTCGATGACAGAGGTGAAAGCGGACATGCCAATCTCCCTGTAGACGGACACCTCTGTCCCTGCTGACGGACAGCTGATCTCCCTGTCGATGGACGTGGGGCCGGCGGTGTGTCGGTCCTGAACCAGACGCCCCTGAAGGGGTTTTGCTCGAGGTCTTCGACCACCACCGAGCGACTCCCACCGGAGGGACGCATGAAGAAGTCTGACAGGGACATCATGGAAATTCTCGAAGCCTACGACGCGACCGGCAGCGCGCATTCCGCCGCACAGCTGGCCGGTGTCGATCCGAAAACCGTCCGGCGCTACGTCACCGCCCGTGACGCGGGGCTGACACTGGCCGGTCCCACTCGGCGACCACGCCTCATCGACGACTACCTGGCGAAGATCGAAGAGTGGATCGACCGCAGCAAGGGCAAGGTCCGTGCCGACATCGTCCACGAACGTTTGATCGAGCTCGGCTTCGACGGCACCGAACGCACCACCCGCCGGGCTGTGGCGGAGGCGAAGGCAGCGTGGCGGGCCGGGCATCGTCGCACCTACCGGCCTGGGGGCACCTCCCACGCAGTGGGGGAGGATCACCGAACCCGGCTTGTGGATGCAGTTCGATTGGGGCGCAGGACCGAAAGTACCCGGCCCCGACGGGATCATGCGCTCAACCCTGCTGTTCTGGGCCTGGCTGGCATGGTCACGCTACCGCGTCGTGATTCCGGTCTGGGACCAGACGTTGCCGACGTTGATCGCCTGTCTCGACGCCACGCTGCGCCGCTTCGGTGGGGTGCCGACCTACGCGTTGACCGACAATCCGCGCACCGTCAGCATCGATCACGTCGCCGGGATCCCGGTGCGGCATCCGCAGATCGTCGAGGCCGCCCGGCACTACGGCATGACGGTGCACACCTGCGTGCCCTTCGATCCGGAATCGAAGGGTGGCAGCGAAGCCACGGTCAAGATCGCCAAGGCGGATCTGGTGCCCACCGAAGCGAACCTGCTGCCGGACTACGCCTCGTTCGCCGACCTCGAAACCGCCTGCGACCGGTTCTGCGCCACCGTCAACGGCCGGCGGCATCGGGAAAGCGCCCGCATCCCCACCGAGGCGGTGGCCGAGGAACGTGCCCGTCTGCACACCCTGCCGACCAGCCCGCACACCCTGGCACTGGGCACCACCCGCAGCGTCGGCACCGACCAGACGATCCGGTTCGGGTCGGTGCGCTATTCGACCCCGCCCGGCCTGGTCGGCGTCGAAGTCTGGGTGCGGGCCGCCGGCACCGAGTTGGTCATCGTCGCCGACCTCGATGCCCTGCCCCGGACCCCGGCCTGGGCCCAGAACAGGAAAGGATTGAGTGAGGTTGCCCGGCACCGACTGTCGACGCCCGGGAATCCGAGCATCGACCCGGCGCACTATAGAAGACCATCCGCAGGAACCGGGCGGTGCCCCGAAGCCTCCGATCCCGAGGGCCCGTTCGGCGGCCGAGGCCCGGTTCCTCGATCTCGGTCCCGGCGCGCATGCCTGGCTGATCGCCGCCTCGGCGGCCGGCGCGGTCCGGATCCGCGCGAAGATGACCGCCGCGGTCGAACTGGCCGCGTTCGTCGTCGTCGGCACCGTCGACGCCGCGTTGGCGGTCGCCGCCGAGGCAGGCCGGTTCGCCGAGTCGGACCTGCCGGCGATCGTCGCCCACCATGCCGACGCCCCCTCCAGTGGGAATGTCGTTGCCGACGAGGAGCATTCGGTCCAACCCGGCACCGGTGCCTGGGCCGGATTCGGCACCACAGCGGCGGGAGCAGGATCGTGAACCCGACTCCGCCGCCGCTGTCCGAGGATCTGGTGGCGGTACTCAAACGGATGCGTCTGCCCTATCTGCGTGCTGCCGCACCCGAAGTCCTCGCCACCGCGAAGGCGCAGCGGTGGGATCCGGCCGAGGTCCTCAAGGTTCTGCTCGACGAGGAGATCCGGGGCCGGGACGAGGCCACCAGGGCGATGCGCCGCAAGAGCGCCGGCCTTCCCGCGGGCAAGACCTTTTCCTCCTGGCGCGAGACGGATTCGTCGATCCCGCTACCCACCCAGCACGCACTGGCGACGTTGGAGTGGGTGCATCGCGCCGAGAATCTTGCGGTCAGCGGGCCGTCCGGAACCGGCAAGACCCACTTCGTCGAGGCACTCGCGCATGCGGTGATCGACGCCGGGATGCGGGTGTCGTGGTTCAGTCTCGAATCGTTGACCGCGGCGATCGGGCGGGCTGCGGTGGACGGATCGATCACCAAGGCCATCACCCGCATCACCCGGGCCGAGTTGATCGTCGTCGACGACATCTTCGATGCTGCCCTCCGGTCAGGCCGCCGCCGAGGCGTTCTACCGTCTCGTCGATGCTGCCTACGAACGGCGCAGCGTGGTGGTCACCAGCAACCTGCACCCGTCCGGCTTCGACACGATCATGCCGAAAACCCTCGCTACCGCCGCGGTCGACCGACTGCTGCACCACGCCCATGTGGTCATCACCGAGGGCACCTCGTTGCGACTGCAGGACGCCACCGCCGGACGCGGGGTGATGCCCTTGGCCTGACCTGCCGCGGGAGATCAGTTGACCGCCGGCAGGGAGATCAGCTGTCCGCGCACAGGGACGCAACATGTCCGCCTACAGGGACGCCCTCATGTCCCTTGACAAGAGGAACACGCATGTTTCCGATCCACGGTGAGGGGGCACACGGTCGGTACCCAGGCCGGTCTATCCGGAGAGCTCAGCTCGGGGAGGCATCGCCAGTTCAACCCAGCAGCTGGCGATGCCGTCTTCGCACTCGTGCACCCGCACCAGCCTCCTCGAAACCTGATAAACAAACGTGAACTGCTGCGTCCATTCCGACCAGGACGATGAGCAACAGCAGCATGTGAGCTTTCAGCGAATTCAGGAGTTCATTGCTCACTGCTGCACCTGGTCTCGGCTGATCGGCGAGGCTTCCACGACAGATGATTCGCTCGTACCACTCCCCTTGGTGGTGGGCACCGATGCAGTTCGGAGTCGGAGCCCCGTTCCACGGAAGTCCCACTTGATCCGGAGATGTTCCACCGACGAGGAGAGACCATGAGTTTGGTGTACTACATCCTTCCCGACGGTCGTGAAGCCGGCTACGGAGTCGCCGCCGAATGCGACGATCCTCAGTGCCATCAGCTGATCGACCGGGGACGCGGGTATCTGTGCGGGGACAATCCCCTCGGGCGTAAGGAGGACGACGAAGCGGGGTGCGGCAACTACTTCTGCCTCGTGCATCTGCCCGACCACCGGTGCCCGGTGCCGGGATGCGATGTGCCCTGCGATGACGCGTTGCCGTGTTCGCTGGTGCGTGGTCACGATCGGCCGCACCGGAACACCACCGCCCGGCCACGCACGCGTACGCGTCGACGCTCACCCCCGAGACACCCGTGACCACCTCACACACCCGCGCTTGTCCCACCTCGATACCTGAGGGCGGTGCCCACACACCGGATCGGAGAATTCGCCGGGCCGCATCCAGCGCCGAGACGGCCGTCGCAGGCGTGGGCCGTCGCTACGGCGCGGGCCGTCGCTACGGTCCTTCCGCCGGTGGTGTCGTCCCGGGGACAGACAGGTCCCACCGAGGGATGCGACCTGACCGGCTCTCCCGCAGGCCGACGCTGCGCCTTGGCGGTCTGTGCGCTGGCCGCCACGTGGGCTCTCTCGCGGTGTACCGGGCCACGGTGTGCCGATTGCCGACCACGTGACCGTGGTGACGGTAGGCTGAAGGTGCCGGGGCCTGAAGTGCGAGACCATGCCCGGTCTCGTCGGCGCCGTCGATATGAGCAGGCCGCTCTGCGGCCCAGTCAGGAGCGTCGCGATGACGCTGCACCACGCCCGGATCCGCTCGGATCGCTCTTTCTCTCGTTACCCCGCCGGACCTCGGCGACTGCGCGGTGATTGTCGCGAGTACCGGGTCCGGTGGACAGCCGCCACGGACCTCGGATGCCGGCACCGGCCTCCATCCGGACCCGACACGGGACTATGACATGAGCAGACTTCCGCGGCGCCTGTTCACCAATCGTGACCTGGGGCGTTTCCGCGCTGCCGCCGACGGTGGACAGCCCTTCGACGCCCCGACCCGCACGGTGCGGCTGCTTCTGCGCGACCCCGACGAGCACTCCGCCGGCGTCGACGGCGCCTGGTGGCCGCGGGGCGACAATGTCACCGCCGAACTCCACAACCTGGTCTCCGCACTGACCTCCCGCCTGGGACGAACCGAACGGATCGCCTTCGACTGGAATGCCCTGAGCATCTCCCAGCGAGGTATCGATCCTCCGGACGGTCTCGACTTCGTCGGACCGGCACCGGATCAGCCACGCAACCAGATGTACGTTTTCGGCCGGAACGGAACCTGCCTCCGGTTGTTGATCATCGAGCCCATGCTCGATGCCGATCGAGCGTACGAAGACATGCAGAAGACCGTGGCACCGAATACCGAACAAGCCTGAGCAACCTAGGTGTTCGGTCATCGACAGACCCTCGCGGTGCTGCCGTGTCACCACGACAGGCCTGAATGTGCGTAGCGTTCATCCGGTCCTACCAGCTCCCAGCCGAGGATCACACCCGCACACCGAAGACCACCGGGGATTCGGACCCGCGACGAACCCATCCGCCTCCAGGTGAGGATCTGCACAGCTGAACGAAAGGCGCCGGACGATGCCCATGCTCCCCATGATCGAGGCAGTGCTGCGGACCCATTACCGCCTCCTCCGAGTCCCGCTGGCGGTATTCGAGCAACACCTATCTCGTCCTGCCGGGCAGGGCTCTGCCGTGCATTCGGCCTGCCGACAAGTACTGATCACGTGTGACCGCACGGCCGCGCACGTTCTGCGTGACGGGACGGCCGGCCATGCCGCCGACCGGACCGAGCAGCGCCACACCGCCGACCGCCACGCTCACGCCCGGAAACAACACGACCGAGACCTGCGGGACGCAGCAGTACTCGACGAGCACCGCCGTCGATTCCTCGACAGCCACTACCGGGCTGGACACACCTCGCCACCGGCCCATTCATCGGAGACACCACCGAAAGCCGCCAACGGTAGCGTTGAACAACGATGATCCCCGATATTCGGATGTGCGCTCCGGGGGCCTCCCGCACCGAGAACCGCCAACGATCTGAAGGAATGCGCAGGCGAGGGGATCTCCCGTCACGAGATACGGGCAGTGCACCTCATCCTAAAATCCACAAATAGGCTGTAGGTTCTCGCCCAACTTGTCAGTCGTGCAGCAGCGCGTGGACCCGCGGCGTTCCGACTTCGTGTCCGTCAGAGATTCTCGCGAACTTGCCGGAATCCTCAGAAATTCCGACCCCGTCTCGCTGCGCACCTGCCCTGAACTGGGGAAACGCGGAGATGAGGGCGCCCTACCGACACGAAATCTGAAAATGACACGTTCCGGCGTGTGACGTCCTGGTGGTGGTGTCGGTCGGAGCCAGGGAACTACGGGCGTGAAACTAACGGTGAGCAGGTAGGTGGCGGCACCGGCGCATCCGGTGACAGTCACCGCTGTTGATGAGGTCCGTGGCGTCCGCATCACCGGAGGCAACCCGCGCTCATCGTCGGCCCGGGCTCCAACAAGTCGCCGGTCTACGTGCCGAAATGCACGTAGACCGCGGGGACCTGCGTGCCTTCGGCACCGTCGGGGGAGCGCAGGGTGCGGCGCAGCATGTCGTCGGTGTTCTTCGGGATGCGCCTGCTGCCGCGCGCGGTGTGGCGGCGTCTGCCGCGCTGACCGTCGGCGTGCAGTTCTCGTCGCCACGCGGCGTGTCACGACGACAACTGCACGTTCGAGAGGCGGTCAGCTGCGGCGGGATTCGAGCAGCCGCAACCAGATCTCGCTGATGGTGGGGTAGGACGGCACCGCATGCCACAGGGCGTCCAGCGGCACCTTCCCGACCAGGGCGATCGTGGCGGCGTGGACGAGTTCGGCGACCTCCTGGCCGACGAAGGTCGCGCCGACGAGGGTGTCGGTGGCCCGGTCGACGACGAGCGCGGCGTGGCCGGCGTAGTCATCGCGGGCGAGCGAGGCGCCGGCGACATCGATGTCGGCCTCGAGGACCTCGACGTCGAGTCCGTCGGCGCGGGCCTGCTCGGCGGTGCGGCCGACCGCGGCGATCTCCGGGACGGTGAAGATCACCTGCGGGACCTGCCCGTGGTCGGCGCTCGCCCGGAACCGTGACCCGTCGGTGGGGCGGTTCTCGGCGCGGGCGGCGATGACGTCCCCGCACACCCGCGCCTGGTATTTGCCCATGTGGGTCAGTGCGGCGCGACCGGCGATGTCCCCGACCGCATACAGCCACTGGCCGTCGACCCCGTCGACGGTGAGATCGTCGGCGACGGTCACCTTCCCGTCGGTCAGGCCGACAGTGTCGAGACCGAGCCCGTCCACGGCGGGGCAGCGGCCGGCGGCGACGACGATCTCGTCGACCTCGAGAGTGCTGCCGTCGGACAACTCCACGGTGGCGGGACCGCCGTGGATGCGGCCGACGCCGGTGTCCTTGACGTCGGGGCGCTGCACCGAGCGGATCTCGGTGCCGTAGCGCACATTCAGGCCCTTGTGGGCCATGCGGGTGGCGACGCGTTCGGCGGCGAACGGCTCCACGCGCGGCAGCAACCGGTCGCCGCGCACCGCGAGGGTGAGTTCCTCGACGCCGAGTTGCCGCAGCCAGGTGGCGGTTTCGCAGGCGACGACACCGCCGCCGACCACCAGCACCCGGCGGGGGACCTCGAGCAGATTCGTCGCATCCCGGGAGGTCCACGGCAGCGCGTCGCGCAGGCCGGGCAGGTCCGGGATCGACGCGACGGTGCCGGTGGCCAGGACGACGGCGTGCCGGGCCTGCAGGCGACGCTCCCCGTCGGCTCCGGTGACGGTGACGGTGCGTTCGCCGGCGAGGCGGCCGTGGCCGCGCACGACGTCGATACCCGCGCCCTCGGCCCAGTCCACCTGGGAACTGTCGTCGCGGTTGTGGGTGAAGCTGTCGCGGCGGGCGAGTACGGCCGGTACCTCGACGCCGTGGGCGCTGATCTTGTCGGCGACGCCGGGCATGTTGCGGGCGGTGGTGAGCACCTGGGTGGGGCGCAGCAGGGCTTTGCTGGGCATGCAGGCCCAGTAGGAACATTCGCCGCCGACGAGTTCGTGTTCGACGAGCACCGCGGTGCGGTCGCTGCCGGCGATGGCGTACTGGGCGGCGTTCTCCCCGGCCGGGCCCGCGCCGAGGACGATCACGTCATAGCTGTCGGATTCCGCTGTCGGACCGCTCATCCGTCCACGATAGGCGCGGCCGAACCGTCGGCGGGCCGGATCGGGGGCGACGGTCCGGTTCGCGAAGTCCGCCCGTTCGTGCAGGTCAGCGGCGGCTCAGCGCAGATGCGGGGAGTCGGCGTCGAAGATCAACCCCATCGGGGCGAGCACCCGCACCACCTGTTCGGCGGTCCACTCGTCGAGATCGCACAGCAGCACCGACCGCCACGGGGTGACGATCACCGGACGTTCGACGGCGGCGAGGAATTCCGCCAGTCGTGCGGGAAGGATCCCGCCGGGCAGCCCGCCGGCGAGGGTGACGGCCCCGTCGGGCTGGTCGAGCCACCCGATCGGTGGCCGCGGCTGCTCCGGTACCGGTTCCGGATCCCCGGTGGGGTC
Source organism: Rhodococcus sp. GQ147 (assembly GCF_059759155.1). Classification (NCBI taxonomy): domain Bacteria; kingdom Bacillati; phylum Actinomycetota; class Actinomycetes; order Mycobacteriales; family Nocardiaceae; genus Rhodococcus; species Rhodococcus sp. GQ147. The sequence goes on from NZ_JCAXDU010000012.1 coordinate 61,342, forward strand.
GGTCGGTGGGGTGAGCAGCGCCTCGGCGGCGTCCTGCGGGTCGACGCGCACCCCGGTGTCGGCGCCGTCGCGGATCACCGCGAAGCGGCCGTCGGGGCGGGCGAGGACCGCGACGGTGGGGGCGAGGGCGACGATGTCGCCTGTGCCGTCGTCGAGCCCGAGGACGGTGCCGGCCGCCACGGGCCGGTCGTCCAGGCGCGCGATCACCGTGGCGGTGAGTTCGCGCAGGTCGTGGTGTCCGCCGATGCGGCCGCTGAGCGGGGAGACGAGAAGCCGTGCGCGGGTGGGCACGTCGACGGTGAGACCGGCGGCGGTGACGGCCGCGCTGATCGCGGCGTGGTCGCCGCGCACCCGCAGCTGGGCATGGGCGGTCAGGTGCAGTTCGCCGCCGCCGTGGGTGTGGGCGAGCTCGGCGAGCACCTGCACCTGCGCGGAGGTCAGGTGCCCGGCGGGCAGGTGCACGTCGACAGCGGTATCGGCCATGACCGCCAGCGTAGAACGCGGCGCCGGGGGGACGAGCGGTGCCGTGAGACCGGGCGGTTTGTAGGGTGGTGGCCATGCCCGAGTCGACGACCCCCACCTTCGCGGACCTCGCCGCCGCCAAGTTCGTGCTGCTGACCACCTACCGCAAGGACGGCAGCGCGGTGGACACCCCGGTGTGGGCGGCGCCCGACGGGAACCGGCTGCTGGTGTGGACGGTCGCCGACGCCTACAAGGTGCGGCGACTGCGCCGCGATCCGCGGGTGTCCCTGGCGATCTGCGACGCGCGCGGCAACCCGAAGTCGGCGGCGGTGCCCGGCACCGGGGAGGTGCTCGACGCCGACGGGTCGGCGCACGCCCGGTCGGTGATCGCCCGCAAGTACGGGCTGCTCGGCCGGATCATCGTCGGCGCGAGCGTGGTGCGCCGCGGCCGCACCGGCACCGTCGGGTTGGCGTGTGTGCTCGATCCTGCCGACGAGAAGCTCGGCGGGTAGGCGTCGTGGCTCGTTCTCATACCTATCGGTCCCAGGCGATCGCGGTGGCGCTCGCAAGCAGCCCGCTGATCTCCAGCGGGAGTCGCTGGAAGTGGTTGCGCCGCGCCGGTGTCGACGCCGCACCGCCGAGCCTGATCCACACCGGCGTGGTGGTGCAGGGCCTCGGCCGGCTCACCCTCGGCGCGGGCTCGTTCGTCAACCACGGCTGCTATTTCGACACGGTCGCCGACATCACCCTCGGGCAGCGGGTGTTCCTCGGCGACCACGTGCGGGTGCTCACCAGCAGCCACCGCATGGGCACCGCCGAACAGCGCGCGTCGACGCTGACGGGGGAGCCGGTGACCATCGGCGACGGCGCGTGGATCGGCTCCGGTGCGGTGATCATGCCGGGCGTGAGCATCGGCGCCGGTGTGGTGATCGGCGCGAACTCGCTGGTGACGAAGGACTGTGCCCCACACACGCTGCATCTGGGCAGCCCCGCCCGGCACGTCCGCGACTTGGACTGACCCCGCACCGGCAGCCCCGCCCGGGTCGTCCGATCCCGTAGGGTCCGTGGTGATCTCGGCCTCACCTGCGGGGCCGAGCCGATCGAACCCAGTTCAGGAGAGCGCATGTCCGTGCACGAGTACACCGTGGCCACCGCCGACGGCGGCAGCGAGGATCTCGCCCGCTTCGCCGGCCGGCATCTGCTGATCGTCAACGTCGCCAGCAAGTGCGGCCTGACCCCGCAGTACGAGGCCCTCGAGGCGCTGCACCGCGAGCTGGGCGAGCGCGGACTGCAGATCCTCGCGTTCCCGTGCAACCAGTTCGGTGGTCAGGAACCGGGTAGTGACAGCGAGATCCAGGAGTTCTGCCGCGTGAACTTCGACGTCACCTTCCCGGTGTTCGCGAAGGTCGATGTCAACGGCGACGATGCGCACCCGCTCTACCGGCACCTGCGCGCCGAGGCTCCCGGTGATTTCGGGCCGCAGCACGGTTTCCTGTTCGAGCACGTGAGCAAGACCCGCCCGGAGGCGATCGGCACCGACGAGGTGAAGTGGAACTTCACCAAGTTCCTCGTCGACCCGCAGGGCGCGGTGGTGCGCCGCTTCGAGCCGACGGTCACCCCCGAGGAGATCGGCAAGGAACTCACCGACCTGCTCTGAGCCCCTGCCGGTCCGGTCGGTGCCTACGGACCGGACCGGAGGTCAGTGGGCGGCGCTGACCGAGGACATGCGGAAGTCGGGGATGCGCACCGGCGGCATCGCGGTGCGGGTGAACCAGTCCTTCCACTCCCGCGGCAGGGTGCGTTCGGTGGCGCCGATCTCGGTGGCGCGGCCGAGCAGATCGACCGGGGATTCGTTGAACCGGAAGTTGTTCACCGCCGCCCGCACCTGCCCGTCCTCGACGAGATACACCCCGTCGCGGGTCAGGCCGGTCAGCAACAGCACCGCCGGATCGACCTCCCGCAGGTACCACACGGTGGTCAGCAGCAGACCGCGTTCGGTGCGGGCGATCATGTCGTCCACATCGGCAGTGCTGCCACCGGTGAGCAGCAGATTCTCGCCCGGCGCCGTGGGGGTGGCCCCGAATTCGGCGGCTGCGGCCCGCGGATACGCCAGCGCGTGCAGGGCGCCGTCGCGGAGCCAGTCGACGCGCCCGGCGCTCATCCCGGTGTCGAACACCGAGACGCTGTCGGTAGAGGCTGTGGTGACCACGAACGGCGCATAGCCGAGCCCCGGCGCGGCCGGATCGGACGTCAATGTCACCGGCAGCGCCGCGATCTGCTCGCCGAGGCGGGTGCTGCCGGGCCCGGCCCACACCGACCGGCCCTCCTCGGCGCCGCGCCCGTCGAGGGACCACAGCAGCGGGATCATCAGGTCCGCGACCACCGAGGGTGGCAGCAGCGTCTCGTACCGTCCGGCGGGCAGGTCGACGCGGGTACCGGCCCAGTCCAGCCGCCGCGCCAGTTCGGCGCGCAGCGGATCCATTGCGATGTCGGTGAAGTCGACGGTGCCGGCGCCGACCCAGGCGCTCGCCCCGGTCAGGCCGCCGCGTTTGCCGTTGATCTCGAGCGACCCGTCGCGTTGCACCCAGCGGCGCCGCACCCCGGTGGAGGTGCCCAGCCACATCGTCGTGGATTGGTGGTGGGCGAATCCGTAGAGGGCGTCGGTGTCGTCGAAGCCGGCGGCGAGCCCGTCGAGGAGCGGGGCGAAGACCTCGACGTCGGTGCCGACGGCCTCTTCGCCCCACTGCGGGTCGGTGTCGTCGCCGTCGATCAACGGCATGGCATCCGGGGCCGCCGGGGCCTGCTGCGCGGCCGCCCACGCCGCGGCAACCACCGCGCCGATGTCGTCGGCGTCGACGATCGGGGCGCTGACCACCCCGCAGTGTGCGCCGTCGGGGGTGCGGCGGATCGCGAGGATCGTGGCGCCGCGGGCACGGGCGGAGCCGTTGGTGGTCATCGAACTGCCGGCCCACCGCAGCGACGCCTCGGCACTGTCGGTGACCATCACGATGGTCTCGTCGGCAGGGGAGGTCGCCAGGGCGGTTTCGACGAGTCGGTCTCCGGGGATCATCGGCCACCTTCCTGCACCGTGTTGAGCACGTTCACGCCGCGCACCAGCACCGACGGGCAGCCGTGCGAGACGGACGCGACCTGCCCGGGTTGCGCCTTGCCGCAGTTCATCGCGCCGCCGAGCTGCCAGGTCGACGCGCCGCCGACCGCCTCGAGGGCACCCCAGAACTCGGTGGTCGACGCCTGATAGGCCACATCGCGGACCTGCCCGGCGAGCCGGCCGCCGCGGATCCGGTAGAACCGCTGACCGGTGAACTGGAAGTTGTGCCGCTGCATGTCGATCGACCAGCTGCGATCGCCGACGATGTACAGCCCGTCGTCGACCCCGGCGATCAGATCGGCGGTGCTGCGATCGACGCTCGGATCGGGTTGCAGCGACACGTTCGCCATCCGCTGGATCGGCACGTGATGCGCCGAATCGGCGTAGGCGCAGCCGTTCGAGCGGGCCACCCCGAGCTTCGGGGCGAACGCCCGGTCGAGTTGGTAGCCGACGAGCACCCCGTCCTTCACGAGATCCCAGGACTGGGCGGCGACCCCGTCGTCGTCGTAGCCGACGGTGGCCATGCCGTGCGGTTCGGTGCGGTCGGCGGTGACATGCATGACGTCGCTGCCGTAGCGCAGGCTGCCGAGCAGGTCGGGGGTGGCGAAGGAGGTGCCGGCGTAGGCGGCCTCGTAGCCGATGGCGCGGTCGTATTCGGTGGCGTGCCCGACCGATTCGTGGATCGTCAGCCACAGATTCGTCGGGTCGATCACCAGATCGGTGCGGCCCGGGATCACCGACGGGGCCTGCGCCTTCTCCGCGAGCTGCTCGGGCAGTTCGGCGAGCTCACGGCTCCAGTCCCACCACCGGTCCGAGGCCACATACTCCCAGCCGCGGCCGGTCGGCGGGGCCAGGGTGCGCATCGACTCGAAGGTGCCGGCCTCACGGTCGACGCGGGTCGCGTCGAGGTCGGAGTGGATCCGCACCCGCTGCTGGGTGATCGTCGACCCGGCGAGATCGGCGTAGAAGGTCTGCTCCTTGACCAGGGTCAGATTCGCGGCGACATGGTCGACACCGACGGCGTCCTGCAATCGCCGCGAACGGTCCTCGAGCACCGCGATGCGCTCGGCGGCGGGGACGGTGAACGGGTCGATCTCGTACGGCGAGACCCACACCGCGTCCCGGTGGACCGCTTCGTCGGCCCACTGCACCGGATCCCGGTTCAACGCGCGCAGGGTGCGGGCGACCGCGACGGCGCGGGCCGCGGCATCGGCGGCGCCGTCCGGGCCGGGCACCGGATGCGACGCGAATCCCCAGGTGCCGTCGAGCAGCACCCGCACCGCCACCCCGCAGTCGCTGTCGTCCACCGCCGCCTGCAGGGCGCCGTCGCGCAGGGTGCTCGTCCCGGTCCGGATCCGATGCACCCGCACATCGGCGTGACTCGCACCCGCCGCCCGCGCGACCGTCAGGCCCGCGTCGGCGGCCGCGTGCAACGGCAGGGCCAGGAAATCGTCGTCCACCGCATTCACCCGCCCACGGTAACGCCGGGATGTGCGGCATCGGGGTTGCCGCACCGAGCGTCTCGGGTGGCTCAGCCGAACTGTTCGATGCCGAGGCGGATCACCATGGCGATCACCACGACCAGCAACACCACCCGCACGAACCCGGCGCCGCGGGCGAGCGCCATCCGGGAGCCGAGCACCGAGCCGGCGACATTGCACACCGCCAGCGCCGCCCCGAGCGCCCACCACACGTGCCCGCCGACGGCGAACAGGACCAGCGCCCCGAGATTCGAGCCGAAGTTGAGCACCTTCGCCATCGCCGCCGAGGTGACGAACTCGCTGCCGAGCATCGCCGCGAACACGATGATGAAGAAGGTGCCGGTGCCGGGCCCGAGGATCCCGTCGTAGAAGCCGATCACCGCCGCGGCCGTGACCACGACGGTGGCCAGCCGCAGCGTGGACGGGCGGCGGGTGCTGCCGGTGCCGAGTTTCGGGCGGGCGGTGACGAACACCGCTACCGCGACGAGCACGACCATCACGATCGGGATGAACACTTCCCGGTCGATGAGCGAGACCGCCGCCGCCCCCGCCGCCGCGGCCAGCGCGGCGACCAGGGCGGCGGGGCCGAGCAGCGACCAGCGCAGCGGGATGCGCCGCGCGAAGGTCAGCACCGCCGCGCCGGTCCCGCAGATCGCGGTGAGCTTGTTCGTCGCCAGCGCCGCCTGTGGCGTCAATTGCGGGGCGACGAGGAACAGGGCGGGCAGCAGGATCAGCCCGCCGCCGCCGACCACCGCGTCCACCCAGCCGGCGGCTGTCGCGGCGGTCATCAGCAACGCCCAGTCACCTGCAGTCATGGCGGCCATTCGATCACGCGCCGCATCCGCGGGTCGGGTGCGGGAGCAAAACCGGTGGTCCGTTCGTTGACCGGACAGAAGCCGCCGACGGAAGGAAGTCCCGCCGTGTACCCGTTGTTGTTCGTGCTCTACGTCGTGGCGGAGATCGCGGTGCTGGCCTGGCTCGGCTCCACCCTCGGAGCCCTGGCCACCGTGTTGATCTTCCTCGGTGTCAGCGCCGCCGGTTATCTCGTGCTTGCCGCCCTGGGTCGCCGCGCGCTGCGCAACCTCGGTGAGCTGCGCGGTGGCCGGGCGCCGCACGCGAATTCCCCGGAGCGGGTGCTCACCGACGGCGCGCTCATCGGCGCCGGCGCGGCCCTGGTGCTGATTCCCGGCATCGTCAGCACCGTGCTCGGGGTGCTGCTGTTGCTGCCGTCCCGCGCCGCGCTGCGTCCGGCGGTGCGCACGCTGGTCGCGCGGCGGGCCCGCGCCGCCGGGTTCTCCGCGCAGCGGCTGGTGGTGGTCGACGGGCAGGTCGTCGATCACAGTGTCGTCGGTGGTGCCCCGCACCTGACCGGTGGTGCGGCCGTGACCGAGCAGGTCGACGACCGTGGCACCGTGCTCGAAGGGGAGATCGTGGAGACCCCGCGCCGCCGCGAGGAGCGGTAACGGGCAGACTGGGCACTCGTGAGCCCTGCACCGCACACCCAGCTTCTCGTCGGCGGCCGCATCTACAGCGCCAGCGCCCCCGATGCCACCGCGATGGCCGTCACCGACGGCACGGTCGTGTGGGTCGGGCAGGACCGGCCCGGCCGCGCCCTGCACCCGGACGCCGAGATCGTCGATCTGCACGGCGCGTTCGTCGCCCCCGGTTTCGTCGACACCCACGTGCACACCACCAGCCACGGCCTGGCGTTGACCGGGCTGGATCTGACCGACGCCGTCGACCGCGACGACGCATTGCGCCGGGTCCGCGCGCACGCCGATGCGCACGACGACGCGGTGATCTGGGGGCACGGCTGGGACGAGACCCGCTGGCCCGACCCGACGCCACCGACCACCGCCGACCTCGATGCCGCCGCCCCGGCCCGGCTCGTCTATCTCGGCCGGATCGATGCGCATTCGGCGGCGGCGTCGAGCGCGTTGCGGGCCGTCGCCGAACCCCTCGACGAGCTGGCCGGCTTCGATCCGCAGCAGCCGCTGACCGCCGCGGCGCATCATGCGGTGCGCGGCGCCGCCCGCTGCGGGCTGACCGCCGCGCAGCGTGCCCGCGCCCGCCTGGCGGCCCTCGACGATTTCGCCGCGCACGGTTACGTCGCGGTGCACGAATGCGCCGGCCCCGACATCTCCGGGCTCGACGACTTCACCGAACTGCTCGGCACCGACCATCCGGTGCAGGTACGCGGCTACTGGGGTGAGGCGGTGCGCACCGGCGAGGAAGCCGCGGAGCTGCTCGCCGAGACCGGCGCCGATGCCCTGGGCGGGGATCTGTTCGTCGACGGGTCGATCGGTTCGCACACCGCCGCGCTGGCCCGCCCGTACGACGATCTGCCGGACTGCTGCGGCACCCGCTATCTGACCGAGGACGAGCTGACCGCGCACGTGCGCGCGTGCACCTCGGCGGGCATTCAGGCCGGTTTCCACGTCATCGGTGACGCGGCGACCACCGCCGCGGTCGCGGCCTTCGAGGCGGTCGCCGCGGAGGTCGGGGGACCGGTGCTCGCCGCGCGCGGGCATCGGCTCGAGCACGTCGAGTCGTTGACGGTCGCGCAGGCGGAGGTGTTGTCGCGGTACGGGGTGATCGCGAGCATGCAGCCGAGCTTCGACGCCTTGTGGGGCGGGGCGGACGGGATGTACGCGCAGCGGCTCGGCGCCGACCGCGCCGCGGCGTTGAACGCGTTCGCGCCGCTGGCAGCGACCGGGCTGGCGTTGGCGTTCGGTTCGGATGCGCCGGTGACGGCGCCGCGGCCGTGGCCGATGCTGCGGGCGGCGGTGCACCACCGCACCGAGGGCAGCGGGATCTCGCCGCGGGCGGCGTTCGCCGCCGCGACCCGCGGGGCGTGGCGTGCTGGTGGGGTCCGTGACGGTCTGGCCGGCACCCTCGATCCGGGTGCGCCGGCGTCGTATGCGATCTGGGAGGTCGGGGAGCTGGTGGTCAGCGCCCCGAAGGATTCGGTGCAACGGTGGTCGACGGATCCGCGGTCGCGGGTGGCGCCGCTGCCGGATCTCGCCCCGGGCACCGCCGATCCGGTGCTGGTGCGCAGTGTGCACCGCGGCCGGGTCGTGTACGCGCGGTGACCGGCCGGCCCCTCGCGACGGTCACCGTGCGGGCGGTGCGGGTCGTCGCGCTGCGCGCGCTGCTCGCCGTCGTCGCGGGAGTGGTGCTGTTCGCGTCGTTCCCGCCGCGTCCGCTGTGGTTCCTCGCCCCCGTCGGGATCGCGCTCCTGGTCGGTGTATCGACTGCAGTACCGATGCGGCGACGCGCGGGGTTCGGCTACGGCTATCTCGCCGGCCTCGGTTTCCTGGTGCCGCTGCTGCCCTGGATCGGCGTGTACGTCGGTCCGTTGCCGTGGTTGGCGCTCGCCGCCGCCGAGGCGGTCTTCGTCGGCCTGTTCGGGGCGCTGGTGGTGCACCTGCGGTCGTTGCCGGTCGCGCCGTTGTGGATCGCGGCGGCGTGGAGCCTGACCGAATGGTTGCGGTCGAGCGTGCCGTTCGGCGGGTTCCCGTGGGGTCGGCTGGCGTTCGGCCAACCCGACGGTGGGTTCGTCTCCCTCGCCGTCGTCGGCGGCGCCCCGCTGGTGTCGTTCGCCGTGGCCGCGACCGGCGCCGGGCTCGCCGCCCTCGCCCTGACCGCCTCCCGCCGTCCCCGCCCCGTGCGGGCCTGGACGGTGCCGGTCGCGGTGACGCTGCTCGGTCCGCTGCTCGCCGCGGCGGCGTGGCCGCTGGTGCGCACCGCCACCGACGAGTCGTCGACGGTGACGGTCGCGGCGATCCAGGGCAGTGTGCCGCGCCTGGGCCTGGACTTCAACGCCCAACGCAAGGCGGTGCTCGACAATCATGTCGCCCGCACCCTCGCTCTCGCCGAGGACGTCACCGCCGGACGGGCTCCGGCCCCGGATGTGGTGATCTGGCCGGAGAACGCCTCCGATATCGACCCGCTGCGCAACGCCGATGCCGCACGCGACATCTCCGCCGCGTCCGCCGCGATCGACGCGCCGATCCTCGTCGGGGCGGTGCTCGTCAACGACGACCGGACCACCACCAATTCGGTGATCGTGTGGGACGCGCAGACCGGTCCGGGGGAGCGGCACGACAAGAAGATCATCCAGCCGTTCGGCGAATACCTGCCGTGGCGGTCGTTCTTCCGGTTGTTCTCCGAGTACGCCGACCGCGCCGGCCATTTCGTGCCCGGCGACGGCGACGGCATGGTCACCGCCGGCGGCATCGACATCGGGGTGGCGACCTGCTACGAGGTGGCCTTCGACCGGGCGTTCCGCGACTCGATCGACGCCGGCGCGCAACTGCTGGCGGTGCCGACGAACAACGCCACCTTCGGCGACACCGAGATGACCTATCAGCAGCTGGCGATGTCGCGAGTGCGGGCCGTCGAGCACGGCCGGGCCGTGATCGTCGCGGCGACCAGCGGGGTCAGCGCGATCGTCGATCCGGCCGGTCGGGTGCAGCAGAGCACACCGTTGTTCGTGCCCGATGCCCTGGTGGCGCAGGTGCCCGTGCGCGCAGACGTTACGCTGGCTAGTCGGCTCGGAGTGGCGCCGGAGCTTGTGCTCTGCGCCGCGGCCGTGGCCGCCGCCGGTTTCGTCCTGGTGCGAGGACGGCGGGAGAAGGCCGGTGCGGCAGCTCGCACCAGCACCGGCGCAGCAGGAGCACCGGCCGGTGGCCGGTTCGACAAGGAGGACCTCTGATGGCAGCGGCGACGCCGGCCGGGAACGACAGCGCACCCAGCGCCCGCACCCTGGTGATCATTCCGACCTACAACGAGCGGGAGAACCTCGGTCGGATCATCACGCGGCTGCACGCTGCGCTGCCGCACACCCATGTCCTCGTCGTCGACGACGGCAGTCCCGACGGCACCGGTGACCTCGCCGACGACCTCGCCGCCGCCGACGAGCGCATCGCGGTGCTGCACCGCACCGAGAAGAACGGTCTCGGTGCCGCCTACATCGCCGGTTTCCGGTGGGGGCTCGAGCACGGCTACACGGTGCTCGTGGAGATGGACGCCGACGGCAGCCACGCCCCCGAGCAGTTGCACCTGCTGCTGGAGAAGGTCGACGCCGGCGCTGATCTGGTGCTCGGCTCCCGTTACGTGCCCGGCGGCACGGTGGTGAACTGGCCGTGGCACCGCGAGGTGCTCTCCCGCGGCGGCAACATCTACTCGCGTCTCGCGCTGGGGGTGTCGATCCAGGACATCACCGGCGGCTACCGTGCCTACCGCCGTGAGGTGCTCGAGAAGCTCGACCTCGACGCGATCGCCTCGCACGGCTACTGCTTCCAGGTCGATCTGGCGTGGCGCACCCTGCAGGCCGGATTCACCGTCGCCGAGGTGCCCATCACGTTCACCGAACGGGAAATCGGCGAGTCGAAGATGAACGGCAACATCGTGCAGGAGGCCCTCGTGCGGGTCACCGTGTGGGGGCTGCGCAGCCGTCTCGCGCGGTTGCGGGCACTGCTGGGCCGCTGACTCGGCCCGCGCGGCCGGGATACCAGGCGCTGTGCGGCCGAGGCGCTAGGCGCTGTGCGGCCGAGGCGCTAGGCGCTGTGCGGCCGAGGCGCTAGGCGCTGCGCGGCCGAGGCGCTAGGCGCTGCGCGGCCACGGCCAGCGGGCGTCGAGTTCCTCCCCGAGCCCCAGTCCCGCGCACAGCCGGCGGATGGCGCTGCAGTCCTGCACCACCGGCCGGCCCTCGGTCACGGCGATGGTGTCGGCGACCAACTCGTCGCCGCCGGGGATGTTCTCGCGCGCGATGATCGCCGCCCAGGTGGAGGTGTCGGCGCCGGTGAACGCCGCGACCGCGGTGCCGAGCGCGTCGAGCAGCCGCACCCGATCGGTGTCGTCGAGTTCGGTGAGGACCGCGGTGAGCAGCTCACCGGCCAGCGAGGCGTGGCACAGCTCGTCGCGGCGGTGCACCGCCACCGTCGCGCGGTTGACCGGTTGCAGCTCCGGGTCGGTGGTGAGCAACGCCAGATAGGCGCTGATCGAAGTCTCTGCGACGGTGGTGAACGCCAGCTGCACCAGCGCCGCGTCCCGCGGGGTCTCGGCGTGCGCGACCGCGGCGCGATGCTCGCGCACAGTCGGGCACGGCGGCAGCACCGACTCCTTCAGCGCCCAGCCGCGGCGGCGGCGGGTGAGCACGTTGGCCTGCTGGTGCATGAGGGTGTGGTACTGCTCGTCGACCATCGCCTGGAGCACCCCGGTGACCACCGTGTCGGACGGGCCGATACCGAAGGCGTCCTCGGTGATCAACGCGAAGCCGGGGTTGACGACGTGCTGTTCGATGTCGACGACGCTCTTGTTGTAGGCAATCCACGCCCAGGCCCGCAGCCGCGCCTGTTGTTGTTCGTCGAGCGCGAGATAACGCGGATGCTCGGCGAAGGGCAGCATCTGCTCGGGATAGTCGGCGCGGTCCGCCTCGAACAGCGCGTCGAGGTCGACCTCGGGTTTCTTGACGGCGGCGCGGCGCGGCCACGAGCGGGTCAGCCCGGCGATCACCGCGCTCTCCGCCGGATCGGACGGGTCGTACTGCGGGAGTTCCGGCGCGCGCAGCTGCGGGCCGGGGATGTCGGATTCGTTCATGTCCGGCTCCTTTCCTCGCTCGGACCGCCGACCGCGCCCGGATCGCGGGGCAGTGCCGCGAACAGCTGCCCGCACAGCTGCGTGGCGGCGGGTTGCCCGTCGCCGAGCGCGGCGCGGGCCCGGTCGAGCAGCGCCGCGAAGTCGGGCAGGGCGTCGGTGGCGGCGTCGAGATCGGCGACCGCGCCGGCGAGGGCGCGGCGGGCGGTGGCGGCGTACGGGTTGGTGAGCTGGATGTCGTGGTAGACCTCGGCGGTGCCACCGGAGACGCGGGCGAGCAGCGCGCGCAGCACGGTGTGCGGGGGCGCGGCGACCCGCGCGGCGGCATCCGGCACGTCGAGCCGGTCGAGGGCGATACCGAACGCGAGGATCGCGGCGTGGGTGAGCACCTGCACGGCGGCGGTGATGCGGTCGTGTTCGTCGGCGGTGGTCTCGACCACGGTGGCACCCCAGTCGCGCAGCGCCGCGACGAACTCGGTCACGACCGGTGCGTCGTGGTGGCGCACCGTCAGCACGGGTCGGCCGGGCAATCCGAGATCGGGGGCGAACATCGGGTTGATGCCGAGCGTGGGGGCGCCGAGCCGGTAGGTGTGCAGCGCCGCGGCGATCGGGGTCTTCACCGACAGGGTCTCTACCAGCAGGGTGTGCGGGGGCAGCAGCCGCGCGAGCACCGGCAGGGCGGCACCGGCGACGACGTCGGGGACGGCGAGGACCACGATGTCGGCGCCGTCGAGTGCCGCGGCGAGGCGGGTGTCGGGGGCGGTCAGATCGGCGCGCAGCATCCCGGGTGCAGCCGGGGCGGCGGCCGGGTCGACGACGAGCACCTGACGGCCGGCCTCGCGCAACGCCGCGGTGAGCAGGGCGCCGACGGCGCCGCATCCGCCGGCGACGATCACCCGGCCGGGCGTGATCACGGCCCGGCCCGCCCCGGCAGCACCGGTGGCCCGTCGACGAGATCGTCCGAGTCCGCGGAGCGGATCGCATCGGTTCCGTCGGTCGGGGTGGTGTCGCGCGCGGCGGCGAGGCAGCGGCGCATCACCACGGATTTGACGAGGGTCTCGTCGAGTTCGTCGTCCGGATCGGACAGCGCCACGATCGCCCCGCCGATCCCGAAGGTGACCTCGTGGGCGGTGGCGACGAGGGTGCGGATGACCACCGACAGGTCGGCGGCGCCGGTCGGCGACAGATATCCGATGGCCCCGGAGTACACCCCGCGGGGGCCGTCCTCGAGCTTGTCGATGATCTCCATGGTGCGCAGCTTCGGGGCACCGGTCATCGATCCGCCGGGGAAGGCGGCGCGCACACAGTCCACCGCCGAGACGTCCGGACGCAGCGTGCCGCGCACCGTGGACACCAGCTGATGCACCGCCGCATAGGTTTCCACCGCGAACAGTGCCGGCACGTGCACCGAGCCGGGCACGCACACCCGCGACAGGTCGTTGCGCACCAGATCGACGATCATCAGGTTCTCGGAGCGGTCCTTTGTGCTGGCCCACAGTCCGTCCCGCAACGCGGCGTCCTCGCCGGGGGTCCGGCCACGTGGGCGGGTGCCCTTGATCGGTTTCGATTCGACGGTGCCGTCGGCGTCGATCCGCAGGAACCGTTCCGGGGAGGCGCTGAGCACCGCGACCTCGGGGAAGTCGAGCAGCGCACTGTAGGGGGTGGGGCTGATGCGGCGCAACGCCCGATAGGTGCTCAGCGGGTCGATGCCGCCGTCGACGGTGACGGTGTTCGTCAGACACACCTCGTAGGTCTCGCCGCTGCGGATCTCGTTCTGACACTGGGCGATCAGATCGAGATAGCGCTGCGGGGAGTGCCGCAGCCGCAGTTGCGGGCCACCGTCCGCGCCGATCAGCGGCACCGGGATCTGCTCGTCGGTCACCGGTTCGGGCAGCGCCGACAGGATCGCGGCGGTCGCGTCGAACCAGGCGAGGGTCTCGGGATCGTCGGTGTCCTCGGTCAGGGCGAGCAGATAGCAGCAGCGGTCGTCGTGGTCGACGATCACCGCCCGGTCGGCGAAGACCAGCGCGGCGTCGGCGTAGGGGGAGGTGTGCACGAGTTGCGCGCCGGCGTCGGCCTTGAGTTCGTAGCCGAGATACCCGACGTAGCCGAGCGCGAACCCGAACGGCAGGTCGTCGCGGGCGGCGGCGCGGCGCTCCGCGAGGCGGGCGGTGAGATGGTCGAAGACGGGTCGGCGGTGTTCCTCGACGGTGCCGTCGGCGCGGTGTTCGCGCACGATGCCCTCCCCGACCCGGTAGGTCAGGTAGTCGGCGCGGGGTCCGGCGCCGTTGCCGAGGACGGTGAACCGCGACTGCGGTTCCAGCGCGGCGCTGCCGTCGAGCCAGAAGCCGTGCGGGCCGGCGGCGAAGAGCGCCTCGTACACCGCGGACGGGTCGGGGTGCAGCGGCAGCCGGCGGCTGGCCAGCAGATAGCGCGGGGCCGGTTCGGGTACCGGTTCCGGATCGGCGGGGGCGGTGACGGTGATCGGGCTGCGCGGCGGGGTGGCGTCGCGGAAGTTGGCGAGCAGTTGCGCGCCGTGGGCGGTGCCGATCGATTCGGGATGGAACTGCACCCCCCACAGCGGCCGGTGCCGGTGCGCGACGGCCATGAGCAACCCGTCCGGGGTGTGGGCGGTGGCGACCAGCTCGTCGGGGACGGGGTCGGCGATCAGCGAGTGGTAGCGCACCGCCTCGAAGGGCGACGGCAGCCCGGCGAACAGGCCGGTGCCGTCGTGCAGGATCGGGCTGGTGCGGCCGTGCACCGGTTCGGGGGCAGTGATCACGGCGCTGCCGAACAGCTGGCACAGCCCTTGATGGCCCAGGCACACCCCGAGCAGCGGCACTTCTGCGTCGGTGAGGGCGCGGGCGCTGATCCCGAAGTCCCTGGCCCGGTCGGGTCGGCCCGGGCCGGGGGAGATGACGATGTTGTCGAACGGTTCGGCGACGAGCTCGTCCCAGCTGCGATCGTTGGTGAGCACCCGCGGCGGGATGCCGTTGACGCGGGTGATCAGGTCGTAGAGGTTGTAGGTGAACGAGTCGTAGTTGTCGATCAACACCGTGCGGATCGGTCGGGGCGCGGACACGACGGGCCTCAGTTCGTGCCGTCGCCGCGGCGACCGGAGCCGACCCGGTCCGCGGGGGCGCCGCCGGAGACGATGCGGTCCTCGACCCGGCACGCCTCGTCGATGAGCAGGGTGTACAGCGAGCGCACGAAGTCGCCGGACAGGCCGTGCCTGTGCGCGTAGTCCTGGGCGCGGCGGTGCACGACCTCCATGCGGCCGGGTTGCAGCACGTCGAGGCCGTGGCGTTGCTTGAGTTCGGCGACGCGTCCGCACACTTCGAGGCGGGCGCGGATCCCGTCGAGCAGGGTCCGGTCGATGTCGTCGAGTTCGGCACGCAGGTCGGCCAAATCGGCGGCGGCCTGTGTCGACGGCGCGTCCGCCGCAGTGTGGTGACGGTCGGTCACGGACATTCACCCCCTTGCAAGCGACCCGCCGGAGCACCGGCGCGAAGGTCGTGGATCGGGCGTGCCGATCATGATCGATCGGCGTGCGATCATGATTGCACGCACCATCCGGCCGATATCGACGATTGATCGATTCGTGGCGGGGCCGCAATCGAATTCGCGGAACCACCGTCCCGTCGGGCTGCGCTTGCGGGGTCCGTAACGACGTGTGCCGCCCCGGACGATCGTCCGGGGCGGCACACGTACGTGTTCGGCGGCGCGGGTGTCAGGCGCCGCGGCGCTTGGCCTTGAGCAGGTCCAGGCGCTCCTTGAGCAGGTCCTCGAGTTCCTCGACGGAGCGACGCTCGAGCAGCATGTCCCAGTGGGTGCGCGGCGGCTTGACCTTCTTCGGCTCCGGTGCGGCGCCCTCGACCAGGGTGCCCTCGAGGCCGTTCTTGCAGATCCAGGTGCCGGGGATCTCCGCGTCGTCCGCGAACGGCACGTCGTATTCCTCGCCGTTGTCGCAGCGGTAGCGCGCGATTCGCCGCGGCGCCAGATCGTGGTCGCGGTCGGTTTCGTAGCTCACCGCCCCGAGTCGGCTGCCTCGCAGTACACGATCTGCCATGGTGGTGTCCTTCCTTGTGTGCTCCGCCCGGGTGACGATGCCGTGCGGCATCGACACCGGGCTCGACGTCCACTGTGCTCAACGTCTGCGGAGCCGATTCCGTTCCCGCGGCCCACCGAGGAGCCGAGGGACCAGTCTACCGACTCGCCGCACCGCCGCGCGCACGGCGCCCGCACCGGCCCGTGCGTCCGGGGTTCCCGCCGCCCCGCCGGGGGTGCAGGTGGGCAGTACAGTGACGCTCGTGACCGGACGTGACACCCGAGCGAGCACGTGCCTGTGGTGCGGGCGCCCGGTACCGGAGATCGGCACCGGGCGGCGACGCCGCTACTGCCGCCAGTCGTGCCGGCAACGCGCCTACGAGCAGCGCAGCAGCGCCCGCCGCGCCGGACTGCCCGAGGATTCGGTGGTGCTCACCGCCGGCGAGGTCGAGGCACTCGCCGACCGCGCGTTCCGGGCGCGCTGCGCCGCCGAGGACGTCGCCACCGCGGTCGCCGAGGGCGCCGCGGCCGACGAGCTGACCGCCCTGTGCGCGGAGCTGCTCGATCTGGCCCGCGACGCCGAACGACTGCGTTGACCGCCCCGATCGGGGAGCGCGGGCTCAGGCGAAGAAGCCACCCATGGTGTAGATCACCTGGCAGAACGCACCGTTGGCGTACTGCAGCGAGCCGAACAGGGCGCCGAGCACCGCACCGGGACCGCTGTCGATCACTGTGGACTGCAATCCGCCGCCGTTGTTGTCGAGGGTGGCGACCCCGGCCCGGATGTTCTCCATGTTGATCCACACGAATTTCAGGTCCGAGGCGGTCACCGGCGCACCGGCAGTGGGTTCGACGATCACCTCGATCGACCCGAACGGCACCTGACCGTGCGGGCCGGGATGCACCCACGCGGTGGTCATCGCGAACGGCACGAAACCGCCGCCGCAGCCCGGACCGACGGTCGGTGCGGGTGACGAGAACGGCTGCGGGATGTTCTTCGGTGGCGGCGCGAACGGATCCGCCGAGCCGGAGTCGGCGACGAGCCGCTCGAGCGCGGCGAGGGTCTCGGGGGAGTCGGCGACCTCCGCGCGCAACTGATCGAGCGGCACCCCCGGCGGGGCGGTGTCGGCGGCGGCCTGGGCGGGGGCCGCGAGCAGGGCCGCGGCGAGCAGGGCGGTGACGAGCGGGGCGGATCGGCGACGCAACATCTCGGGCTCCTTCGAATCGGGTCGAGCGGGCGGGACGAGACGATCCGGTCGCGATCCGATCACGCACGGGTCGCCGCACGGGGGCACGAAGGTGACGGCCGCTTCGAGAATAAGGAGAGCTGTCCGGTTTCGGGGCGTTTCCGGCGAGCCCGATCCTGCTTCGACGCCGACCTCATTCGTCACTCCGGTCACGAACAGGGCATTCCTCCCGGCCGTCGGGAAAACGTTATCGAAACGCGACCGATCCCCTGCACGGGAACGATTTCCGAGGTCACTCGCGGTTCCGTACCGGTCCTGTCGCGGCACGGGCACGGCCTCCGGGGCGCATCGGCGGGTGGTGGTGCGGTCGTCGCCGCAATCCGGTCGTACCGGTCGCACAGGTGGTCTAGCTTGTTGTGTGGTCCCGGTCACACGGGATCACACGATCGAACGGGGGTCCGATCGCGGCGCCGCACGCCCAGCGGCACCGGGGTCGGCCCCTGCACGCGATGTCGGGGGACACACGCCGATCACGGCCAACAACATCGCTTTCGGAGGGGACATGTCGCTGCGACACCGTCGTCCGCAGATACCGGCCGGCGCTTTCCCGCTGTCGTCCGCGCAACGGGCCATCTGGTTCGCGCAGCAGCTCGCACCCGAGGTACCCGTGTGCATCGCGCAGTATGTGGATCTGCGCGGCGCCCCGGACCTGGATCTGCTGCGTCGCTGCGGATATCGCGCCGGTGCCGAGTTCCGGTCCGCCTATCTGCGGGTCGTCGACGTCGACGGTGAACCCGTCCAGTACGTCGACCCCACCGTCGAGGACCGCAACGGGATCCCGCTGCTCGACTTCCGCGGCGAACCCGACCCGATGGCCGCGGCGCACGAGTGGATGACCGCCGACTACTCCACCCCGGTGGACCTGGCGAACGACCTGCTGGTGAACATGACGATCCTGCAGGTCGCCGACGACCGGTTCCTCTGGTACGCCCGCATCCACCACGTCGCCCTCGACGGATTCGCGGCGATGACCATGGTCAACCGCATCGCCGCCCTCTACACCGCGGAGATCGACGGCCGCGAGCCGGAACCGTCGAAAGCCGCCGACCTGCGCGCCCTGTACGACTGGGACCGCGAGTACCGCACCTCCGAGCGCTACCGCACCGACCGCGACTACTGGATCGAGCGGGTCGCCGGACTCGAGGACGGCTCGACTCTGGCGCAACGCGACGCCCCCACCGCGGCGGTGTCGCTGCTGTCGAGCCACACCCTCCCCGACGACCTCGTCGACGCGCTGACCGCGGTCGACGACGAACCGGGACTGTCCTCGACGGCGGCGGTCATCGCGGCGTTCGCGTGCTATCTGGCGCGGATGACCGGCCGCGACGACGTGATGATCAACCTGCCGGTCTTCGCCCGCACCACCGCCATGGCCCGCCGCTCCGGCGGCATGCTCGTCAACACCGCGCCGCTGCACATCTTTCTCGAACCGGACGACACCCGCACCGACCTGGTGCGGCGGGTGCAGCTCGAACTCACCGGGGCGCTGCGCCACCAGCGATTCAGCCTCGAGGACATCCGCCGCGAGACCGGCGCCGCCGGCGACCCGTACCGCTATGCCGGGCCGATGGTCAACGTCATGCTGTTCCGGCAGGAGATCGTGCTCGGCGACATCCGCGGCGAGTTCCACATCATGACCTCCGGTCCCGTCGAGGACCTGCTGGTCAACATCTATCAGAGCGGCGACCCGGCCCGGACCTTCCTCGACTTCCGCGGCAACCCGCACCGCTACGACGAGGACGAACTCCGTGCCCACCACGACCGGTTCGTCGAACTGCTCGACGATTTCCTGCGCAGCGCCCCCGACCGCGCGGTCGCCGTGATCCATCCGGCCAGCGTGACCCTGGGCGAGCAGCGCCGCCGCGCCGCCGCCGACGCCGGTTTCTGGCGGCAGCAGCTCGCCGACGCCGCCGAACGCCTCGAACTGCCCCGCCCCGTCACCGCCCCCGCCGACGACACCCCCGCCGACGTCGAGGACCGCCTGGCGGTCACGGCCGCGGCGCTCGCCGCGCGTTTCGCCACCACCGAGGGCGACGCCCCGGACACCACCGTCGCCGCCGTGCTGCACGCCGCCACGGCGGCTCTCATCGCCCGGCTCACCGGTCACGACGACGTCCTCGTCGGCGTGGCCCGCGACGGGCGGGTGCTGCCGCTGCGCGTCGAGCTGGACCCGGCCGAGCCCTTCGCCGAGCTGGTGCGGCGCGTGCGCACCCTCGGCGCCGATCTCGCCGCCCACGCCGAGGTCGACCCGGCCGTGCTCGCCGGCCTCGCCCCCGCCTGCCCGGTGGTGCTCACCCTCGACGACCCGACCTCCGCCCCCGCGGACGCGGTGCTACGCGTGACGATCGACACCACCGGCACCGCCCTGCAGGTCCGCACCGGCTACCGGCCCGACCGGGTGGACGCGCACACCGCCACCACCACCGGCCGGCGACTCGGCCGCGCCCTGACCGCGGTGCTCACCGACCCGCACCTGCCCATCGGGGATCTGCCGTTCGTCGGCAGCGACGACGTCGCCGGTCTGGTCCCGGCGCACGGCGACCCGGCCCGCTCCGCGCAGACCCTGCCGGAGATCCTGTGCGCGGTCGCCGCGGTGGTGCCGGACACCGAGGCGGTGGTGTGCGAGGACCGGCGCATGACCTACGGCGAACTCGACGCCTGGTCCAACCGGCTCGCCCGCGTCCTCATCGACGCCGGCGCCGGACCGGAGACCTTCGTCGCGGTCGGCATCACCCGCTCCCTCGAATCGGTGGCGGTGATCTGGGCGATCGCCAAGTCCGGGGCCGCCTTCGTGCCCGTCGACCCGAAGTATCCGGCCGAACGCATCGAGTACATGCTCACCGACTCCGGGGCGATCCTGGGCCTGACCACCGCCGCGCACCGCGACGAGCTGCCCGACACGGTGCCCTGGCTCGTCCTCGATCCGGATCTCGACGCGCGGATCGCGCAGGCGAGCGATGAGCCGGTCACCGACGACGACCGGCCGGCCACCCTGCTGTTCGACCATCCCGCCTACCTGATCTACACCTCCGGCTCCACCGGCCGCCCCAAGGGTGTGGTGGTGCCGCACCGCGGCCTGGCGAACCTGTCGGCGACCCTGCACACCCGCCTGGCCCCACCCCCGGCGGCCCGGGTCTCGCACTTCTCCTCGCCGAGCTTCGACGCGTCGATCTTCGAGTACATGACCGCCTTCGCCATCGGCGCGACCCTCGTGGTGGTGCCCGCCCACATCTACGGCGGCGACGAACTGGCGGCGCTGCTGCGCCGCGAACAGGTCACCCACCTGTTCTCCACCCCGGCCGCGCTGGCGTCGGTGGACCCGACCGGCGTCGAATGCGAGGCGGTCACCGTCGCGGGCGAGGCGTGCCCACCGGAACTGGTGGCGCGCTGGGCACCCGGCCGCCGGATGTACAACGCGTACGGGCCCACCGAGACCACCATCGTCTGCAATATCACCGACATGCTGGTGCCGGGGGAGACCGTCACCATCGGCCACCCGGTGTGCGGTATCGACGAGCTGATCCTCGACGGCCGGTTGCACCCGGTGCCGGTCGGGATCGCCGGGGAGCTGTACATCGCCGGGCCGGGCGTCACCCGCGGCTATCACGACCGGCCGGGCCTGACCGCCACCCGTTTCGTCGCCGACCCCTTCGGCCCTCCCGGCTCGCGCATGTACCGCACCGGTGACGTCACCCGCTGGCGCATCCGCGACCCGCACCGTCCCGCCCGCTCGGTGACCGTCGAATATCTCGGCCGCTCCGACTTCCAGGTCAAGATCCGCGGGTTCCGCATCGAACTCGGCGAGATCGACGCCGCCCTCAGCGACCGCCCCGACGTCGCCTTCGCCGTCACCCTGGGCCGCGCCGCGCCCTCCGGGGAACAGATGCTCGTGTCCTATGTGCTGCCCGATGCCGGCTGCACCCTCGACCCGGAGCAGCTGTCCGCGGCGCTCGCGGCGCGGTTGCCCGCCCACATGGTGCCCGCCGCGATCATGGTGCTCGACGAGATCCCGCTGACCGCCGTCGGCAAACTCGACCGCACGGCACTGCCCGAGCCGGTCTTCGGCGGCGCCGGTGGGGCGGCGGCGATGTCGCCCACCGAGACCGCGTTGGCCGCGATCTTCGCCGACCAGCTCGGCGTCGCCGAGGTCGGTGCCGACGACAGCTTCTTCGAGCTCGGCGGCAACTCGCTGGTCGCCACCCGGGTGATCTCCCGCATCAACGACGCCTTCGGCACCGATCTGGGGGTGCGGTCGCTGTTCGAGGCCCCCACCGTGCGGGCGCTGGCGGCGAACCTGCCCGCCGGTGACGACGTCGACCGGCCCGCCCCGGCGCCGGTGCTGCCGCGCCCGGACCGCATCCCGGTCTCCGCCGCCCAGCAACGCCTGTGGTTCGTCGACCAGCTCGACCCGTCCTCGGCCGCCTACAACATCCCGATCGCGCTGCGGCTGCGCGGCGCCCTCGACCACGCGGCGCTGGTCGCGGCGACCCGCGATGTGCTCGACCGGCACGAGGCGCTGCGCACCGTCTACCCGGCCACCCCGGCCGGGCCGATCCAGCAGGTGCTGCCCGTCGACGCGCTCGCCCTGGATCTGACCCCCACGGTCACGGACGATCTCGACGCGGACGTCGCGGCGGTGGTCGCGGCCGGTTTCGACGTCACCGTCGACCCGCCGCTGCGGATGCGGCTGTTCCGCGTCGCCGGCGACGAGCACGTGCTCGCCGTGGTGGTGCACCACATCGCCGCCGACGGCGCGTCGCTGGCACCGCTGTCCCGGGATCTGGTCACCGCCTACGCCGCCCGCGCCGCGGGCACCGCCCCGGACTGGGCGCCGCTGCCGCTGCAGTACGCCGACTACACCCTGTGGTTCGCGGATCTGCTCGGCGACGTCGACGACCCGACCTCCCGCGCCGCCCGGCAACTCGAGTACTGGCGCGAGATCCTCACCGGCGCCCCCGACCTGCTGGCGCTGCCCACCGACCGGCCGCGCCCACCGCAGCAGTCCTTCCGCGGCGCGAGCGTCGACGTCGAGATCGCCCCGGAGCTGTACGGGCGGATCCGGCAGCTCGCCCACGCCCACACCGCCACCGAGTTCATGGTCGTGCACGCCGCCCTGGCGGTGCTGCTGGCCCGCCTGTCCGGCGGCGACGACATCGTCGTCGGCACCCCCGTCGCCGGGCGCAGCCACCGCCACCTCGACGACCTGGTCGGCATGTTCGTCAACACCGTCGCGCTGCGCACCGCCGTACCCGCCGACCTGTCCTTCGCAGACTTCCTCGCCGCGGTGCGCGACACCGACCTGGCGGCCTTCGCGCACACCGACCTGCCGTTCGACCGGCTCGTCGACGCCGTGGTGCCCGCCCGCTCGGCGGCCTACTCGCCGCTGTTCCAGGTGATGCTCGCCTTCTCCGACACCACCGCCGCGCACCTGACCCTGCCCGGCCTGGACGTCGACATCGCCGAAATCGACACGCACACCACCAAATTCGACCTGCATCTGCAGCTCGGCGCGGTCGCCGACGGCGACGGCCGCACCCACGCACTGCGCGGCGCGCTGTCCTACGCCACCGACCTGTTCGATCCCGCCACCGCCGCCGCGATCGGGCAGCGCCTCGTGGGGCTGCTCGAGACGGTCACCGCGGATCCGGCGGTGCCGGTCGGCGACGTGGAGCTGCTCACCGCCGACGAACGCCGCACCGTTCTCGACACGTGGAACGCCACCACCGCCGACACCGGACCCGCCACCACCCTCGGGGAACTGGTCGCCGCGCAGGTCGCCGCGACCCCGCACGCCCCGGCCGTCACCGTCGACGGCCGCACCCTCGGCTACGCCGAATTCGACGCGGTCACCAACCGGCTCGCGCGGCGGTTGCTGCGCGCCGGCGCCGGACCGGACCGGGTGATCGCCCTCGCCGCGCCGCGGTCGCTGGATCTGCTCGTCGGCATGTACGCGATCGTCAAGAGCGGTGCCGCCTACCTGCCGCTGGATCCGGAGCATCCCGCCGAGCGGCTGCGCTACGTCCTCGACACCGCCGCCCCGCGCGCGGTGCTCACCACCAGCGATGTCGCCGACGCCCTGCCCGACACCGGCGCCGAGGTGCTGCGCATCGACCGCCTCGACCTCGCCGACGAATCCCCGGCGGCCCTCACCTCGGCGGATCGACCGGAGCCGACCGGCGCGCATCTCGCCTACGTGATCTTCACCTCCGGCTCCACCGGCCGCCCCAAGGGGGTGGCGGTGCCGCACGCCGCGATCGTCAACCGGTTGCGCTGGATGCAGCACACCTATCCGCTGACCGCCGACGACACGGTGGTGCAGAAGACCCCCGCCACCTTCGACGTGTCGGTGTGGGAGTTCTTCTGGCCGCTGCAGGTCGGGGCGCGGCTGGCCGTCGCCGCCCCCGGCGGGCACCGCGATCCCGGTTACCTGCTGCGGCTGTTCGCCGAGGAGCGGGTCACCGTGGCGCATTTCGTGCCGTCGATGCTCGCGGTGTTCGTCGACGCCCTGCACGGCCGCGACCGGGAGCCGCTCGCGCTGCGGCACGTGTTCGCGTCGGGGGAGGCGCTGCCCGCCGAGACCGCCGCCGCGCTGCGGGAGGCGCTGCCGCACACCGCCCTGCACAATCTGTACGGGCCCACCGAGGCCGCGGTGGACGTCACCGCCTGGACCACCACCGACACCGATGCCGGGTCGGTGCCGATCGGGTTGCCGGTGTGGAACACCCGCGCCTACGTGCTCGACGCGCGGCTGCATCCGGTGCCCGCCGGCGCCGCCGGCGAGTTGTATCTGGCCGGGATCCAGCTCGCCCGCGGCTATCTCGACCGCCCGGGACTGAGCGCCGACCGGTTCGTCGCCGACCCGTTCGGGGCGCCGGGGGAGCGGATGTACCGCACCGGGGATCTGGCCACCCGCCGCGCCGACGGTGCCCTGATGTACTTGGGGCGCACCGACTTCCAGGTCAAGATCCGCGGTCTGCGCATCGAGCTCGGGGAGATCGAGCAGGTGTTGCGCGCCCGCGAGGAGATCGGACAGGCGGTGGTGCTCGTCCACCACGGCGCCGACGACCGGCTCACCGGCTATCTCGTGCCCACCCCGGGCCGCAGCATCGACACCGCCGCGGTCACCGCCGATCTCGCCGCGCACCTGCCGGATTACATGGTGCCCGCCGCCCTCGTCGTCCTCGACGCGCTGCCGGTCGGCCCCAACGGCAAACTCGACCGCAACGCGCTGCCCGCTCCGCCGGCACCGACCGCCGCCGGTGGCTACCGGGCGCCGCGCACCCCCACCGAACAGCTCGTCGCCACCGTCTTCGCCGACCTGCTCGGCGTCGACCGGGTCGGCGCCGACGACCACTTCCTCGACCTCGGCGGCACCTCCCTGCTCGCGATGCGCGCCGCCGCCCGGCTCGCCGCGGACACCGGCGGTGAGCTCGGCATCCGGGAGATCTTCGATCATCCGGTCGTCGCCGATCTCGCCGCGCATCTCGACCAGCCCGACCGCACCGGCGCCGGGCGCGGCGCCCCGGTGGCCGGGCCGCGCCCCGACCCGGTCCCGCTGTCCCCGGCGCAGCAGCGGATGTGGTTCATCAACCAGTTCGACACCACCTCCCCGGCCTACAACATCGCCGTCGCGCTGCGCCTGAGCGGCAGGCTCGATCAGGCCGCGCTGCAGCACGCCATCGGCGACGTCGTCGCCCGGCACGAATCGCTGCGCACCCGCTATCCGCTCACCGACGACGGGCCCGTGCAGGTCGTGGTGCCCACCGGCGCCGCCGTCCCCGATCTGGTGATGCTCACCGTCGACGACGGCACCGACCTCGACAGCGAGCTCACCCCGATCCTCGCGGCCGGATTCGATGTGGCCACCGAGATCCCCACCCGCATCCGGGTGCTCGCCCTGGCCGAGGACGAGCACGTGCTCGTGCTCGTCGCCCACCACATCGCCGCCGACGGTTTCTCCATGGGGCCGCTGGCCCGCGACGTCATCGCCGCCTACAGCGCCCGCCACGCCGGGCAGACCCCGCAGTGGACCCCGCTGCCGGTGCAGTACGTCGACTACACCCTCTGGCAGCACCGGGTGCTCGGCGACGACACCGACCCGACCTCCCTGGCCGCCGAACAGCTCCGGTTCTGGCGCGCAACCCTCGCCGGCGCCCCGGAACTGCTCGAACTGCCCTTGGATCGGCCCCGCCCGGTGCAGCCGTCGCGGCGCGGCGCCCGCATCCCGTTCACCCTCGACGCCGCCGCGCACCGCCGGCTGCTCGACCTCGCCCGCGCCCACGACGCGTCGGTGTTCATGCTGGTGCACGCCGCACTGACGGTACTGCTCGCCCGCCTGTCCGGCAGCGACGACATCGTCGTCGGCACCCCCGTCGCCGGGCGCGGCCACCGGGCCCTCGACGACCTGGTCGGCATGTTCGTCAACACCGTGGTGCTGCGCGCCCGCGTCGACGACGACGAGCCGTTCACCGCGCTGCTCGACCGCATCCGCACCGGCGACCTGACCGCCTTCGGGCACACCGAGGTGCCCTTCGAGCGGCTCGTCGAGGTCCTCGACCCGCCCCGCTCGACCGCCTACACCCCGCTGTTCCAGGTGCTGCTCGAATTCCAGGACACCGAACGCCCCGAGATCGAACTGCCCGACCTGTCGGTGCGGGTGATCGACCTCGACCCGACGCTGGCGCTGTTCGACCTGCAGCTGTCCATCGCCGAGACCACCGACGCCGACGGCCCCGCCGGCATCCGCGCGTCGTTCACCTACGCCACCGACCTGTTCGACCCCGCCACCGTCGCCTCGTTCGCCGACCGGTTCGTGCGCATCGTCGAGGCGATCACCGACACCCCCGACATCGCGGTCGGCAACATCGACATCGTCACCGACCGGGAACTGGCCGACCTGACCCCGGCGCGGGGCCTGCCACCGGTCTCACCGCAACTGTGGCCGGAACTGCTCACCTCGATCGCCGCGATCCTGCCCGACGCGGTCGCCCTGCGCTTCGCCGACCGGCAGATCACCTACGCCGAACTCGACGCCTGGTCCACCCGCGTGGCGCGGCTGCTCGTCGACGAGCACCGGATCGGCCCGGAAACCGTCGTCGCGCTCGCGCTGACCCGCTCGCTCGAATCGGTCGCGGTGGTGTGGGCGGTCACCAAGACCGGCGCGGCGTTCGTGCCCGTCGACCCCGCCTACCCACCGGAGCGGGTGAGCTACATGCTCACCGACAGCGCTGCCGCCCTCGGCATCACCACCGCCGCGCACCGCGACGCGCTGCCGGTGCAGGTGCCGTGGCTGGTGCTCGACGACGACGCCGTCGCCGCCCGGATCGCCGCGACGAGCGACGCACCCATCACCGACGCCGACCGCACCGCCGCGCTGCACTTCGACCACCCGGCCTACCTGATCTACACCTCCGGCTCCACCGGCCGCCCCAAGGGCGTGGTGGTCACCCACCGCGGCATGACCAACCTCAACGCCGAGGTGCGCAGCCACTTCACCATCACCCACCAGGCTCGCGTCTCGCACCTGGCGTCGCCGAGCTTCGACGCGTCGATCTTCGAGTTCACCAAGGCGTTCTGCGCCGGCGCCACCCTGGTGATCGTGCCGCCGGACATCTACGGCGGCGACGAACTCGCCCGGCTGCTGCGCGAGGAGAAGGTCACCCACGCCTTCATCACCCCCACCGCGCTCGCCTCCCTCGACCCCACCGGACTCGACGACCTCGAGGTCCTCGTCGTCGCCGGCGAGGCCTGCCCACCGGAACTGGTGGCGCGCTGGGCACCGGGACGGCGCATGTTCAACGGCTACGGCCCGTCCGAGGCCACCATCGAGACCAGCGTCAGCCCGCAACTGCGGCCCGGGCACACCGTCACCATCGGCGGGCCCGCCGTCGGCTTCCACCAGACCGTCCTCGACGACCGGCTGCGGCCCGTCCCCGTCGGGGTGGCCGGCGAGCTGTACATCGCCGGGCCGGGCGTGGCCCGCGGCTACCATCGCCGCCCCGACCTCACGGCCGCCCGGTTCGTCGCCGACCCCTACGGCACCCCCGGCGAACGCATGTACCGCACCGGGGATGTGGTGCGCTGGCGGCACGACGGCACCGTCGAATATCTGGGCCGCTCCGACTTCCAGGTCAAGGTGCGCGGCTTCCGCATCGAACTCGGCGAGATCGACGCCGCGCTCACCGCCCACGACGCGATCGCCTTCGCCCACACCATCGGGCACCCCGCACCCAGCGGCGACACCGTGCTCGTGTCCTACATACTGCCCGACACCACCGACACCACCGCCACGCAGATCGATCCGCGGGCACTGCGCGCCTGGGCCGCGGCGCGGCTGCCCGGTCACATGGTGCCCGCCGCGGTGGTGGTGCTCGACGAGCTGCCGCTGACCCCGGTCGGCAAACTCGACCGCCGCGCCCTGCCGGTGCCGGACCTGACACGGCTCGGCGGCGACTACCGTCCCCCGAGCACCGACCTCGAGGCAACCGTCGCCGAGATCGTCGCCGAGGTCCTCGGGCACCCGCAGGTCTCCGTCGACGACAACTTCTTCGATCTCGGCGGCAACTCGCTGATCGCCACCCGCGTCGTCGCCCGCCTCAACGCCGCGCTCGGCACCGACGCCGGGGTCCGCGCCCTGTTCGAGGCGCCCACAGTGCGGGCGCTCGCCGCGCGGATCCTCGACGATCACGGTGGGCACGGACGGGTGCCGCTGGTCGCCGCCGACCGGCCCGAACGGTTGCCGCTGTCCCCGGCCCAGCAACGCATGTGGTTCGTCAACCAGTTCGACACCACCTCCGCCGCCTACAACATTCCGCTCGCCATCCGCCTGTCCGGCCGCCTCGACGTCGCGGCACTGACCGGAGCGGTGCGCGACGTGCTCGACCGGCACGAGAGCCTGCGCACCTGGTATCCCGGCGACGAACAGGGCCCGCGCCAGGTCGTCGTCGACACCGACCGGGTGCTGCCGGCGCTCACGGCGCGGCCGGTCACCGGCGACGACCTGCCCACCGACCTCGCCGACTTCATCGGTGCCGGTTTCGACGTGGCCGCGGCGGTGCCGGTGCGGCTACGGCTGTGGCGCCTGAACGAGCACGCCCATGTCCTGGCGGTGGTGGTGCACCACATCGCCGCGGACGGCTCGTCGATGGCGCCGCTGGCCCGCGACCTGATGCTCGCCTACACCGCCCGCACCGGCGGGACGGACCCGGATCGGTCGCCGCTGCCGGTGCAGTACGCCGACTACGCCCTGTGGCAGCGCCGGCTGCTCGGCGACCCGGACGACCCGACCTCCCTCGCCGCCGCGCAGCTGCGGTTCTGGCGCGACACCCTCGCCGACGCCCCCGAACTGCTGCCGCTGCCCACCGACCGGCCGCGCCCCACCCAGCGCAGCTTCCACGGCGCCCTGCACCGCTTCACCGTGCCCGCCGACGTGCAGCGGCGCCTCGAGGCGCTGGCCGCCGAGCACGACACCACCGTGTTCATGGCCGTGCACGCAGCGTTCGCGGCGCTGCTGGCCCGCCTGACCGGCACATCCGACATCGTCATCGGCTCCCCGGTCGCCGGTCGCGGCCACCGCGCCCTCGACGACCTGGTCGGCATGTTCGTCAACACCGTGGTGTTGCGCACCCCCGTCGACGGGGCGCTGTCGTTCACCGACCACCTGCACCGCACCCGCGAGATCGACCTCGCGGCCTTCGGGCACACCGAGCTGCCCTTCGAGACCCTCGTCGACGTGCTCGCCCCGGCCCGCGAGACCGACCGGTCCCCGCTGTTCCAGGTGGTGCTCGAATACGGCAACACCGAACGGGCCCACCTGGTGCTGCCCGAACTCGAGGTCGACGCCCTCGACCCGGAGCTGCCCGTCGCCAAGTTCGACCTGCAACTGACCCTGCAGGATCCAGACCCGACCGGAACAGGGGAGAGCGACGGAATGCCCGCGGCGTTCACCTACGCCACCGACCTGTTCGATCCCGACACCGTCGCCTCCTTCGCGCAGCGGCTGGTGCGGCTGCTCGACGCGGTCACCGCCGACCCGCACCGCCCCATCGGCGACGTCGACCTGCTCACCGACGACGAACGTCCCACCGCCCCGGCGCCGCTGCGCCCGGCCACGGCGAGCGTGCTCGGCTCCGCCTCGGCGTCGCTGCTCGATCTGTACGCCCGCGGCGCCGGACTCGACCCGGCGGCGATCGCGGTCACCGCCCCCGACGGGACGCTGCGCTACGACGAGCTCACCGACCGGGTGCAGCGCCTGGCGCGGCTGCTCGTCGAGCACGGCGCCGGACCCGACCGGCTCGTCGCCGTCGCCCTGCCGCGCGGCACCGACCTGATCGTCGCGCTGCTCGCCGTATTGCACAGCGGCGCCGCCTATCTGCCCATCGACGTGGCGTTCCCCCCGGACCGGCTCGCGTACATGTTCGACGACGCGGCCCCGGTGTGCCTGCTCACCACCGCCGACCACGCCACCGCTCTGCCCCCGCACTCCCCGCCGATCGTGGACCTGCACGACCCGGCCGTGCGCACCCGCCTCGACGAGATGCCCAGCGGCGGTGACGGATTGCCACGCGTGCACCCGGAGGCGGCGGCGTACGTCATCTACACCTCCGGCTCCACCGGCCGCCCCAAGGGCGTGATGGTCCCGCACCGCACCGTCGTCACCCTGCTCACCGACACCACCGAGATGTTCGGTTTCGACGCCTCCGATGTGTGGACACTGTTCCACTCCTACGCCTTCGACTTCTCGGTGTGGGAACTGTGGGGCGCCCTCGCCCACGGTGGCCGGCTCGTCGTCGTCGACTACCACACCGCCCGTAACCCGCAGGAATTCCTGGCACTGCTGCGCCGCGAACGGGTCACCGTGCTCAACCAGACCCCGACGGCCTTCTACCAGCTCATCGACGCCGACCGCGCCGCCGGCACCGACCTGCCGGCGCTGCGCCGGGTGATCTTCGGTGGGGAAGCCCTCGACTTCGGGCAGCTCGACCGCTGGTACCGGCGCCACGACGACACCGCCCCGACGCTGGTGAACATGTACGGCATCACCGAGACCACCGTGCACGTCACCGCCCGCACCATCACCCGCGAACTCGCTGCCACCGCCGCGGCAAGCCTGATCGGCCCACCGTTGCCGTCGCTGCGCCTGCACATCCTCGACAACCGGCTGCATCCGGTGCCCACCGGGGTGATCGGCGAACTGTACGTCTCCGGCGCCCAGCTCTCCCGCGGCTACCTGCACCGCCCCGATCCGACCGCCACCCGGTTCGTCGCCGACCCGCACGGCGCCCCCGGCGACCGGATCTACCGCACCGGGGACCTGGCGCGCCGCACCCGCGACGGCGAGATCGAATATCTCGGCCGCGCCGACTTCCAGGTGCAGCTGCGCGGTTTCCGCATCGAGCTCGGCGAGATCGAAGCGGCGCTGCTGCGCGCCCCCGGTGTCGGCCGCGCCGTGGTCGTCGTCCACACCGACCCGGCCTCCGGTACCGACCGGCTCGTCGGCTACGCGGTACCCGAACCCGGCCACGACCTCGACGTCGACGTGGTGCTCGAGCATGCCGCCGGGGAACTCGCCGCGTACATGCTGCCGTCCACCCTGATGGTGCTCGACACGCTGCCGGTCACCGCAACCGGCAAACTCGACCGGCGCGCGCTGCCCGCCCCCGACTTCGCCGCCCGCACCACCGTCTCCCGCGCCCCCGCGCGCGGCCACGAAACGGTGCTGGTGGAACTGTTCGCGCAGGTCCTCGGTCTGCCGACGGTGGGGGTGGACGATTCGTTCTTCGCCCTGGGCGGCGATTCGATCATGTCCATCCAGCTGGTCTCCCGCGCGAAGGCTGCCGGCCTGGACCTGACTCCGCGCGAAGTGTTCGAACACAAGACCCCCGCCGCGCTCGCCGCCGTCGTCGGCACCGCCACCCCCACCGAAACCCTCGCGGAGCTGCCCGGCGGTGGGGTCGGGGACATGCCGCTACCGCCGATCGCGCACTGGATGCTCGACCGCGGCGGCAGCATCGGCCGCTACTCGCAGGCGCTGCTGCTGCGCCTGCCCACCGGCCTGGACGCGGCGACGCTGCGGGCGATCGTCACCGCGGTCCTCGACCGGCACGACATGCTGCGCGTGCACCTGCACGCGGTGCCGGACGTCCCCGGCGGGCACGTCCTGCACGTGCCCGCCCCGGGCAGCGTCGACGTCGACACCGTCATCCACCGGGTGCCGGTGACCAGCGCCGCGGACAGCGACGACTTCTTCGCCCTGGCCGCCGCCGAACTCGACGCCGCCGCCGACCGACTCGACCCGCACAGCGGGCGGGTGGTGCAGCTGGTGTGGTTCGACGCCACCAGCGGCGCCGGCCGACTGCTCATCGTCATCCACCATCTCGCCGTCGACGGGGTGTCCTGGCGCATCCTCGTCCCCGACCTGGCCGCCGCGTGGGCGGCCGCCGCGGCCGACGGTGCCACGAGTGGTGCGCTGCTGCCCCTCCACACCGGCACCAGCGTGCGCCGCTGGGCCCACGCCCTGCGTGACGCCGCCCCCACCCGCCGCACCGAACTCGACTTCTGGCGCGCCACGCTCGACGGACCGAACCCGCCGCTCGGGCACCGCCCCTTCGATCCGGTCCGCGACACCAACGCCACCGTCATCACCGTCGCCACCGAACTGCCCACCTCCGTCACCGAGGCGCTGCTCACCGCCGTGCCCAACGCCTTCCACGGCGCCGTCGACCACGGCCTGCTCACCGCACTCGCCCTCGCGGTGGCGGCGTGGCGCCGCGACCGCGGCCACCACCCGGCCCAGCTGCTGCTCAACCTCGAAGGGCACGGCCGCGACAGCAATGCCGCCGCCGGCGCCGACCTGTCCGGCACCGTCGGCTGGTTCACCACCATCCACCCGCTGCGCCTGGACCTGACCGGCATCGACCTCGACGACGCGCTCGCCGCCGGCCCGGCCGCCGGTCGCGCCGTCAAGACCGTCAAGGAACACCTCGCCGCCGTCCCCGACCACGGCACCGGCTTCGGGCTGCTGCGCTATCTCGACCCCGACACCGCCACCGAACTCGCGAACGCACCGACGCCGCAGGTCAGCTTCAACTATCTCGGCCGCCCCACCGCCGGGGTCACCGACACCGACACCCCCTGGCTGCCCATCGACGGCTTCCCCCACGGCGGGGCACAGAGCCCGGACATGCCCGCCGCCGCGGTGCTCGACATCAACGCCGTCACCACCGACACCCCCACCGGGCCGGTACTCGAGGTGCACTGGTCGTACCCGGCCGGGCTGCTCGACGACACCGACGTCACCGCCCTCGCGCACCACTTCGCCACCGCCGCCACCGCACTGACCCGGCACACCCGCAGCCCGCACGCCGGTGGCCTGACCCCCTCGGATCTGCCGCTGGTGCGACTGCACCAGGACGTCATCGAACGCCTCGAGCAACGCTACGGGCCCCTGGACACCGTGTGGCCGACCGCGCCGCTGCAGACCGGGCTGCTCTTCCACGCCCTGCTCGCCGGGGACCGCCCCGACGCCTACATCGTGCAGCTCGTCCTCGACCTGCGCGGCGAGGTCGACGCGAGCCGGATGCGCCGCTCCCTGCAACTGCTGCTCGACCGGCATCCGGCGCTGCGCGCAGCGTTCCCCGCCGCCGGCGACGGACACGTCCAGGTCATCCCCACCCACGTGGAAGTGCCGTTCACCGTCGCCGACACCAGCGACGACCCCGACCCGGACGACGCCGCCGCGCAACTGCTCGCCCTCGATCGACGCACCCGCTTCGACACCGAGACCACGCCGCTGCTGCGCGCGACCGTCGTGCACACCGGCCCGGGCCGGCACCTGCTGGCGTTGACGAACCACCACCTGCTGCTCGACGGCTGGTCCACCCCGGTGCTGATCCGGGAACTGCTGATGCTCTACGCCACCGACGCGGACCAGCGGGCACTGCCCCCGGCGCCGCACTACGGCAGCTACCTCACCTGGCTCGCCGACCGCGACCCGGAAGCCTCCCTCGACGCCTACCGCCGCGCCCTCGCGGGGGTGGACGAACCGACCCTGCTCGCCCCGCAGCACCGTCCCGGCACCACCGCCGGGATCTCCGAGGACCTCGACCTCGACCTGGACACCGCTCTGTCGGTGCGGCTGCACGACACCGCCACCGCCCGCGGCGTCACCGTCAACACCCTCGTGCAGACCGCCTGGGGTGTGGTGCTCGGCGCCCTCACCGGCCGCACCGACGTGGTGTTCGGGGCGACCGTCTCCGGGCGGCCACCGCAGATCCCCGGCATCGAGGCGATGGTCGGGTTGTTCATCAACACCGTCCCGGTGCGCATCACCGTGCGGCCCGACGACACCGTCGGTGCGCTCGTCGACCGGGTGCAGGCCGAACAGGTCGCCCTGCTCGATCACCACCATCTCGACCTGGGCACCCTCGACCGGCACCTCGGGGCCGCCGTGCGATTCGACACCCTCACCGTCTTCGAGTCGTACCCGGTCGAACGCGCCGGTCTCGACCGCGACACCGACCTCGGCGGCATGCGGGTCGCCGACATCACCGGCCGCGACGCCGCGCACTACCCGCTGTCGGTGGTCGTGCACACCGACACCGCGGTGCACCTGCGCATGAAATACCTGCCGGAGGTCTTCGACCGCGACGCCGTCGCCGCGATCGCCGCGCGCATCACCGCTGTGCTCGACGCACTCACCGGCGACCCGGCCGCCCCGATCACCGCGCTGCCGGCACTCACCGCCACCGAGCAGGACGCGCTGCTGCCGGTGCACGGCCCGGCCGGGGGCAGCGACGTCGCCCTGCCGCAACTGCTCGCCGCGACCGCCGCCGCACACCCGGACCGGCCGGCCCTGCGCGAGGGGGAGCGGGTGCTCACCTACCGCGAACTCGACGAACGCTCCACCCGGCTGGCGCGGGTGCTGCTGCGCCGCGGCGCCGGACCGGAGACCTTCGTCGCCCTCGGCATCGCCCGCTCCGTCGAGTCGGTGACCGCGATGTGGGCGATCACCAAGACCGGGGCGGCGTTCGTGCCCGTCGACCCGCGCTATCCGGCCGAACGCGTCGCATTCATGCTCGACGACTGCGGCGCCACCGTCGGCGTGACCACCACCGCACACCGCGACCGGCTCCCGGACACGGTGCCGTGGCTGCTGCTCGACGACCTCGACCGCGACGCCGCGGGCGAGGACACCACCACGATCGACGACACCGACCGCCCCGTCGCGCTGCGGCTCGATCATCCCGCCTACCTGATCTACACCTCCGGCTCGACCGGCCGCCCCAAGGGTGTGATCACCACCCACCGCAGCCTGGACAACTTCGCCCGCGACCAGCGCAGCCGCTTCGGTGCCGGACCCGGCGCGCGGGTCATGCACGTCTCGTCGCCGAGCTTCGACGCGTCGATCTTCGAATACCTCCTGGCGTTCGGGTCCGGCGCCGAACTGGTGATCGTGCCCCCGCACATCGTCGGCGGCGCCGAACTCGGCGCGCTGCTGCGCGAGCAGCGGGTCACCCACGGGTTCATCACCCCCGCCGCGCTCGCCTCCCTCGACCCGGCGGATCCGACCGACCTCACCGATCTCGCGGTCGGTGGGGAGGCGTGGCCGGCGGACCTGCAGGCCACCTGGGCGCCCGGGCGGCGTCTCGTCGACGCCTACGGGCCCACCGAGACCACTATCATGGCCGCGATCAGCGACCCCCTGGGCGCCGACGACCCACTGACCCTCGGCGGTCCGCTGCGCGGGGTGCACGCCGTCGTCCTCGACACCGCGCTGCGACCCGTGCCGTTCGGTGCCGTCGGTGAGCTGTACCTGGCCGGCTGGGGCCTGGCCCGCGGCTATCACGCCCGGCCCGCGCTGACCGCCGCCCGGTTCGTCGCCGACCCCTACGGCGCCCCCGGCGAACGCATGTACCGCACCGGGGACCTGGTGCGCTGGGTCGGTGACCTCGACCGGCGGGATCTGCGCATCGAATACGTCGGCCGCAGCGACTTCCAGATCAAGATCCGCGGCTTCCGCGTCGAACTCGGCGAGATCGACGCCGTGCTCGCCGCCCACCCGGCCGTCGGATTCGCCGCCACCGTCGCGCACCGCGCCCCGAGCGGAGAGACGGTCCTCGTCGCCCACCTGCACCCCGCACCCGGCGCCGACATCGACCACGCCGCAGTGAAATACCATGTCTCCGAGCATCTCCCGGCGCACATGGTGCCCACCGTCATCAGCGTGCTCGACGAGATCCCGCTGACCCCCGTCGGTAAACTCGACCGCGCCGCCCTGCCCGCACCGAACCTGACCGCCGGCACCGGCGACCGTCCGGCACCCACCGACCCGCTCGAGTCGCTCGTCGCCGACGAACTCGCCGACGTGCTCGGCCTCGACCGACTCGGCGTCGACGACAACTTCTTCGACCTCGGCGGTAACTCACTGCTCGCCACCCGCGCCGTCGCCCGCCTCGGCGACCGGCTCGGCCGACCCGTGCCGGTGCGCGCCCTGTTCGAAGCCCCCACCGTCGCCGCACTCGCCGCACACCTCGACCACCGGCCCACCACCGAGGTCGAGGAACCCACCGCCGACACCACCTCCGGCCCGATCGCCGGACCGCGCCCCGAGCACATCCCGCTCTCCCCGGCGCAGCAACGACTGTGGTTCATCAACCAGTTCGATCCGACCTCCGCCGCCTACAACATCCCCCTGGCGATCCGGTTGTCCGGGCATCTGTCCCCGGCCGCGCTCGGCGCCGCCCTGCACGACGTGCTGGCCCGGCACGAGAGCCTGCGCACCATCTACCCGGCGTCGGCGGCCGGACCGCACCAGCGGATCCTCGCCGCCGCCGACGCCCCGCTGCCGCTGGACGTGGTGCCCGCCGGAGAGGACACCGTGCACACCGCCATCGCCGACTTCCTCGGCGCCGGATTCGACGTCACCGTCGACATCCCGGTGCGGGCACGGGTGTTCTCCTTCGGCCGCGACGACCATCTCGCCGTGCTTGTCGTACACCACATCGCCGCCGACGGCGGCTCCACCGGCCCGCTGGCCCGCGACCTGATGATCGCCTACGCCGCCCGCAGCCGCGGCGAGACCCCGGCGTTCGGACCGCTGCCGGTGCAGTACGCCGACTACACCCTGTGGCAACTCGACCGGCTCGGCGACCCGGACGACCCCGGCACCCTCGCCGCCGACCAGACCACCTACTGGCAGCAGCGCCTCGCGGGGCTGCCGGAGGTGCTGCCGCTGCCCACCGACCGGCCCCGGCCGCCGCAGCAGTCCTTCCGCGGCGACATCACCCGCTTCACCGTCGACGCCGATCTGCTCGCCCGGCTGCAGCAGCTCGCCGCCGTCCGGCACAGCACCGTGTTCATGACCGTGCACGCGGCGTTCGCGGTGCTGCTCGCCCGCCTGTCGGGCAGCGACGACATCGCCGTCGGCTCGCCGGTCGCCGGTCGCGGACACCGCGCCCTCGACGATCTGGTGGGCATGTTCGTCAACACCGTCGTGCTGCGCACCGCGGTGCCCGCGCAAGCGTCGTTCACCGAGCTGCTCACCGCCGTCACCGACAGCGACCTCGATGCCTTCGCGCACGCCGACCTGCCCTTCGACCGGGTCGTCGACGCGCTCGCCCCGACCCGCTCGACCGCACACTCACCGCTGTTCCAGGTCTCCATCGAATTCCACACCGCCGAACTGCCCGCGGTGGAACTGCCGCACCTGAGCGTGCAGGGCGTCGCCCTCGACCCGACGGTGTGCAACTTCGACCTCGAACTGCTCGTCGGGGAGAACGCCGAAGGTGGCCTCGACGCCGCCTTCGTCTACGCCACCGACCTGTTCGACGCCGAGACGGTGCGTGGCTTCGCCGACCGGTTCACCCGGCTGCTGCACGCGATCGCCGCCGACCCGCACCGTCCCGTCGGCGATCTCGACCTGCTCACCACCGCAGAACACACCGCGCTGGTGCCCGCCATCGGACCGCAGGCCGAACCGGCGGTGCTGTGGCCGCACCTGCTCGACACCGCCGTTGCCACCGCCCCGGACGCGGTCGCGGTCATCGACGACGACCGGCAGGTCACCTACCGCGAACTCGACGCCCGCGCGCACCGGCTCGCGCGGCGCCTGCTCGACCGCGGCGCCGGACCCGAACAGGTGATCGCCCTGGCGATCCCGCGCTCGCTCGAATCGGTCACCGCGGTGTGGGCGACGGTGCGCAGCGGCGCGGCATTCGTGCCGGTCGACCCCACCTATCCGGCCGACCGCATCGCCTTCATGCTCGACGACAGTGCCGCGCGCATCGGCATCACCGTCGCCGCGCACCGCGACGCGCTGCCCGACGAGGTGGACTGGCTCGTCCTCGACGACCTCGACCTCACCGCCGGGCCGCTCGCACCGATCGACGACGCAGACCGGCCGACGGTGCTGCGCCCGGATCATCCGGCCTACCTGATCTACACCTCCGGCTCCACCGGCCGCCCCAAGGGCGTGGCGGTCACCCACCGCGGCCTGGCCTCCCTCGCCCGGGAGGAACGCGACCGTCTGCAGGTCACCGCCGCGGCCCGGGTGTCGCATCTGGCGTCGCCGAGCTTCGACGCGTCGATCTTCGAGCAGATAATGGCGCTGTGCGCCGCGGCGACGCTGGTGATCGTGCCGCCGCACGTCTACGGCGGCGACGAGCTCGCCGCGGTGCTGCGCGCACAGCGGGTCAGCCACGCCTTCATCACCCCCACCGCGCTGGCCTCGCTCGACCCGCACACCGTCCCCGAACTGCACACCCTGCTCGTCGCCGGCGAAGCACTCCCACCGGAGCTGGTGGCACGCTGGGCGCCGTCGCGGCGGGTGATCGACGCCTACGGTCCCACCGAGGCGACGATCATGACCTCCCTCGGCGAGCCGCTCACCGTCGGCGAACCCGTCACCATCGGCACCCCCAGCCGCGGTTTCCACGCCCTGGTCCTCGACGGGCGGCTGCAACCCGTCCCGGTCGGGGTGGCCGGGGAACTATATGTCGCCGGGCCGGGTCTGGCCCGCGGCTACCACGACCGGCCCGCGCTGACCGCCGCCCGGTTCGTGCCCGATCCCACCGGCACGGGGGAGCGGATGTACCGCACGGGGGATCTGGTGCGGTGGACCACCGATCATCGCCTCGACTACGTCGGCCGCACCGACTTCCAGGTCAAGATCCGCGGCTTCCGCGTCGAACTCGGCGAGATCGACGCCACGCTGACCGCGCACCCGCAGGTGGTCTTCGCCCACACCCTCGGCCACACCGCCCCGTCCGGGCAGACCGTGCCGGTGTCCTACCTCCGCCTCGCCCCTGATACCGACATCACCGCCGCCGAGGTGAAAACGTTCATCGCGCAGCATCTTCCGCCGCACATGGTGCCGGCGGTGATCACCGTGCTCGACGACATCCCGCTCACCCCGGCCGGCAAACTCGACCGCGCCGCGCTGCCCGCCCCGGATTTCACCGCCCCGGTCGGGGACTACCGGGCGCCGCGCACCGACCTCGAAAAGCTCGTCACCGACCTGTTCGCCGAGCATCTCGGCCTCGACCGGGTCGGTGTCGACGACGACTTCTTCGACCTCGGCGGCACCTCGCTGCTGGCGACCCGGTTGCTACCGGCGCTCGGGGAACGACTCGGGCGGCGGGTGCCGATCGCGTCGATCTTCACCCATCCGACCCCGGCAGAACTCGCCGCACACCTGAGCAGCGGCGAGTCCGAGGAGAGCAACGGCATCGACGAGGCGTTCCGGGTGCTCGTGCCGCTGCGCCCCGGCACCGGCACCGCGCTGTTCTGCATCCATCCCGCCGCGGGGCTGGCCTGGCCGTACAGCGCCCTCGCGCACCGCCTCGACGACGACCGGCCGGTCTACGGTCTGCAGTTGCCGGCCCTGTCCGGTGGTCCGCGGCACGACACCATCACCGCGCTGGCCCGCCACTACGTGCGGGAGATCCGCCGGGTGCAGCCGCACGGCCCATATCACCTGCTGGGCTGGTCGCTCGGCGGGGTGGTCGCGCACGCCGTCGCCGTCGAACTGCGCCGCGACGGGGAGATCGTCGACACCCTCGCCCTGCTCGACAGCCACC
This sequence comes from Rhodococcus sp. GQ147, assembly GCF_059759155.1. Taxonomy (NCBI): domain Bacteria; kingdom Bacillati; phylum Actinomycetota; class Actinomycetes; order Mycobacteriales; family Nocardiaceae; genus Rhodococcus; species Rhodococcus sp. GQ147. The sequence goes on from NZ_JCAXDU010000012.1 coordinate 100,364, forward strand.
TGATGGTCGGGGCGTCCCCGGCCGTCGGCACCCGCGACATGCTGCGCGATCTCGGGCTTCCCGTCGACGACGGTGAGCCGAGTTTCGAACACGCCGCCGCGGTGCTCGACGAGGCGTTCGGGGGCGGCACCGGCCTGACCGCCGCCCACCTCGAACGGCTGCACGCCGGGTCGACCGACACCGCCCGCGCCGCGCGGCGGCACGAACCGGACACCTTCGACGGGGACGCGTTGTTCTTCACCGCGGCCCGCTCGGAGACCCCGGTCCCGGCGGTGGCGGCCTGGCACAACGTGATCGCCGGCGAGATCCACCAGTACCGGCTCGACTGCGATCACCACGAGATGGTGAGTGCCCGGGCGGTGGAGACGATCGTCGCGGTGCTCTCGGCGCGGCTGACCGAGAGCGACGCGGCGCTGCGCCGGTGGGGACGAGTCGCGGTGCAGGTCGCCGGACGCAACGGGGACCGCCGGAACTGACCTCGACGCATCCGCTCACCGGGCCCGGATCTCTCAGCCGAGCCCGGTGAGCGCCGCCGGCGCCCATCCCGGCCAGCCCACCGCACCCACCGGCACCCCGCCGGCGAACCGCGCCACCACCACCGGGGTCCCGGACGCCGTGTCGTACACCGACGCCTGATCGGCGCGGCCGATCGCTTCGGTCACCAGCGGCCACAACCGCCGATAGCGCGCCCGGATCTTGTCCTCGGGCACCGCATGCCCACCGGAGGCCACCCGGTGCTGTACACGCAGCACCGACATCGCCTCGGGCACCAGCATCACGTGCAGCACCACCGTGAACCCCACCTCGTGCGCGCGGTCGATCAACTCCAGCTTCGACGGATGCGAGAACACCGTCTCCGCAATGAACGACCGGCCCTGCCGCAGCAACCGGTCCCGCGCCGCCGCGGCGAGTTGCGCCGCCTCGTACGACATCTCCTCCGCCCGGTCGGGCCAGCGCTGCCGCGCGATCACATCCGCATTGACGAACACGCTGCGCGGCAGCAGGGGAGCGAGGGACAACTCGACGAACGTCGACTTGCCGGAACCGTTGGGACCGACGATCAGATCCAGACGCCTCATGCGTCGTCGAGCACCCGGCGACTACCGTCGGGACGCTGCTCGACCAGCCGGCCTTCGTCGTCGAGCACCACCGTGGTGACCCCACGCGCGGCGAGAATCTCGGCGTAGTCGGTGCGGGCCAGCCCGTCCGCCAGGCGCGCATCGATCTCCGCGTCGAACAGCCGTCCCTCGGCGGCGGTGAGCTCGCTCAGCTCCCGTGTCCCGGCCAGCGCCTCGTGCACCCGGTGCAGGGAGGCGGTCTCGTGGGCGGTCATCGCGCGGCCGATGCGGGCCCAGTATTCGAGTTGCTGGCGTCCGGTGCGGTTCTGGCGGCCGCCCTCGGCGATGGCGCTGTCGACGAGTTCGGCGTCGAAGCGGGTGACCTTGTCGGTGGATGACGTCATGACGGCCTCCTGATGTTGCAGTCTGCTACAAGCGTAGCTGTCTGCAACACGCCACGCACCCCCGAATCCTCCCGCCACCACCCGGTTCGTGACCTCCCGCTACGCACCGCCACCCGGATCGACACCCGATCGAACCCGAGCCGTCGCCGCGGAACCGGCCACGCGACCTACCGTGAGCGAGTACTCCCATCGTCAGGAGGTGCGTGATGACCACGGAGATGCACGAACCCGACCAAGCACGACTCGAGCAGACCCTCGGACAACTCGTCGTCGACATGGGTGCGGCCATGAACGGCGCACTGGTGCTCATCGGCGCCGAACTCGGACTGTGGCGCGCGCTCGACGAAGCCGGCCCGGTCAGCAGCGAACAACTCGCCGACCGCACCGGCATCCGCGAACGCTATCTGCGCGAATGGCTCTCCGCCGAGACCGCCAGCGGCTATCTCACCTACGATCCCGACGCCGGAACGTTCAGTCTGGCACCGGAACACGCCATGGCCCTCGCCCGCGAGGACAGCCCCGTCTACCTGGCCGGCGGCTTCCACCTGATCGGCTCCGTGTACAAGGACCGCGGCCGCATCGCCGAACGCATCCGCAACGGCGAAGGTTTCGGCTGGCACGAACACGATCCCGAACTGTTCGTCGGCACCGAACAGTTCTTCCGCCCCGGCTACCGCGCCAACCTCGTCGACGTGTGGCTGCCCGCCCTCGACGGGGTCGTCGACACACTGCGCGCCGGCGCCACCGTCGCGGACATCGGCTGCGGCCACGGTGTCTCCACGACCCTGCTCGCGCAGGCGTTCCCGCAGTCCACCATCCGCGGCTTCGACTACCACGACGCGTCCATCGCGCGGGCGACGGAACTGGCCGCGGAGGAGGGCGTCGACAACGCCACCTTCACCGTCGCCTCGGCGACCGACTTCCCCGGATCCGACTACGACCTGATCTGCTACTTCGACTGCCTGCACGACATGGGCGATCCCGTCGGCGCACTGCGGTACGCGCGCGGCGCGCTCGCCGACGACGGCGCGGTGATGCTCGTCGAACCGTTCGCCCGCGACAGCCTGCCCGAGAACCTCAACCCGGTCGGCCGGATGTACTACGCCGCATCGACGGTGCTGTGCACCCCGTCGTCCCTCGACCAGCCGGTCGCGCTCGGGCTCGGCGCGCAGGCCGGGGAGCGACGGCTCGCCGATGTCGCGGCCGAAGCCGGATTCGGCACCTTCCGCCGCGCCACCGAAACACCCTTCAACCTCGTCCTCGAAGCACGCCCCTGAAACAGTCTCCGGGACACCGGATCGGACTCATCGGCGACTACGGCGGCGCCGATAGGCGACGATCGGAGGATGGACCGCGTCACCCGACTCTCGCTCGCCCTGGACCGTCAGGACGGGCGGTGCCTGTGGTGTGGACGGGAGTTCGGGCGGCTGATCACCCCGACCACCGATCATCTGGTGCCGCGCCTGAAGGGCGGGCCGAGCATCACCGCCAACGAGGTCGCCGCGTGCCGACGCTGCAACGCCGACCGCGGACACATCGCGCCGGTCGAATGGCTCGACCGGTGCCGGCAGCGCGAGGGCTGGTCACCCGACGAGGAGCTGCTGTCACGACTGCTCGAGGAGCTCGCCGACGAACTCGTCCGGGTCGGTGGTCATCGCCGTGCCCGGGATTATCTGTCCGCGCAGTTGCGGCGGTTGCGGCGAGCGTCATAATGCACGGGAGGCGAGATTAATACGTCACTGTGACGTTTCTGGGTTTATCGTCCGAGGCAGAGGAGGGGAGTCCGCACCCTCGACCCGGCGGGATGCGACCCGCAGACAGGTCAGGACGAGCACGGCGACCCCGACGGCCACCGCGGACGCGACAGGCGAGCAGATCCCGCTCGCCGCCAGGAGCGTCCACCGTCCACCCGAGTTCCTCGCACACCGTCGCAACGAAATACGCACCGGCGACCGCCACGAGGGAGACCGAGATGCCGGACGGACCGGTACCGGCGACCACGATGGATGCGACCAGCACCAGCGCAGCTGATACAAACAGTGCGACGATCAGCCACAGCGCGCGCGGCAGCGTGCACATGCGCCGCCGGGCCGACTCGCGCCCGCCGCCGGTGGCGAGGGTCGCAAGCGCCGGGCAGACGAACATCAACGCACTGACCGGCAGACGCGCACCGGTGATGTCGAATTCACCGTCGGTGAGTGCACCCCAGAGATAGAACGGGACGGTGGTGATCGCGAAGACCACCCAGGAACGCAGGAGCCGTGGTTGCGTCACGGTCGACCTTCCCGGACCACGTTGTCACTGCCGCGCCGATGATATCGACGCAGATAGGTGTCCACAGCGGGACCCGCTAGACCACGTGAAAACGTCACTGTGACGTTTTCGCGACGGCTGGGCGAACAGGCAGGGGGCGAGGGTGGCGGGCCCGGAAGGTCGTATCGGGCGTCCGAGGCAGCGAACCGACACCAGGCGGCGGACCGGGCCGGGCACGGACCGGGCCGGGCACGGCGAATGCGCGGCAAGCTCGAGTGCCGGGAGCGCGTCGTTCGGCGCGGTTCGCACGTCGCACGAGGCGGAGGGAACAACGCGCGCCGGACGGCACGGCGCACGACGCGATGCAGTGCGTGCGACGACGGCGCGAATCTGCGGATCAGGGACGTCACTCGGCAGCATCGGGATTATCAGCGCCGAACCCCAGTTCACCGCCCATATCCAAATTGCCGATAATCTACATTATGTTAACTAGAGTGGAACCGGACCTCCTCCGGACAGGTGCGGCAGGGCGTCCGAGGCGTTCGGAGATCCCTGGTTCGCCCCGGATCGATGCGATGGGCCCCACCTGTCACTCGGCCTCTGGCTCGAGTCCGGCTCACCTCCGGACTGCGACCGGCCTGCCCGCGCCCGTGCCGGATCGAGCCGCCGATCCGCTCGACGCGCGTTCGGCTGCTCATGCATCGGGTGCCATGCCGCAGCGACGCGCACACTGCACCGACCCACGGTTCACCGATGCGGCGTTGCGGCAGCACCGTGTGGTCGTCGCGTGCGCGTTGCGCGCCGCAGATCGCGCGGACGATACGCATGTTGGTGGCGCGGGATCATCCCGTCCCCCGGGGTGCTGCGACCACCGATCGCCCCTTCTCGCCTCTTCCACATTTGATGGATAATCACCGTTATCCATGAATCATGTTGGCTGCCAAAGAATTTCACGCACACAGAGGTGAACGGTTCCATTGTGCCCCGCGCATGTCCCCTGCACAGCCGATCCGGTCCCGATCTCCTCGAACCTCGAGGGCGAGCCCGATCTCCGCACCGCATCCCACCGACACCAGCGCATGCCTTCCACCCCACTATGTGCCTGGGTCGGCACGATTCAGGGGCCCCTTCTCCCCTGTCCGCCCGTCTCGTCAGCCGTGATGGCGCCGGTACGCGGCCACCGCTCCCGGATGCAGCGGGACATCGGCGGTGACGATCAGCGATTGCCGGTCGAGGAACTGGCTGCCGGTGGCCTGAGCCGGCACGAGTTCGGAGGCGTGGTCGACGAGCAGATCGACCAGTGCGGCGGCGGCCTCGTCCGACACCGAGGCTCCGGCGAGCAGGAGGTTGCCCAAGCCGATGGTGGCGACGGCGTCCGGCTGCCCGTACGTGCCGGGCTGGATGAGCACCGGTTCGTAACGCGAACCGAATCGCGCCCGCAGCGGTTCGAGGAGCACGGACAGATCGATCAGCCGTAGCGACACACCCAGGTTCGCAAACGACGGGGTAGGAACACCACCCGCCCACAGCACCGCGTCGATCTCGCCGTCCACCAGCGCGCGACCGGCGTCGGCCATCGACAGGTGCACCCGGGTGACGGCTCCCGGCTCGGCGAGCCCGGCGACGGCGAGGATGCGTTCGCCGGTGAATTCGGCACCCGATCCGGGAGCGCCGAGGCTGATCCGTGCGCCCCGCAACTGGGCGATCTTCCGGATCGGTGAGTCTGCACGCACGGCCAACTGCATGTAGTTCTCGTAGACCCGCCCGATCGCCGTGAACTGCGCGCCCTCGTCGTGGGCCCGCACCGCGACGTCGGTGAGGGTCAGCGCCAGCTCCGCGTCCCCCGCCGCCAGCGTGGCGAGATTGGTGACCGACCCTGGCGTGCGTTCCGGCACTATCGCGATGGGCAGGCCCGCCCGGTCGGCGGCGGCGGCGGTGAGTTCGGCGAACTCCCAGAAGAACCCACCCTCCTCCCCTGCCGCCAGGATCAGTTCCTCACGCTCTCCGGTGCGCGTGCAGCCGGCGACGGCTCCGCCCACCGCTAGCAGCGCGACGGACCGCAGGAGATCGCGGCGGGTGATCATGATGCCTCCGCGCGGGAGTCGGCGGGCAGGGTCAGGGTGACGGCCAGTCCGTGCGGGTCGGCGGCGGCGAGGTCGAGGGTGCCGCCGCCGGTCTCGACGAGCGCGACCGCGATGGACAGCCCGAGGCCGGTGCCGGGCCCGTCGGCGCCGGACCCGCGGAAGAACCGGGAGGTGAGGGCGCCGAGCTCATCGGGTGCGACTCCGGCGCCGTCGTCCTCGACGCGGATCCGGATGGTCCCGTCGTGGTGTCGGGTGGTGATGCGGACCCCGGTGGCCGCGCGGGCGTACTTGCTCGCGTTGCTGAGCAGCACATCGAGCACCTGGGCGAGATGGTCGGCGGAGGAACAGGCGTGCAGGCGCGGCCCGGTCGGTTCGTCCACGGTGACGGTCATGCCGGCCTCGGCGAGGGCCTCGGACCAGGCGTCGACGCGGTCGGCGACGACGGCGCCGACATCGCACCCGTCGTGTCCTTCGGTGCCCGCTGTGTCGGTGGGTGATTCGGCGGTGGCGAGGGCGAGCAGGCCGTCGAGGATGCCGCCGAGCCGGTCGACTTCGACGGCCGTGCGCCGGTAGGTCTCCGCGCCGGCGGCGGCGACGTGCGGTTCGAGGGAGTCGAGTCGGATGTGCAGGGCGGCGAGCGGGTTCCGGAGTTGGTGCGCGGTGTCGGCGATGAGTTGCTTCTGGGCGCGGGTGGACGTGCGGACGGCTTCGGACATGGTGTCGAAGGCCTGCGTGAGTTCCCGGACCTCCGGTGGGCCGTGGTACCGGACCGAGACGGTGGTGTCGCCGGTGCGGGAGCGTGGATGCAGTGCCGGGACGCTGTCGGTGAGCGCCGCGACCCGCGCGGTGAGCGCGGTGAGCGGACGGACCGTCCACCGCGACAGGGCGGTCGCGAGGATCGTGACGAGCACGAGGGCCGCTGCCGCGCCGGTGACGATGAGCAGCCACGAGGTGCGGATGTCGTGGCGGGCGGCGTCGGTGGACACGTCGACGACGACGGCTCCTTCGACCTGGGCGCCGGTACCCACCGGCACGGCGAGCAGTACCCGGTGCGGGGACCACGGGGTCAGCGGACCGCCGATGCCCTGTTTCTGGTTGCGCAGACCGGCGGTGATCGCCTCCGGCACACCGGGGTCGGTCGGGGTCAGGCCCGCGCTCGCGCGGGGTGCGCCGCGCGCGTCGACGATGAGCACGCCCTCGTCGTAGAGCCGGTGGTAGCGGGTCACCTCCTCGTCGAGCAGGGCGGTGCTGCCGGGGGCGCGCGTCTGGACGGCGAGGGTGGCGAAGTGGTGGGCGTCGGCTTCCCGGTTCGCTCCCAGGACGGCGGTACGGCCGGCGCTGGTGGCGAGGGCGAGCGGGACGGCGAAGGCGACGACGGCGACGGTCGCGAAGACGAGCAGCACCGCCAGGACCCGCCGGTGCATGTCAGCCGCCCCACCGGTAGCCGTAGCCGCGGATGGTGGAGATGAGTCCGGGGCGGGCGAGTTTGGCGCGCAGCCCGGTCATGTGCACGTCGAGCGACCGGGAGATCGCCACATACGCGTCGCCCCACACGGCGTCCATGAGTTGTTGGCGGCTGACCGCGGCGCCGGGGCGGGCGACGAGGACGGCGAGCAGGTCGAATTCCTTCGGGGTGAGGGTGACCGGTTCGCCGCCCACCTCGACTTCGCGGGCATCGAGGTCGACGACGACGTCGCCGGCGCGGACGATGCGGGAGGACTCGGACAGCGCGCGGCGCCGTTGGGTGACGACGTCCACGCGGGCGAGCAGTTCGGCCAGGCGGGCCGGTTTGACGAGGTAGTCGTCGGCGCCGCCGCGCAGGCCGCGTACCACCGATCGTTCGTCGCCGCGCGCGGTGAGGATCACGACGGGGACGTCGTTGACGGCCCGCAGTTGCCGGAGCACCTGCAGGCCGTCGGCGTCGGGCAGGCCGAGGTCGAGGATGACGACGTCGAGGTCGCGGTGTCCGAGGAGCAGGTCGGCGCCGCGCCGCATGCGGATCGGCGGGTGGCCGTGGGAGGTGAGGGCTTCGACGAGGGCGTCGCCGACGCCGTCGTCGTCCTCGACCACCGCGATCTGCACGTGGGTCCCTTTCGGTCAGTGTCGCGAGGTGGCCAGGTCGGCGTGCTCGTCGGGGGTGTCGGTGTGGGTGCTCGTGCGGTCGGTGCTCGTGCGGTCGGTGCTCGTGCGGTCGGTGCTCGTGCGGTCCAGGGGTGAGCCGTCGGAGGTCTCCCGCATGAAGAAGTACACGACGAGCGAGACGGCGATGCAGCCGGTCACGTAGTAGAAGAATAGCGATTCGTGGCCGGCGCGCTTGAGCGCGAGTGCGACGGTTTCGACGGTGCCGCCGAAGATCGCCAGGGTCAGCGCGTAGGGCAGGCCGACGCCGAGCGCGCGGACCTTGGTGGGGAACAGTTCGGTCTTCACGATGGCGTTGACCGAGGTGTAGCCGGTGACGACGGTCAGGCCGAGCATCATCAACCCGAACGCGATCAGCGGGTTCGTGGTGCTGCCGAGGATCGTCATCAGCGGGACGGTGAGCACGGTGCCGCCGACCCCGAAGAAGATGAGTAGTTTGCGGCGGCCGATGCGGTCCGACAGGGCCCCGCCGATGGGTTGCAGGACGATGAACACCAGCAGGGCGGCGAAGTTGATCCAGGCGACGGTGTCCTTGGAGATGCCGGAGGTGTTGATCATGTATTTCTGCATGTAGGTGGTGTAGGTGTAGAACGCCACGCAACCGCCGAGGGTCAGCGCGCACACCAGTAGGCATTCGCGGGGGTACTGCAGCAGCATCCGGATGCCGCCCTGCTCGGGCGTGCCCTCCGGCCGGTCGGTGGCGCTCTTGGCCGCGACTTCCTCGGTGAACGCTTCGGATTCGTCCATGGTGCGGCGCAGCCACATCACGGCGACGGCGGCGACGGCGCCGATGACGAACGGGATGCGCCAGCCCCACGCCTGCATGGCCTCGGCGGAGAGGGTGAGCTGCAGGACGATCTGGACGCCGAGGGCGATGAGCTGTCCGGCGACGAGGGTGACGTACTGGAAGCTCGAGTAGAACCCGCGGCGTCCGGGTGAGGCGACCTCGGCGAGATAGGTGGCGCTGGTGGCGTATTCACCACCGACGGACAGTCCCTGCATCATGCGGGCGAGGACGAGAAGAAGGGGTGCGGCGAGTCCGATGGTCGCGTAGGCCGGGGTGACGGCGATGATGAGGGAGCCGACGGCCATGACGGTGACCGACAGGGTCAGCGCCGAGCGCCGTCCGCGCCGGTCGGCGTAGCGGCCCATGATCCAGCCGCCGATCGGTCGCATGAGGAATCCCACGGCGAAGATCGCTGCGGTGGACAGCAGTTGGGCGGTGGGGTCGCCTTCGGGGAAGAATTCCTTCGCGAAGTAGACGCTGAACGCGGCGTAGACGTACCAGTCGTACCACTCGATCAGGTTGCCGACCGAGCCTTTCAACACGTTGCCGATGACTCGGCGTTCGCCCGTCGAGGTGGTGCTCACCCGGGACTCCTTTCGCTGCGTGGATCTGTGCGCTCCCCACAGTGGTTCGGGTCACAGTGGTTGCGGAAGGGTCTGTGGCGGTTCCTAACACTCCCTTAGGAATGTGGTCGGACGGGTGGGATCGGCGTGGCGCGCGGAGTGCCGATCCCCCGCTGTGCCGGTCGGAGGTTCTACGGTGATCGACGTGACGATCCCCGCATCGAGTTATCTGTTCCAGGCCCGGACGTTCGTGAGCGGTTCCCGTAAGTGGCGGTTCGAGGCGGCGTTGGCGACCGCGCGGGTCTGCGAGCGGTTCGAGCGGCCGTACCCGAAGTCGGTGCGGACGCTGGCGCACACCGCGTACGACATGTTGCGGATGGATGCGCCGGAGGTCGCTGCCGAGTTCGGGCCGCCGCCGTTCTGACCCTGGTGCTCACGCGACCCGGGTGCCCGGTGCCTCCGGTGGCCGGTACTGTGCAGCACAACTCGATCACGATGTCTGCGCGGCGAGGAGGGGCCGATGAACCCTGCTGTATGGCTGACACCCGGCCAGTTGGCGGACCGTTCCGGGGTGGCGGTCTCGGCGCTGCACTACTACGAGTCGCGTGGTCTGATCACCAGTCGCCGCACCTCGGGCAATCAACGGCGTTATCGTCGCGACACGCTGCGCAAGGTCGCGTTCATCAAGGTCGCGCAGGGTGTGGGGGTGTCCCTGGACGAGATCAAGGAGGCGTTCGATTCGTTGCCGGACAGTCGTGTGCCGACGACGGAGGACTGGGCGCGGCTGTCGCGGGCGTGGCACGACCGGCTGACCCGCCGCATCGAGGATCTCACCGCGTTGCGCGACAGTTTCACCGATTGCATCGGCTGCGGTTGTCTGAGTTTGGCGTCGTGTCCGCTCGCGAATCCCGGTGACGTGCTCGGGCAGCAGGGTCCGGGTCCGCGTCGGCTACCGGTGCACGACGACGATCCGCCGGTGGAGGCGGCGCCGCGCGCGGAGTCGTCCGGCTGAGGTCATGCGGTCAGGTGCGCGCGGCTTCGATCTGCTGCACGAACCGGGCGGTGGCGTCGGCGACGTCGCGGGGATGGGAACGCGGCGACCAGTGCCCGGCGTCGAGCGGGTGGATGCGCAGGTCGGTGACCCAGCGGGAGGTGTCCTCGTAGCCCACGGGGCGTACCGCGCGGTCGCGCAGGTTCTGGATCAGCTGGACCGGGACGTCGGTGCGCCGCTCGCGGGGTCGGGTGAGACGCGCGCGGATGTTCGCCCGGTACAGGGACAGTCCGTGCACCATGTCATCGGCGAGGGTGGGGGCGACCGGTGCGATCGCGGTGGGATCGATGCGGTCGAAGAACCCGACGAAGGCCGGCCAGTGGTGGGCGAGCGGGCCGCGCAGCACCGGATTCGGCAGAGCGGGGATCTGGAAGGCGAGGGTGTAGGCGGAGGCGAGAGCCTGTTCGGCGGGGCCGAGTGGGCGTTTCTGTCGGAGACGACGGCGCATCCACAGGCCGAGATGGTCGAGGTTGGGGCCGGAGATCGAGGTGTAGGAGGCGATGCGATCGCCGGCGTCGGGTTCGCATACCGCTTCCCAGCACAGCACCGCGCCCCAGTCGTGGCCGAGTAGGTGGACCGGTTCGTTCGGGGCGAGGGCGTCGATGACGGCGTGCAGGTCGGCGGCGAGGTGCTCGAGCCGGTAGTGCGCCACCGCGCGGGGCACGGTGGAGGCGCCGGCGCCGCGGTTGTCGTAGCGCAGGATGCGGAAGTCGTCGGCGAGCAGGGGTGCGACGCGGTCCCACAGGGCGTGGGTGTCGGGCCAGCCGTGGACGAGGACGAGCGTCGGGCCGTGCGGGTTGCCTTCTTCGACGACGTGGAGTCGGATAGGCCCGTTGGGGACGGTGTGGGTGGTCATGGTTGTCCTGTGGTCATGGTTGTCCGGGCGTCTCGGGGGCCGGGGGGTGGTCGCCGGTGGGTCGGGTGAAGAGCGTGCGGCGGCGCAGGCTGCTGGCGATGGCGAAGAGGGATTCGGAGACGGAGGTGGGCCGGCCGTGGCGGCGCTGGACGAGATGTCCGAGGGCGGACAGCAGTCCGGCGCCGAGGGGGACGGCGAGGACGAACAGGATCCGATGTCGGAGTGGGCTGCCGCGCAGCATCGACATGGGAGGCCTCCTTCGATACCGGCCACTGTATTTGTGACCAACGGTAACACTATTTCCGGTGATGGGAACCACTCCTGATGTTTCGCGACGGTCCCGCGCGTGCATCCCTCCCGAAGGCGACAAGGGATGGGACAGCGCATGAGAGTTCTCGTGATCGGTGCCTCCGGCTACGTCGGCAGCCGGGTCGTCCCCGCCTTCCTCGCTATCGGCTGCACCGTGCGCGCCGCCGCTCGGAACCCGACGGCCTTGCGACGCTTCTGGTGGCACGACCAGGTCGAGACCGCGCGAGTGGACGTCACCGCCGCGCACACTCTCCCACCGGCGTTCGACGATGTCGACGTCGTGGTCTATCTCGTGCACGGGATGCGCTCGGCGCACTTCCGGGACCTCGACCTGGCAGCGGCCCGCACCGTCCGGCACGCGGTCGATGCCTCTCCGGTGACGCGTGTCGTCTACGTCTCCGGGTTCGTCCCCGAGTGTGCGCCGGACGCGCTGTCCGAGCATCTGCTCTCACGCTGGGAGGTCGAGCAGGAACTGTCCCGCTCCCGCCGCACGGTGATCACGCTGCGAGCCGGGATGGTGCTCGGCTCCAGGTCGACGAGCTTCGAGGTGCTCGGCCAACTCGCGGGGCGCCTACCCGTCACCGTGGTACCCGACTGGATGGACTCGCGGGTCGAGCCGATCGCGGTCGTCGACCTGGTCGCCGCAGCGCTCGGGGCGGCCGTCGCGGACACTCCCACGGACTCGTTCGATGTGGGCTGCGGACAGTCGCTGCATTATCCCGAGTTGCTCCGCCTCTACGGGCAGGTCACCGGCATGTCGCGCGCCCAGGTCACCGTCGCCGGATTGCCGGGCGCGGTGATCGGCCGGTTCGGCTCGTGGTTGACGGAGGTGCCGTCGGGAACCGTGGCGGCGTTGATGGAGAGCCTGCGGCACGACATGACGGCCCGCGATCGTCGGTGGATCGGCCGCCTGGCCCCGGCTGCTCATCGGCCGTTGGGGATCGTGCAGGCGCTGCAGCGCGCAGTGCTGCCCGCCGATGTGAGTGTGCCGTGCGCGCAGCGGGACCCGATGGGCGCGCTGCCCGGGGATCCGGAGTGGGCGGTCGCCGCGGCGGAGGCGCGCCGATACTCCGCCGTGGGGATCCCCCCGCGCCGCCGTCCGTCGGTGTAGCTTCACGACATGCCCCGTCCGGATCCGGCGTCACCGAACGATTCCCGCAGGCGGCACGAGGACCACGAACCGCACACCGCCGGATTGGCGAGCAGACTCAACTGGTTGCGGGCGGGTGTGCTCGGCGCGAACGACGGCATCGTCTCGACCGCGGGACTGGTCGTCGGTGTCGCGGCCGCGACGGCGAACGAGGCGGCGATCCTCACCGCCGGTGCGGCTGGGCTGGCCGCGGGGGCGGTGTCGATGGCGCTGGGCGAGTACGTGTCGGTGAGCGCCCAACGCGACACCGAGCGTGCGGCGCTGTACACGGAAGGTCGTGAGCTCGCCGCCATGCCGGAGGCCGAACTCGACGAACTCGCCGCCCTGCTCGAGGGCAAGGGATTGTCGGCGGTCACGGCGCGTGCCGCGGCGGAGGAGTTGACGGCGCGGGATCCGCTTGCCGCGCATGCCGAGGTGGAGTTGGGGATCGATCCGACCGAACTCGCGAATCCGTGGGTGGCGGCGTTGTCGTCGGCCGTGTCGTTCACCCTGGGCGCGCTGGTGCCGCTGCTGATGGTGGTGTCAGTGCCCGACACGGCGCGGATCCCGGTGACGTTCGTGGCGGTGTTGTGTGCGCTGGCGGCGACGGGATCGATCAGTGCGTGGCTCGGCCGGGCCCGGCGGGGCCGGGCGGTGATGCGGGTGGTGTTCGGTGGTGCGCTCGCGATGGTGGTGACCTACGGGGTCGGCCAGTTGTTCGACACCGTCGTGTAACGGGGCGCAAGCGCGGCGTCCCCGCTCCGCGGGCCGTGCCGGTCCGCGAGGCGGGGTGTACCGAGCGGTGCGTCAGTCGACCGGGCCGAGCGCGGGAGCGGTCACGAAGCTCAGCGCGTCGTTGCCGGCGAGATGGTTGTCGATGATGCGCTCGATGGCCTGCCGCCATTCCTCCCGCACCGTCCCGGCGTCGTCGCCGGCATCGAGTCTCTGCAGGATGTTGTGCTGCGCAACGTGATAGGCCATGGGCGTGTCGATGTCGAAGGTCGGTAATGCCATGGCCCAGCACCCTACGTCCGAACCACCTGTGGCCCAAACCTCCGGTTCCGGCCGTGCACAACGGCCGGAACCGAACCCACCCCCGATCCATACCATCGGATAATCGACTATCCGATGGTATGTTCCGGGGATGGCATCGGTTGACGTCGCGTCCGGCTGGCCCGCGGTCACCTACGAACAGCACCCGTGGGTGAGCAGCGATGCCTACGGCTCGCGGCGGGAGAAACGCCTGACCACCGGCCCCTACCGCGCCGCGGTCCCCCCGCTCATCGCCCACCGGCCCCTCCCGCTCGACGGCGAACTGCAGGCCCTCACCGAGGAAGCCGCGACGGAACTGACCCGCTTCGATGTCGAGGTCGGGCACATCACCGCCCCGTTCGCCTCCATCCTGCTGCGCACCGAGAGCGCGTCGAGTTCGGAGATCGAGAACCTCTCCAGCGGGGCGCGGCAGATCGCGCTCGCCGAACTCGGCGAACACGCCTCCCGCAACGCTCGCCTGATCGTCGGCAACGTGCGGGCGATGCGCGCGGCGCTCGAGCTGTCCGATGCGATCGACGCCGCCGCGATCCTGCGGATGCACCACGCGCTGCTCGAGTACGACGATCCGACCATCGCGGGACGGTGGCGCACCCAGCAGGTGTGGATCGGCGGGGGCAGCCTGGGCCCGCACACCGCACAGTTCGTGCCCCCGCACCACGCGCGGGTGCCCGAGCTGATCGACGACCTGGTGGCCTTCGCCCACCGGGTGGATCTGCCGGTGGGCGCGCAGATCGCGGTCGCGCACGCCCAGTTCGAGACCATCCACCCGTTCCCGGACGGCAACGGCCGGGTGGGCCGCGCGCTGATCCAGGCGATGTTGCGCGGCGGGCAGCTCACCCGCAGTGTCGCCGTGCCGGTCTCGGCGGGCCTGTTGCACAACACCGGGGAGTACTTCGATGCGCTCGGCGCCTACCGCGCCGGGGACATCGGGCCGATCGTGCACTCGATCGTCGACGCGTCGTTCGCGGCGGTCGCCAACGGCCGCACGCTCGTCGCCGATCTCGAGGCGGTACGCGAGCTGTGGCGGTCCCGGGTGACGGCGCGGCGGGATTCGGCAGTGCACCGGCTCTCGGACGTACTGCTGCGCCAGCCGGTGATCGACAACCGGTCGGCCGCCGCGGCCTTGTCGGTGACCGGCGCCAACGCGCAGATCGCCATCGATCGGCTGGTGGACGCGGGGATCCTCACGCAGATCACCGAGGGGCGCCGCAATCGCATCTGGCAGGCCAAGGATGTGGTGCGGGTGCTCGACGAGTTCGCCGCGCGCGCCAAACGCCGCCGCGACTGACCTCCTCGGTATCGATCGCCCCGGCGACGGTCGGTTCGGGGTCGATCAGCCCGGGATGTCGCGCGGGTCGTGACCGTAGGTGTTGCGTTCGCCGATCGTCCCGTCGAGGTTGTGGACGAGGTGTTCGACCTTGCGGCGGCGCGCCTCCTCGCGGCCGGCGGCGACGGCCTCCTCGCGGGTGGGATAGGTGCCGAGCAGGTCGCTCGAGCCCTCGATGCGGTTGTGCCAGGATCCGTCCTGGTGGAACGTCTCGACATCGCCTGCGGGCATGGGGTGCTCCTCTCCACGAACGGTCGGTTGTCCATCGCGTACCCGGCGCCGGTCTCCCCGAATCCGGACGCGGTCTCTGCTGTCCCGTCGGTCCCTGCTGTCACACTGGACTCGCACATCTGTACGAGCGGATCTTCACGGGAGGGGCATCGTGGCGGGCAGCGCGACCGAGCCGGGATTGTCGGACTGGATCGGGTCGTATCTGGAGACCTTGCAGACCGCGAAACGGTCTCCGCACACCATCAAGGCCTACCGGCTCGACCTGCACGCGGTGCGCGCGCATCTCGCCGCGACCTGCGCGGTGCCGCAGGACGCGCTGACGCTCGGGGACGTGACGGTACGCGGGCTGCGGTCGGCATTCGCGGCGTTCGCCGCCGAGCGGCAACCGGCGTCGGTGCGCCGCGCCTGGTCGGTGTGGAACAACTTCTGCAACTTCCTCGTCTCCGAAGGGGTGTCGGAAGGCAACCCGATGGCCTCGATCGCGCAGCCCAAGAAACCACAGCACACCCCGAAGGCGTTCTCCCCCACCGCGATCAACCAACTCGTCGACACCGTCACCGTGGAGGCGCAACGCCCCGCGGAGTCGGCGCGGGACTGGCCGCAACGCGATCTCGCGCTCATCGCGACCCTGCTGCTCACCGGGATCCGCTCCGACGAGTTGATCCGGCTCGATGTGGGCAGCATCCTCGGTGGCTGCCGGGCACCGGTGCTGCGGGTGCTCGGCAAGGGCGCGATCGAACGGGAGATCCCCCTCGAAGACAGCTGGACGGCGATCGTCACCGCCTATCTCGAGGAACGCTACGCCCGCTTCCCCGCCGCGCGGCGCCGCACCCGCGACCGCGACGAGTTGCCCGTGTGGGAGCGGCACGACCCGGCCGACCCGCTGTTCGTCGGCGCGGACGGCAAACGCATCACCCGCGGCACCCTGCAGTACCGGGTGCGGCGCATCTACCGCCGCGCGGGTATCGAGTCCGAACGCAAACGCGGTGCGCTCGCCCACGCGCTGCGGCACACCTTCGCGACGAGCCTGGCCGACAGCGGCGCAACGATGGTCGAGTTGCAGCAGCTGCTCGGGCACCGGTCGTTGCAGACCGTGCAGGTGTACACCTCGGCGACCAACGATGCGGTGCGGCACGCCGCCCGGCACAACCCCGTCTACGGGCTGCTCGGGTCGCTCGGCGACGGGCCGGGCTAGCTCGTCGGTTGCGCTGTGGGCGGGCGCGGCAACTGCAAGACTGGGGACAAGATCCATCCGGCAACGTGAAGGAGCATCCATGAGCGTCGAGCAGACCGAACCCCGCCGTCATCGTGTGGTCGTGATCGGATCCGGTTTCGGTGGGCTGTTCGGGACCCAGGCCCTGGCTCGTGCCGATGTGGACGTCACGCTCGTGGCGCGCACCACCCATCACTTGTTCCAGCCGTTGCTGTACCAGGTGGCCACGGGCATCCTGTCGGTCGGCGACATCGCCCCCGCGACCCGCATGGTGCTGCGCAAACAGAAGAACGCGCAGGTGCTGCTCGGGGACGTCGAGAGGATCGACCTGGAGAACCGGACGGTGACCTCCCGGTTCCTCGAGCGCTACACCACCACGCCCTTCGACAGTCTCATCGTCGCCGCCGGCGCCGGCCAGTCCTACTTCGGCAACGACCAGTTCGCCGAGTTCGCGCCGGGCATGAAGACCATCGACGACGCCCTCGAGCTGCGCGGCCGGATCCTCGGGGCGTTCGAGCAGGCCGAACTGTCCCACGATCACGACGAACGCGCCCGGTTGCTGACCTTCGTGGTGGTCGGTGCCGGTCCGACCGGGGTGGAGCTGGCCGGGCAGATCGCCGAGCTCTCACGCCGCACCCTCAAGGGCACCTTCCGCAACATCGATCCGACCGAGGCGCGGGTGGTGCTGCTCGACGGCGCCTCCGATGTGTTGCCGGTCTACGGCGGCAAACTCAGCCGCAAGGCCCGTAACACCCTCGAGCGGCTCGGGGTGGAGATCCAGCTCGGCGCGATGGTCACCGATGTCGACGCCGACGGTCTCGTCGTCAAGGAGAAGGACGGTTCGCAGCGGCGCATCGAGTCGCAGTGCAAGGTGTGGTCGGCGGGCGTGTCGGCCAGTCCGCTCGGCAAGCAGCTCGCCGAGCAGTCCGGGGCGCAGGTCGACCGGGCGGGGCGGGTGGAGGTGCTGCCGGATCTGACATTGCCGGGGCATCCGAACGTGTTCGTCATCGGCGACATGATGTCGCTGAACAAGCTGCCCGGTCTGGCGCAGGTGGCGATGCAGGGCGGCAAGTACGCGGCCCGGCAGATCATCGCCTCCCTCGACGGCGCCGACCCGACCCATCGGGAACCGTTCAAGTATTTCGACAAGGGCAGCATGGCGACCATCTCGCGGTTCAGTGCGGTCGCGAAGGTCGGCAAACTCGAGATCAGCGGGTTCCTCGGCTGGGTGGCGTGGTTGTTCATCCACCTGCTGTATCTGGTGGGGTTCTCGTCGAAGCTGTCGACGCTGTTGTCGTGGGCGCAGGCGTTCTTCTCCACCGGCCGCAACGAGATGGCCGCGACCGAGCAGCAGGTGTTCGCGCGGATCGCGCTCGAGCACATGCGCGCGGACGAACCCGACGGCGACTCGCAGAACGGCGAGAGCGCGACGAAGGACGGGGACCGCTCCGCACAGGCGCCGGCCGGGCGGGGCCGCGGCGGGACGCAGGCTGCGGGCTGACCGTCGGCGCTCCGGCCGGGCGCGGTGTCCCGGCCGGAGCCGCCCGGCTACAGGGTCAGTGCCCGATGCGGTCCGCGTTCGTGATGTTCGCCAGGCGCACCTGTCCCTGCGCGACGAGACGGTCCTGCTCGTCGACGATCTCCACCCGCCACACCTGCTGGGTGCGGCCGCGGTGGACCGGGGTGCCGGTCGCGGTGAGGACCCCTTCGCGGGTGGCGCGGAGGAAGTCGGTGTTGTTGTTGACCCCGACGACGTTGCCCTTGTCCCCCAACCAGTTGGCGCCGGCGACGCTGGCGACGGTCTCGATCACCGCGCAGTACACCCCGCCGTGCACGATGCCGTAGGGCTGGTGCTGCGTGGGGGTGATCGTCCACCGGGCTCGCGCGAGATCGGGGCCGAGTTCGACGAACTCGAGGCCGAGGGCAGTGTTGAAGCCGGTGTCGTTGACGGCGTTGATCGCCTGCACGTCGTGCTGGGCCGGGGCGGAGGTGGACTGGTCGCTCATACGGGCTTCCCTTGTTCGTGCGTGGTCTCGACCGGCCGCCGGGACAGGTGGCCGTCGAACGATGGTAGGACATGGCGGTTTTCGGCCGGCCCACCTCCGACCGTGGCAAGCGGGGTGGTCACTGCAGGGTCACCAGCAGCGCGTAGGCGACGATCGAGTGGCCGTCGGGGATCGGCCCGAACCGGTGCACGGTCCGCGGGCCCTCGTACTCGACGCCGTACCAACCCGCGTCCGCGGTCGGAATCCTCCTGGTTCGTTGGATCACCGGATGCCGTTCGGCGACCCGGGCGCGCCCGTGCGGGCGGGTGCGGTACAGCATCCACAGATAGCGGTCCCACACCAGATGCCCCGTGAGCACGACGTCGCCGAGGGTATCGAGCTGCGGTGGCAGCACAGTGGTGAAGCCGTGACCGAGATGGGCGAGCAGCTCGACCCGATCGTCGACGGTGACCTGCTCGACCCGGGCGGGCACGTGCCGCGCGAGTTCGCGGATGCAGTCGCTCGCGCCCGGTGTGATCCAGGAGGTGGTCGGTCCACACACCTGGCCGGGAGCAGGCGGGTCGGGCCACGGTTCGAGGTCTTCGATCATCCACAGGGTGGTCATCTCTCGGTGCTTCCCAGGACACGGTCGAGAAGATGCTCGACGAGGTCGAGCGGCGTCCGTGAGGTCGAGTATCCCTGCAACATGCCCTGCGCCAGTCCCTCCGCTGCCATGACGACGAGATCGGCGCCCGCTTCCGGATCACCGGCGTCCTCGCCGGTGCGTGTCCGCCGGAGTTGGTCGGCGACGATGGTCGCCAGGGCGCGCGGCGCCGCGAAGGTGTCCTCGGCGGTGATGCCCCCCGCCGGTGATCGCGGACCATCCGAACGCGCCGAGCACCTGGGTCTCCTCGCGTCGTTGCTCGTCGAGGGGCAGCAGTTCCGTCAGGACCGCGCGGATCGCCTCACGGGGGGGTGGCGTCGGGGCCGAGTTCGCTCCGGCGTCGTGTGAAGCGGGCACCGGCGTCGTCCATGACCGAATTGCCGTGCACGCCGGGCGCGGGGTGCTCCGGACACACGACGGCGGGCCCCACATGGATGTGAGGCCCGCCGCGGGAAGGGACCGGGAGTCACTGCAGCCCTCAGGACTCCGCTGCGGTCCGGCAGTCGGAACGGATTCGATTATAGGGAAGGCTGCCCTAATCCGGCAAGGCCTCGGACGGGATAGCCGGCGGCGACGAAGGCGTCGAGCAATGCCTGACCGCGGCGCGCGGCGGTACGGCGGGAGGCACCACCGAGCACGGGTAGCTGGGCGGCGCCGGTGACGACGGTGCGCCCGACGATCGCCCAGAAGCGGTTCCGGTCGAGCGGGACGAGGGACCGCAGCGCGAGATGGACGGCATCGAGAGCGGTCGCGGCGCGGTGCGCGGTCCACACCGCCATCGCCTGCTCGCACGGCAGCACCACCACGTCGCGTTCCCCGACGGCGCGGTCCTCGGGCAGCACCCGCAGGGTGTCGTCGGCGAGACCGGCCCAGTCGATGCAGCCGTCGCTGTCCTGGTGCAGCCACAGATTGTCCAGACCCGGATCCCAGACGCGGCCCTCGAGGGCGTAGGGGGCGAGGACGCGGCCGACCACGGCGTGGATGAGGGCGCCGGCGACCTGCTCGACGGCGATGCGCGGGTCCTCGGTGTCGAGCAGGGCACGGTCGTAGAGCGCCTCGATGCGCTGCTGGCGTTCACCGCCGCCGAGGAACCACCAGCGGCGGCGGGGTTCTTCGTCGATACAGGCCACCGCATACACGCGCGGGGCTCCCGCAGCGAGTGCGCGCAGCCGAGCGCGCGTGTCCTCGAACGGGCGGACGGGTGCCGCCGTGGGCGGCAGCAGCAGCGTCGTCATCCGACACCTCCTGATCGACGGTGAATCTTGATTAGGTAAGCCTAACCATTGCATCCGGGGGTGGTGTGCGCAACCCCATCCCCTACTCCCGTCGGCACATAGGATTCCGTAACCTAACTCCGAAGGCCTTCGCGTTCCCCACGATCCGCGACGACCCGAACCGCACCACCGCCTTCCCGAGGAGCACCCCGCGCCCGTGACCGTCACCCCCCACGCCCCACCGGACGCCGACCCGACCGCCCCGCCCCGCCCGGGACGCCGGATCGCCGCCGTCCTGTGCGACCTCGCGCTCCTCGCCATCCCCCTGCTCATCGGCGCCCTCGTCGTCGACACCCTCGCCGACGCCAACGGCGGCGGCCAGACCGACCGCATCGTCTTCGGCGGCGCCGCCCTGGCCGCCGCCGCCGGACTGCTGTGGTGGAACCACGGCTACCGCGCCGGCCGCACCGGCCAAAGTCTGGGCCTGCAGTGGACCGGGCTCGTGCTGCGCGACCGCGCCACCACCGGACCGGCCGGCACCCGCCGTGCCCTGCTGCGCCGCGGCACCGAGATCGTCACCGAACGCCACGCCCGCCACGACGAGTTCACCCCGCGCCCCACCGACGGCAACGTCGCCGCCCTGCGCCGCCGGCGCCTGCTCGGCCTGGCCGCGCTGCTCGTACTGCTGGTGCTCGGCGCGCTCGCCAGCATCGCCGTCGGCGCCCGCCCGATGACCTTCGCGGAGGTCTTCCACGCCCTCGTCGTCAACGACGGCTCCGAAACCGACGTGATCGTGCATTCGCTGCGCATCCCCCGCACCCTGCTCGCGCTGCTGATCGGCACCGCGCTCGGCGTCGCCGGCGCACTGATCCAGGGGCACACCCGCAACCCGCTCGCCGACGCCGGTCTGCTCGGCATCAACGCCGGCGCCGCCTTCCTGGTGGTGCTGTCGATCTACCTGTTCGGGCTCTCCACCCCGGCGCAGTATCTGTGGTTCGCCTTCGCCGGGTCCGCGCTCGCCAGCATCGTGGTGTTCGGATTCGCGTCCATCGGCAACGGCGGCTCGAGTCCGCTCAGTCTCGCGTTGGCGGGCGCGGCGGTGGCGTTCTTCCTGCAGGCGATGATCCAGACCATCGTGCTGCTCGACCAGACCAGCCTCGACGGCTACCGCTTCTGGGTGGTCGGCTCCGTCGCCGGCCGCGGCATGGACGTCTTCTGGCAGGTGTTGCCGTTCATCGTCGTCGGACTGCTCATCGCGCTCGCCTCCACCCCGGCCCTGAACCTGCTCAGCCTCGGCGAGGACGTCGCCCGCTCGCTCGGCACCAACGTCGTCACCACCCGGGTGATCGGCATCGCCGCGATCACCGTGCTCACCGGCGCCGCCACCGCCGCCTGCGGACCCATCGCCTTCGTCGGATTGATCGTCCCGCACATCGCCCGCGCGGTCACCGGCCCCGACTACCGCTGGCTCGTGCCCTATGCCGGGCTGCTCGGCGGGGCACTGCTCGTCCTCGCCGACGTCGTCGGCCGCATCGTGGTGCGCCCCGGCGAACTGCAGGTCGGCATCGTGCTCGCCCTCATCGGCGCCCCCTTCTTCATCGCCCTCGTCCGTCGCCGGAAGCTGGTGGCCTTGTGAACGACACCCCCACCCCGTCCCTCGACACGAACGAGCCGACGACGGACAAGCGCCGCTCACCCGCGCACGTCTCCACCCGCGTCCCGGGCCGGCCCGCCTTCCGGCTCGGCTCCGTCTCCGTCGTCTGGCGCGCCCGCATGGTCATCGTGTGCGCGCTGATCGTCGTCGCCACCGCGGTGCTGCTGTCGATCTCCCTCGGCCGCGGCGACTACCCGCTCAGCCCCCTGCAGGTCGTCGAGGTGCTCCTCGGCGGCGGGGAACGCCTCGACCGGTTCATCGTCTTCGACCTGCGCCTGCCGCGCGGTGTCGCCGCCGTGGTCGTCGGCGCCGCCCTCGCGGTCTCCGGCGCCATCACCCAATCGGTGTCCCGCAACGCCCTGGCCAGCCCCGACATCCTCGGCATCACCGCCGGCGCCTCCGCTGCCGCCGTGGCCCTGATCGTCGTCACCAGCGGCGGTTCCATCGTCGGACTGCTCGCCACCCTCGGATTGCCGATGTCGGCGCTGCTCGGCGCGCTGCTCACCGCCACGGTCATCTATCTGCTGGCCTGGCGGCGCGGCGCCGACGGCTTCCGGCTCGTGCTCATCGGCATCGGCATCAACGCCATGCTCATCGCCCTGACCCAGTGGATGCTCGTCTCCGCCGACATCAACGACGTCAGCCGCGCCCAGGTGTGGCTGACCGGCTCGCTCAACGGTGTCTCCTGGAGTCAGGTGGTGCCCGCCGCGATCGCGCTGCTGCTCGTCGGCGGCTGGGCCGCGACCGCCTCCTTCACCGTCGGGGCGCTGCGCCTCGGCGACGACACCGCCCGCTCCCTCGGCGTGAAGCTGCAGACCCAGCAGGCGCTGCTGCTCGTCGCGGCGTGCGCGCTCGCCGCCGTCGCCACCGCCGCCGCCGGCCCCATCGGCTTCGTCGCCCTCGCCGCCCCGCAGATCGCCCTGCGCCTCGTAGGCTCGGCGGGCAGCCCGATCATCGCCTCCGCCCTGACCGGGGCGCTGTTCGTCGTCGCCGCCGACCTCATCGCCCGCACCATCCTGCCGGTGCCGCTGCCCGTCGGCCTGGTCACCTCCGCACTCGGCGGCCCCTTCCTGCTGTACCTGCTGGTGCGTTCCAACCGAAAGGTCTCCCGATGACCGACACCCATCTGCCCCCCGCCCCGGCCCCCGGCCCGATCGAGCACGCGGCGCCGCGGCTGGTCGCCGAGCACATCAGCCTCGGCTACGGCGAACGGCTCATCGTCGACGACCTGGACCTGTCCATCCCCACCGGGGTCGTCACCACCGTCATCGGTCCCAACGGCTGCGGCAAATCCACCCTGCTGCGCGCGCTGAGCCGGCTGCTCAAGCCCCGCACCGGCACCGTGCTGCTCGACGGGCACGACATCACCACCATGCGCACCCGCGAGGTCGCCCGGGTGCTCGGCATGCTGCCGCAGGCCCCCGTCGCCCCCGAAGGGCTCACCGTCGCCGATCTGGTCTCCCGCGGCCGGCACCCGCACCAGTCGTGGTTCCGGCAGTGGTCCTCCGACGACGAGGACGAGGTCGCCATCGCCCTCGAACGCACCGGCATCGCCGACCTCGCCGACCGGCCCATCGACGAACTGTCCGGCGGGCAACGGCAACGCGCCTGGATCTCCATGGCGCTCGCGCAGGGCACCGACATCCTGCTGCTCGACGAACCGACCACCTATCTCGACCTGGCGCACTCGGTGGAGGTCCTCGACCTCGTCGACCGGCTGCACAGCGAACTCGGCCGCACCGTGGTGATGGTGCTGCACGACCTGAACCTCGCCGTGCGCTACAGCGACCATCTGGTGGTGATGAAGGACGGCCGCGTCGTCGCCTCCGGGGTGCCCGCGGAAGTGATCTCCGTGGAACTGCTGCGCGAGGTGTTCGACCTCGACGCGTCGGTCATCGACGATCCGGTGTCCGACCGGCCGCTGATCGTGCCCATCGGCACCCGGCACGTTTACGGCGCCGCCGGAGGTCCCCACCGGAGGTGACGATGGTCCCACTGCAGGTCAGAACCTACGACTAGGGGTAGTACGCACATTCGTCGGAGAAATCCGTAGAATCGACCCATGGCAGCACTCGGCGAACTCGAACGCGCAGTGATGGACCACCTGTGGTCCACCCCCGAACCACAGACCGTCCGGCAGGTCCACGAAGCCCTCTCGGCTCGACGCAACCTCGCGTACACCACCGTCATGACGGTCCTGCAGCGCCTCGCCAAGAAGAACCTCGTCATCCAGCAACGCGACGACCGCGCCCACCGCTACCTGCCGGTGCACGGCCGCGACGAACTCGTCGCCAGCCTCATGGTCGACGCCCTCGACCAGGCCGACGAGACCGCCGGCCGCGCCGCCGCCCTCGTCCACTTCGTCGGCCGCGTCGGCGCCGACGAAGCCGCCGCCCTGCGCGCGGCGCTGGCGAAACTCGAAGCGCAACACGGCGACGACAGCACCGGCCACGACACCGAGCGGGCCGGCTGACACACTCGATGTCATGAACGCGACCACGGCGCTGTTCTTCGGAACCACAGCGCTTCTCCTCGCCGGTCCGGTGCCGGGGCTGCTCGCCCGCGCCACCTGGCCGCACCGCAACCCCCGGGCCGCCCTCGTGCTGTGGCAGTCCGTGGCCCTGGCGGCGGTGCTCTCCGCGTTCTCCTGCGGCCTGGCCATCGCCGCCCGCCTCCTCGCACCCGGCGCCGACGGCCGACCCACCACCGGGCCCCTCGAAGAGATCGACGCCCTCGGTCTGCCCCTGTGGCTGACCTACGTCATCGTCTTCGCCCTGACCTTGTTCATCGGTGCCCGCCTGACCTTCTCCATGCTGCGCGTCGCGGTACGCACCCGCCGCCGCCGCTCCCGCCACCGCATGCTCGTCGACCTGCTCGACCGCCGCGAGAGCGGCGCCGCCGTCCGCCACCACCCGCACGTGCGGATCCTCGACACCGCCGACCCCATCGCCTACTGCCTGCCCGGGCTGCGGCACCGGGTGGTGCTCAGCGAAGGCACCCTCGACAACCTCGGCGACGACGAACTACGCGCGATCCTGCGCCACGAACACTCCCACCTGCGCGCCCGCCACGACCTCATCCTCGAGGCGTTCACCGCCGTCTACGAAGCATTCCCCCGCGTCGTGCGCTCCGGCTCGGCGCTCGGCTCGGTCAAACTGCTCGTCGAGCTGCTCGCCGACGACTCCGCCGTCCGCAAGACCGGCCCCGCACCGCTGGCCCGCGCCCTCGTCGCCTGCGCCGGCGCCCACACCCCCACCGGCGCCCTCGCCGTCGGCGGACCGAGCACCGTGCTACGCGTGCAGCGCCTCACCGGACCGGGGCCCAACCTCGGCATTTCCGCCGCCGCCTACACCGCCGCCGCCGCCATCCTCGTCGTACCCACCATCGCCGTGGCGGTGCCCTGGCTCACCGAACTGTCCCTGCTGCTCGGCCACTGAGCCGCGACACGCCGCACCGTTCGGCCCGCCCCGATTTCGATCGGCCCCCGTTTCGGGGGAAGCTGTAGACCATGACCGTCGAACGCACCGAAACACCGCAGGCCCAGATCGGCGTGACCGGACTGGCCGTGATGGGCTCGAACATCGCCCGCAACTTCGCCCGCCACGGCTACACCGTCGCCCTCCACAACCGCAGCATCGCCAAGACCGACGCGCTGCTCGCCGAGCACGGCAGCGACGGCACCTTCGTCCGCACCGAAACCATCGACGAATTCGTCGCCGCCCTCGAAAAGCCGCGCCGCGTCCTGATCATGGTCAAGGCAGGCGACGCCACCGACGCGGTCATCAACGAGCTCGCCGACGCGATGGAACCCGGCGACATCATCATCGACGGCGGCAACGCCCTCTACACCGACACCATCCGCCGCGAAGCCGCCCTGCGCGCCCGCGGCCTGCACTTCGTCGGCGCCGGCATCTCCGGCGGCGAGGAAGGCGCCCTCAACGGCCCGTCCATCATGCCCGGCGGCCCCGCCGAATCGTACGAGGCGCTCGGCCCGCTGCTCGAAACCATCGCGGCCCAGGTCGACGGCACCCCCTGCTGCACCCACATCGGCCCCGACGGCGCCGGCCACTTCGTGAAGATGGTGCACAACGGCATCGAATACGCCGACATGCAGCTCATCGGCGAGGCCTACCACCTGCTGCGCGACGCCCTCGGCTACGACGCCGGGCAGATCGCCGACGTCTTCGCCGACTGGAACACCGGCACCCTCGAGTCCTACCTCATCGAGATCACCGCCGAGGTGCTGCGCCAGACCGACGCCACCACCGGCAAACCCCTCGTCGACGTCATCGTCGACGCCGCCGAACAGAAGGGCACCGGCCGCTGGACCGTCAAGGCCGCCCTCGACCTCGGCGTCCCCGTCACCGGCATCGCCGAAGCCGTCTTCGCCCGCGCCCTGTCCGGCTCCCGCGACCAGCGCGCCGCCGCCCGCGGCCTTGCCGCCGGCAACCTCGGCGCCGCCCCCACCGACGCCGCGCAGTTCACCGAGGACATCCGCGCCGCCCTGTACGCGTCGAAGATCGTCGCCTACGCGCAGGGCTTCGACCAGATCGCCGCCGGCAGCGCCGAATACGGCTGGAACGTCGACCGCGCCGCGCTCGCAACGATCTGGCGCGGCGGCTGCATCATCCGCGCCCAGTTCCTCAACCGCATCAAAGAGGCCTACGACGCCGACCCGGCCCTGCCCAGCCTGATCCTCGCACCGTACTTCCGCGACGCCATCGAGATCGGCATCGACAGCTGGCGGCGCGTCGTGGTCACCGCCACCCAACTCGGCATCCCCGTCCCGGCCTTCGCGTCGTCGCTGTCCTACTACGACGGGCTGCGCGCCGACCGGCTGCCCGCCGCCCTCACCCAGGGCCAGCGCGACTTCTTCGGTGCCCACACCTACGAGCGCACCGACAAGCCCGGCAAGTTCCACACCCTGTGGAGCGGGGACCGCTCCGAAGTGCAGGCCTGACCCGATGACGGGCACAGCAGTCGCCGTCCTGTGCGCACTCGCCGCCGCCGCGCTCATCGCGGTCGGCAGTGTCGCGCAACAGACCTCGGCCGCTGCCGTGCCCGACACCGACTCCTTCGTCGGCTCGCTGCTGCGCAGCCCCCGCTGGTGGGCGGGCATCCTCGGCGACGGCGGCAGCTACGTACTGCAGGTCATCGCGCTCGTCTTCGGATCGGTGCTGCTCGTCCAGCCCCTGCTCGTCGCGTCACTGCTGTTCGCGTTGCCGCTCGCCGCCGCCACCACCGGCCGCCGCGTCACCCGCACCACCTGGCTACTCGCCGGCGCACTGTGCGCGGCGCTGGCGATCTTCCTGCTCGCCGGCAACCCCAGCGAAGGCACCGGAGATGCCGCCGCCGCCCGCTGGGCGCTGCCGCTCGGAACGGTGCTCGCCGTCACCGCCGCCGCAGTCGTCGTCGCCCTACTCTCCCCGCGACGGCGGGCACTGTCGTTCGGGATAGCCGCCGGCGTCCTCTACGGCGTGACCAGCGCGTTCACCAAACACGTCACCGACCTCGCCGAACACGGCATCCCGCAGCTGCTCGGCTCGTGGCAGACCTGGACACTCGTCGCCGCCGGCGCCACCGCGATCTACCTGCAGCAACGCGCCTTCCAGGCCGGATCGCTCACCGCATCGCTGCCCGCCCTGACCGTCGGCGAACCGCTCGCCGCGATCGTGCTCGGCATGACGGTGCTCGGCGAACACCTGCGCACCGACGGCTCCGGACGGATCCTCGTCAGCGCCGCCGTCGTCGTGATGCTCGTGACCACCGTGGCGCTCTCCCGCGCCCAGGCCGCCGACACCCCCGCCGACGCCGCGGCTACGCCCGCCCCAGCACCGCCACCAGAAACTCCGCGTCATCGCTGAACGGCCGCAGATCCCAGGTCGACAACCGCACCTGCACCGCCAGACCCGCCTGCTGCGCGTCGGCGAAGAACTCCTCGAACGGATACTCACGGCCCGCCCCGAAACCGATTACCCCCCGGCCCTGCGGCGCCAGATGCGCCGCGAAATTGCGCAGCACCGCCACCCGGGTCGACGGCGCCACGAAGGTCATCACATTCCCCGCGCACACGATCACATCGAAATCGGCGTCGACACCGCGGGCCGGCAGATCCAGCTCGGCCAGATCCCCCACCAGCCACCTCGGCCCCGGATGATCCTCCTCCGCCGCCGCGATCAGCACCGGATCGACATCCACCCCGACCACACTGTGCCCGGCCCGATGCAGATAACCGCCGAGCCGGCCCGGCCCGCACCCTGCGTCGAGAATCCGCGCCCCACGCGGCACCATCGCATCGATCAACCGGGCCTCCCCGACAGTGTCCTGCCCCCGGGCGACCATCGCACGGAACCGTTCGACGTACCACGACGAATGCGCCGGATTCTCCGCCACGATCTCCTCCCACCGGCTCGGCACCCGCTCGCCGCCACCGTGTTCCGGACCCTCGCCGCCGCTCATCCACGCTCCTTCGTTCCACCGGGACACCTGCTCGATCCCCACCGTAGGCGCCGCGCCGTCACCGGCACCGCAACACACGGCAACCACCCTCAGTAGAATCGGTACCCGTCGAAACCACTTCCGGCAAGCAGACACCGTCCGCGACCGGACCCGACGAGAGGACACCGGTGCCCGCGGCACCCACAGCCACCCCACCGCCCGACACCTCCTCCCCCTGCACGGAGTGCGACTCCGGGCCGGAAGGATCCTCTATCGGGCCGGGGCACCACCCCGGCCACCACCCCGCCCGGCAGGACCGCCTCTGATGTCCGTCCTGCTCGATATCGTCGCGCTCCTCGGCTTCGTGGCGCTCACCGCAGGCACCGCCCTGTTCGTCGCCGCCGAGTTCTCCCTGACCGCCCTCGAACGCAGCGCCGTCGACGCGCACGCCCACGACGGCGACCGGCGCGCCCGGCAGGTCCAGCACGCGCACCGCACCCTGTCGTTCCAGCTGTCCGGCGCCCAGCTCGGCATCACCATCACCACACTGATCACCGGCTATCTCGCCGAACCGATCCTCGCGCAGTTCTTCACCCCGCTGTTCGACGCGATCGGATTGAGCACCTCCGTCGCCTCGACCGCCTCGCTGGTCCTCGCGCTGCTCATCGCCACGTCCTTCTCCATGGTCTTCGGCGAACTGGTCCCCAAGAACATCGCCATCGCCCGGCCCATGGGCACCGCCCGCGCCACCGCCGGTCTCCAACTGGCGTTCTCCCTGCTGTTCCGCTGGGCGATCCTCGGACTCAACGGCGCCGCCAACCACATCGTGCGGCGCTTCGGCATCGAACCGGCCGAGGAACTGCGCTCGGCGCGTTCCCCGCAGGAGCTCGGTTCGCTGGTGCGCGCCTCGGCCCGCAGCGGCACCCTCGACGAGCACACCGCCCGCCTGGTCTACCGATCCCTGCAGTTCGGGGACCGCACCGCCGAGGACCTCATGACCCCGCGCAGCACCGTCGAGAGCCTCGACCGCAACGCCACCGTCCTCGACCTCATCGAACTGTCCGCCCGCACCGGCTACTCCCGCTTCCCGATCGTCGACGGCGACCTCGACGCCCCGCTCGGCGTCGTGCATGTCAAGCACGCGTTCACCGTGCCCGGCCCGGCGCGCGGCACCACCGCCGTCGGCGCCCTCGCCCGCCTCGTGCCCACCGTGCCGACCAGCCTCGACGGCGACACCGTCATGGAACGGGTGCGCTCGGACGGCATGCAGGTCGCGCTCGTCGTCGACGAATACGGCGGCACCGCCGGACTGATCACCATGGAGGACCTCGTCGAGGAGATCGTCGGCGACGTCCGCGACGAACACGACGAGACCGAACTCGACGCCCACCGCGACGGAGAGGGCTGGTCGTGCACGGGTCTGCTGCGCACCGACGAGCTCGCCCAGCTCACCGGCTACCGCGCCCCCGACGGCGACTACGAGACCCTCGCCGGGCTGATCCTCACCGAACTCGGCCGCATCCCCGAGGTCGACGACGAGATCC
Organism: Rhodococcus sp. GQ147; assembly: GCF_059759155.1. NCBI lineage: Bacteria > Bacillati > Actinomycetota > Actinomycetes > Mycobacteriales > Nocardiaceae > Rhodococcus > Rhodococcus sp. GQ147. The sequence goes on from NZ_JCAXDU010000012.1 coordinate 130,320, forward strand.
AGCTGCCGCTGCGCCGCGGCGAACGCGACCTCACCTGGTACGCGCGCATCCTCGAGATGGACGGGCACCGCATCGACCGGGTGCTGCTCGTGCCCGGCGCCGCCCCCGACCCCGAGAACCCCGACGGCGACAACGGTGACAGGGACGACGCCCCGGCCGCCGACGAGGGGGGTGCGCAGCGATGAGCGACTGGTTCGGAATCGTCCTCGCCGTTCTGCTGCTCGCCGGCAACGCCTTCTTCGTCGGCGCCGAGTTCTCCCTCATCACCGTCCGCCGAGACCGGCTCGAGACGCTGCTCGCCCAGGGCAAGACCCGGGCCCGCACCGTCATCCACGCCGGCGAACACCTCTCGCTCATGCTCGCGGGCTCCCAGCTCGGCATCACGATCTGCTCGATCCTGCTCGGCCGCGTCGCCGAACCGGCCATCGCGCACCTGATCGAGGTGCCGCTGCATGCGGCCGGGGTGCCCGACGCGCTGCTGCACCCCATCGCGTTCACCATCGGGCTCACGATCGTGGTGGTGCTGCACATCCTGCTCGGCGAGATGGTGCCGAAGAACATCGCCATCGCCGGCCCGGAACGCGCCGCGATGCTGCTCGTCCCGATCCACCTGCTGTTCATGCGACCCGCCCGGCCGGTCATCGCCTTCTACAACCTGTGCGCCAACGCCACCCTGCGCGCGGCGCGCATCGACCCGAAGGACGAACTCGACACCTCCGTCTCCGCCGTGGAGCTCACGGAGATGATCGGCGAATCCCGCTCCGAGGGGCTGCTCGACGAGGAGGAACACAAGCGCCTCACCCGCGCCCTGGCCACCGGCAACCGCACCGTCGCCGACGTGATGATCCCGCTCGCTCGGGTACGCACCGTCCCGCACACCGGCGCGGGCCCGACCCTCGGCGACGTCGAGCACGCGGTCACCACCACCGGCTTCTCCCGGTATCCCACCCGCCGTCCGGACGGCACGATCACCGGCTATGTGCACATCAAGGACGTGCTCGATCTGGTGCGGGAACAGTCCACCGGTCCCGAGACCGTCATCCCCGCCGCGGTGATCCGGGAGCTGCCGACCATCGGGATCGGCGACGGTCTCGACGAGGCGCTCGCCGCGCTGCGCCGCAGCAACGCGCATCTGGCCGGGGTGACCGACACCACCGGAGCACTGCGGGGCATCGTCGCGCTCGAGGACCTCGTGGAAGAGTTCGTCGGAACGGTCCGCGACGCCACCCACCGGGTCGCGGATCCGCTGGGCAACCGCCCCCGCACCACCGCACCCCGATCGACCGAACGAGAACCATGACCCGCTCCCTGTCCGTGACCGACCGCCCGGCGATCCTCACCGAGAACGAGTGGACCGCGCGGCGCGACGCCCATCACGCCGCCGTGGACGAGCTGCTCGCCGGGCATCTCGAACGACGCGCCGCCGGCCGCACCCATCCCGTGCACGACTTCCTGTTCACCTACTACAGCCTGCGGCCGAGTCAGCTGCGGCGCTGGCATCCCGGCTACGGCACCGTGCTGCTCGGCGCGGCCGCGGTGCGCGGCTACCGCGACCATCCCGGCTACGAACGGGCCACCGTCGACGGGCAGCCGGGGGTGCGGGTGAGCCGGGAGGTGCTCGACCGACGCGCCGACACCGTCGACTTCGTCGCGGGGCTGCTCACCGCGACCTCCTCCCGTCCGCCGCAGCTCGGCTGCTTCGGATTGCACGAATGGGCGATGGTGTACCGGGCGGGAGCCGACGGGGTGCGGCACTCGTCGGTGCCGTTGCGGCTCGGCCACACCGGAACCGACACAGTGGTGGAATCAATGCAGCTCCGATGCACCCATTATGATGCGTTCCGGTTCTTCACCCCCGACGCCGTCCCACGCAACGCCACCGAACTGACCCGCGACCAGCAGGTACGCACCGAACAACCCGGCTGTCTGCACGCCGGCATGGATCTGTACAAGTGGGCGTACAAGCTGCTGCCCCTGACGGATTCGGAGCTGACGGTGCGGTGCCTGCGACACGCGTCCGCAGCCCGTGAATTGGACATGCGGGCGAGCCCGTATGATCTCGAGGACTACGGCTACTCGCCCATCAGGATCGAGACTGCCGCAGGACGCGCACAGTACGTCCGCGAGCAGTCGGCGCTCACCCGTCGCGCCGCAGCTCTGAGAGAAGAGCTGGTGAATCGATGTACCGTCCTGCAGACGCACAGAACCACTGCGTCCGTTACTACCGGCGGGTAACATAATCGACGATTCCGTGTGGCCGGGACGTTTCCGGCCGCACAGCAACCGGAAAGAGTGAGGGTGATGACAGAACGCGTGCAGGTCGGCGGACTCCAGATCGCGCAGGTTCTCTACGACTTCATCAACAACGAGGCCATCCCCGGCAGCGGGGTCGACGCGGACACCTTCTGGGCGGGTACCGACAAGATCGTCCACGACCTCGCCCCCAAGAACCGGGCACTGCTCGCCAAGCGTGACGACCTCCAGGCCAAGATCGACGGCTGGCACCGCGACCGCGCCGGACAGCCCCACGACCCCGTCGCCTACAAGGCCTTCCTCGAAGAGATCGGCTACCTCGTCCCCACCCCCGAACCGTTCACCATCGGCACCGAGAACGTCGACACCGAGATCGCCGAGACCGCCGGTCCGCAGCTCGTCGTGCCCGTCCTCAACGCCCGCTTCGCACTCAACGCCTCCAACGCGCGGTGGGGATCGCTCTACGACGCGCTCTACGGCACCGACGTCATCCCCGAAGAGGGCGGCGCCGAGAAGGGCACCGGCTACAACAAGGTCCGCGGCGACAAGGTCATCGCCTGGGCCCGCGACTTCCTCGACAAGGCCGCACCCCTCGCGCAAGGCTCGCACGCCGACTCCACCGGCTACAGCATCGACGGCACCGAACTGAAAGTCACCCTCGAGGGCGGCACCGTCACCGGACTCGCCCAGCCCGACAAGCTCGTCGGCTACCTCGGCGACAAGGCCACCCCCTCCTCGGTGCTGCTGCGCAACCACGGTCTGCACATCGAGATCCAGATCGACCCCGAATCCCCCATCGGCAGCACCGACGCCGCCGGCGTCAAGGACGTCGTCCTCGAATCCGCCGTCACCACCATCATGGACTTCGAGGACTCCGTCGCCGCCGTCGACGCCGACGACAAGGTCGTCGGCTACCGCAACTGGCTCGGCCTCAACCGCGGCGACCTGTCCGAGTCCTTCGACAAGGGCGGCAAGACCCTCACCCGTAAGCTGAACCCGAACCGCGTCTACACCGCCCTCGACGGCAGCGACCTCGAACTGCACGGCCGCTCCCTGCTGTTCGTCCGCAACGTCGGGCACCTCATGACCAACCCCGCCATCCTCGACCGCGACGGCAACGAGGTCCCCGAAGGCATCCTCGACGCGCTCATCACCAGCCTGTGCGCCATCCACGGTCTGCACATCGACGAGGACCACGGCCCGCTCGCCAACAGCCGCACCGGCTCGATCTACATCGTCAAGCCCAAGCAGCACGGCCCCGAGGAATCCGCCTTCACCACCGAACTGTTCGGCCGCGTCGAAGAGGTCCTCTCCCTGCCCACCAACACCCTCAAGGTCGGCATCATGGACGAGGAGCGACGCACCACCGTCAATCTCGCCGCCTGCATCAAGGCCGCCTCCGACCGCGTGGTGTTCATCAACACCGGCTTCCTCGACCGCACCGGCGACGAGATCCACACCTCCATGGAGGCCGGACCCGTCGTCCGCAAGGCCGCCATGAAGCAGCAGCGCTGGATCGCCGCCTACGAGGACTGGAACGTCGACACCGGCCTCGCCTGCGGCCTGCAGGGCAAGGCCCAGATCGGCAAGGGCATGTGGGCCATGACCGACCTCATGCGCGACATGGTCGAGCAGAAGATCGGCCAGCCCAAGGCCGGCGCCAACACCGCCTGGGTGCCCTCACCCACCGGAGCCACCCTGCACGCCACCCACTACCACGAGGTCGACGTCTTCGCGGTCCAGAACGAGCTCCAGGGCAAGAGCCGCGCCACCGTGGACGACATCCTCACCATTCCCCTCGCCGAGAACCCCAACTGGTCCGCCGAGGAGAAGCGCGAAGAACTCGACAACAACTGCCAGTCCATCCTCGGCTACGTCGTGCGCTGGATCGACCAGGGCGTCGGCTGCTCCAAGGTCCCCGACATCCACGACGTCGCGCTCATGGAGGACCGCGCCACCCTGCGCATCTCCAGCCAGCTCCTCGCCAACTGGATCCGCCACGACGTCGTCACCGCCGACGACGTCGTCGCCTCCCTCGAGCGCATGGCCCCCGTCGTCGACCGGCAAAACGAAGGCGACCCCGGCTACCGGCCGCTCGCCCCGAACTTCGACGACAGCATCGCCTTCCAAGCCGCCAAGGAACTCATCCTCGAAGGCACCACGCAGCCCAGCGGCTACACCGAGCCGATCCTGCACCGCCGTCGCCGCGAGTACAAGGCCAAGTACGCCTGACCCGCACACCGACACCACAGGGCCCCGATCCACACGGATCGGGGCCCTGCCCGTCCCCGCACCGCGCGGCGGAGCCGGATCACATCCCGCCCCTCACTAGACTCGACCATCGGATCGACGAACGAAACGAGGCGGACACGACGTGAGCGGGCGACATCGCGGTAGCGGACGACGAGGAATCAGCACCAGCGTCATCGTGGTCACCCTAGGCGTAGTACTCTCCCTGCTCGCCGTCCTCGGCTGGTTCCGCCTCCGCGACAACATCGACAACCAGGCCACCGCCGCCGCCGAAACCTGCGTCGAAGGCGACACCGTCCTGCACATCGCCGCCGACCCCCTCATCGCCCCCGCCCTCACCGAACTCGCCGAACAATGGACCGACGGCGGCGTCCGCGTCATCCGCGACCACTGCGTCACCGCCGAGATCACCGCCGTCGACAGCCTCGCCGCCGCCGACACCCTCGGCACCGACGCCTGGGATCCGACGCTCGGCCCCGAACCCGCCCTGTGGGTACCCCTCGACACCCGTATGAGCGCCCGCGCCGCCGACGCCATCGACGGCACCCCCCGATCCCTCGCCACCTCCCCGGTCGTGCTTGCCGTCCCCACCGACCTCGGCCGCGCCCTCACCACCGCCACCGTCCGCTGGCAGGACCTGCCCCGACTCCAGAACGACCCCGCCGCCATGCGCGAGAGCGGACTCGACATCTGGGGCGCCCTCGGCCTCGCCCTGCCCACCGGCACCGAGACCCACGCCACCACCCTCGCCCTCGAAGCCGTCACCGCCGCCACCACCGGCATCGGCGCCGGACCGGTCACCCTCGAACAGGCCGCCACCCCCGCCGCCATCACCGCCGTGAGCACCCTCGCCCTCGGCGCCGACACCCTCGGCGCGGTCGGTACCACCGCCGACACCCTCGCGGCGCTCGGCACCCACCCCGACACCGCGGCCCCGATCCACGCCGTGCCGGTCATCGAACAGCAACTGCACCGCGCCCTCACAGATGGACAGGTCCGCGGCCTCACCGGCCACCTGCCGATCGGCGTCGCGCCCGTCGTCGACTTCCCCACGGCCGTCGTCGACGCCCCCTGGGTCGACGAGACGCTCGCCCGCGCCGCCGCGGAGTTCACCGACTACGCGCGGCGCCCCGAGCAGGCCGGCATCCTCACCGCCCACGGTTTCCGCACCGCCGACGCCGTCCCCGAACCCGCCGGGGAACTTCCGCTGCCCCGCGTCGACACCGTCCTCGCCCCCGCCGACCCCACCGTCGACGACGTCCTCGTCGCACTGCGTCTCGCCCCGGTGTCCCCGCGCAAGGTCACGATGGTCGTCGACACCTCCACCTCCATGGGCACCCCCGCCGGCGACGGCACCCGCCTCACCGCGACCGCAGGCGCCGTACGCGAGGCCATGCGTCGCGCGTCCATCAACTCGGTGATGGGCATGTACGTCTTCGCCGACACCCCCGAGGGACACCGTGTCGCCGTCATCCGCGACGGACTCACCGCAGCCAAGCGCGCGGCGATGTCCTCGATCCTCGACGACATCGATCTCGTCGACCGCGAACCCGTCTACGCCACTCTCACCGCCGCCTACCGCGACGCCGTCGACAACTACGACCCGGGCCGACCGAACTCCGTACTCGTCGTCGTCGACAGCGACGACCCCGACGAAGCAGCCGCCCGCGACCTGCGCGCCGCGATCGATGAACTCTCGTCCCCCGACACCCCCGTGCGGATCGACGTCGTCGTCCTCGGCGACCGCGCCGACCTCGTCCTCGAACAGGCCGCCGAAGCTACCGACGGCAGCCTCACCGTCGTCGACACCACCGACCCCGCCGATCTCACCGACCTCCTCCGAAAGCTGACGTCCTGACGTGCTCCGACTTCTCGTCGTGGGGGTCTTCCTTGCCCTCCTCACCTACCTGCTGCATCGACGACTCGTCCGGGCACCCGGCCTGCCGCGACCTGCCGCACTCGCCGCCGATCTCGTCCTCGTCGTCCTGTTCGTGCTCACGCTCGGCGCCTCCGGGGTGGGCACGGTGCTCGATCCTGCCTGGGCCCGCCCCATCGGGTTCCTCGGCTGGAGTTGGTTGGCGGTGGTGCTGTACCTGATGCTCGGGCTCCTGCTCATCGGAGTCGCGTTGTTCGTCGCCCGCCTCGCCCGACGCGGGCAACCCCGGCCGATCACCGAGGACGGCACGGTCGAGACCCCGGGACGGGGGCTGCGTATCGCGACCGCCGTGCTCGTCGTGGCCGCGGTCGCCGCCGTCGGATACGGCACGATCGAGGCCGACCGGCCGCAGATCGTCACTGTGCCCGTCGCCCTGCAGGACCTGCCTGCCGGCTTCGACGGTGCCCGCATCGCGCTCGTCACCGACCTGCACGTCGGACCCTCCCGCGGAGCCGACTTCGTGCAAGGTGTCGTCGACCTCGTCGCCGAGGAGCAACCCGACCTGATCGTGCTCGGCGGCGACCTCGCCGACGGCACCGTCGAACTCGTCGGCTCCGATCTCGAACCGCTCCGGCAACTGCAGGCCCCGCTCGGGGTGTACGGCGTCAGCGGCAACCACGAGTACTACTCCGACGACGCCGAATCGTGGCTGAACCACTGGGAGACGCTCGGTGTACGCACCCTGCGGAACGACCATGTCGTCCTCGAGCGGGACGGCGACGTCGTCGCGCTCGCCGGCGTCCACGACTACACCGCCCCCGAACCGCACCACCCCGACATGCCCGCCGCCCTCGCCGGCATCGCGGACGGTACCCCGGTGATCCTCGCCGCCCACCAGCCGCGGCACGTCGACGAGGCACGCGAGCTCGGAGTCGACCTGCAACTGTCCGGGCACACCCACGGCGGACAGATGTGGCCGCTGCGGCCGTTCGTCTCCCTGGCCAACCCGACCGTCACCGGACTCGACCGCTTCGGCGACACGCAGATCTACACGTCCCAGGGCACCGGCGCGTGGGGACCGCCCGTGCGGGTCGGCACTCCACCGGAGATCTCCGTCCTCGAGCTGACCGCCGCGAACTGACGGCCTTGTCTTAGTGGCTCGGTGAGTTTAGTTGTGGACGGCGGACAGTTCTGGATTTCTATAATTTCCGTATCGTTCGGAGTTATCCCATCGATGACGATGGCCGACGGACGTGTCCGTCGGCCATCCCCGGCATCAGCCGCTGTACGCCTCCAGGGGCGGGCACGCGCACACCAGGTTCCGGTCGCCGTGTGCGCCGTCGATACGCCGCACCGCCGGCCAAACCTTGGCTCGGCTCTTCCCCATCGGGAACACCGCGATCTCCCGCGAATACGGGTGGTTCCACTCGCCCACCAGGCATTCCGCGGTGTGCGGAGCGCCGCGCAGCGGATTGTCGTCCACCGGCCACTCCCCTGCCCCGACCCGGTCGATCTCACTGCGGATCGAGATCATCGCGTCGATGAACGCGTCGAGTTCGGCGATGTCCTCGCTCTCGGTGGGCTCGACCATGAGGGTGCCGGCCACCGGGAAGCTCATCGTCGGCGCGTGGAAGCCGTAGTCGGCCAGACGCTTCGCGACGTCGTCGACCGTCACCCCCGTCGCTTTCGTCAGCGGACGCAGATCGAGGATGCACTCGTGGGCGACCATGCCGGTCTCCCCCGTGTACAGCACCGGGAAGTACTCGTCGAGACGACGCGCGATGTAGTTGGCCGACGCGATCGCCGTCAGCGACGCGCGACGCAGCCCCTCGGCACCCATCATCTTGATGTACGCCCAGGTGATCGGCAGGATCGACGCCGATCCGTAGGGCGCCGCCGAGACCGGTCCCGCTCCCCCGAGTCCCGGCTCCGCCGGATGGCCCGGCAGGTACGGGGCCAGATGCGAACGGACGCCGATCGGGCCGACACCCGGACCGCCGCCACCGTGCGGGATGCAGAACGTCTTGTGCAGGTTCAGGTGGCTCACATCGCCCCCGAACTTGCCCGGCCGCGCCAGACCCACGAGAGCGTTGAGGTTGGCACCGTCGATGTACACCTGACCGCCGGCGTCGTGCACGGCACCGCAGATGTCGGCGATGTCGTGCTCGTACACACCGTGCGTGGACGGATAGGTGATCATGATCGCGGCCAGGCGCGCACCGTGGTCGGCGATCTTGGCGCGCAGGTCGTCGAGATCGACATCCCCGTTCGGGCGGCACGCGACGACCTCGACACGCATGCCCGCCATCACGGCGGATGCGGCATTGGTGCCGTGCGCGCTCGACGGGATCAGGCAGATGTCCCGATCGGTGTCGCCGCGATCGAGGTGGTAGTGACGGATCGCGAGCAGACCCGCGTACTCGCCCTGGCTGCCGGCGTTGGGCTGCAGGCTCACGGCGTCGTACCCCGTCACCGCGGCGAGCCAGCCTTCGAGGTCGGCGATGAGGCGGCGGATCCCCGCCGTCTGATCCGCCGGAGCGAAGGGGTGCAGACCCGCGAACTCGGGCCAGGTGATGGCTTCCATCTCGGCGGCGGCGTTGAGCTTCATCGTGCACGAGCCCAGCGGGATCATCGTCCGGTCGAGGGCGAGGTCCTTGTCGGACAGGCGCCGCAGGTAACGCATCATCGCGGTCTCGGTGCGGTAGCGGGTGAACGCCGCATGCTGCAGGAACTCGCTGGTGCGGGCAAGGGCCTGCGGCAGCGCCGTTCCCTCGGCGGCGTCCCCGGCGGTGACGCCGAAGGCGCGCAGGACCGCGTCGACGTGCGCCGCGGTGGTGGCCTCGTCGCACGAGATCGACACGTGATCGTCGTCGACCCGGTGCAGGTTGATGCCGGCCTCGAGGGCGGCGGCGAGCACGGCGTCGACACGCCCCGGGACGCGCACGAGGACGGTGTCGAAGAACTCATCGTGGACAACCTCGACGCCACCGGCGCGCAGACCGTCGGCGAGGCGGCGGGCGTGCCCGGCGACGCGGCGGGCGATGCCGGTGAGGCCTTCGGCGCCGTGGTACGAGGCGTACATGGCCGCGAGCACGGCGAGGAGCACCTGGGCGGTGCAGATGTTGCTGGTGGCCTTCTCACGGCGGATGTGCTGCTCACGGGTCTGCAACGCGAGGCGGTAGGCCGGGTTGCCGTCCGCGTCCACCGAGACACCGACGAGGCGTCCGGGCAGGGTGCGGGTGTGGGCGCTACCGACGGCGAGGTAGCCGGCGTGCGGCCCGCCGAAGCCCATCGGCACACCGAACCGCTGGGTGGTGCCGAAGCACGCGTCGGCACCCTGCTCCCCGGGCGGGGTGATCAAGGTCATGGCCAGCAGGTCGGCGCCGATGGCGACGAGCGCGCCGCGGCCGTGGGCCGCCGCGATGATCGGAGCGGCGTCGATGATGCGGCCCGAAGCGCCGGGCACCTGGAGGATCACGCCGAAGAACTCGCCCTCGGGAAGTCCGTCGGCAGCGAGGTCGACGGTGACGATCTCGATACCGAGCGGTTCGGCGCGGGTCGCCAGCACCGCGGCGGTCTGCGCGAACAGGTTGACGTCGACGACCAGGCGCGGGCTCTTGGACTTGCGGTTCGCGCGGCGCAGCAGGGTCATGGCCTCGGCAGCGGCGGTGGCCTCGTCGAGCATCGACGAGTTCGCGATCTCCATGCCGGTCAGGTCGGCGACCATGGTCTGGAAGTTCAGCAGCGCCTCGAGGCGTCCCTGGCTGATCTCCGGCTGGTAGGGGGTGTAGGCCGTGTACCAGGCGGGGTTCTCGATGATGTTGCGCAACAGCACGGGCGGCGTGAGCGTGTCGTAGTAGCCGTGGCCGATCATCGACGTCGCCACGGTGTTCTGCGACGCGAGTGCCTTCAGTTCGGCGAGTACGTCGTGCTCGGAGCGGGGCGTGTCGAGGACGTCGAGGCCGGTCGGCACGTTGTCTGCACGGTCGTCGAGGATGGCGGCCGGCACCGCGGCGGTGGCGAGGGCGTCGAGGGAATCGACTCCCACGACGTCGAGGATCCGGTTCAGGCCGGCGGTGTCGGGGCCGATGTGGCGATCGGCGAAGTTCGAGGTGACGGCATCTGTCATCGCAGCTCCCGGGCTGGTCGGCGAGGTCCACATGCGCGCGGTCGCGCGAGGTGGTTCCTCCCCCTCTGTCGTGAGCTCGCGGAGCGAGCGCCTGAGAGATTCGGCCGGCCAGAGCCTTTCCCCGTGGGCGGGCGGGTGCTCCCGCCACTTTCCAGAGACGTCGGAGCTCACGCGGTCCCGGTTGCCTGAGAGATTGACGGGGAGGTGCTGCTCCTTCGGCGCCCGGCTCGGTGTCCGGGTCTCTCCCGCGTGATGGCGACGCGTCTTCGAGTCTAGTTCACGTCGCGGGGGTCGAAATACCGCAGGTGCGGAAAGTGCCGCCGGCGGTGGAGTGGAGCGGTCATGTGGTCGGCCGATGCGACATCAGTGGTGTGGTCAGCCGATGCGGCGGTTGATGCGTTCGCGGCGACGCGACGCCAGTTCGTCCTCGGGGCGTTCCTCGACGCCGCCGCCGTCGGCGCGTTCGGCGGGGAAATCGGCGATGCTGCCGGTGAGCTCGCGCATCGCGCCGCTCACCGCGATCCCGAAGACGCCCTGCCCGCCCTGCAGCAGGTCGACGACCTCTTCGGGCGACGTACATTCGTAGACGGTGGTGCCGTCGGAGAAAAGAGTGATCTTCGCGAGGTCGCCCACCCCACGGCTGCGGAGATGGTCGACGGCGACGCGGATGTTCTGCAGCGAGACGCCGGTGTCGAGCAGGCGCTTGACGATCTTGAGGACGAGGATGTCCTTGAACGAGTACAGCCGTTGGCTACCGGAACCGGCAGCCCCGCGGATGGACGGTACGACCAGATTCGTGCGGGCCCAGTAGTCGAGCTGGCGGTAGCTGATTCCTGCGATCTGGCAGGCGATGGGCACGCGGTAGCCGACGAGCTCGTCGGGCGCCGAGTTGTCCGGAAACAGGCCCGGTTGGATCTCGTCGGTCTCGTTCGTCCGCGGCGCCGGATTCGAGCGATCGCCGGAATCGACGCCGAGTGGCTGTCCCTTCGTCCGATCTCGCACTACTGACTCCCTCTCGCGCGCCCAGTTCTGCCTCGCAACGATCGATTGGTGGATCCCCCGACCACATCCGATCATCGAGCCCTCCCAGGCTCACCGAGTCATCCCTGGCGGATCAACTCAGCGTACGCTCCGGTGTTGGGCGTCGGGCTGCGACACGCCGACCGGAAGGCAACGTTCGACATTACTACCGTCACGGCCGACGCGCGCGCCAACGCTCGTCGCCGTGCGACGGACGGCGCTCAGCCGTCCGTCGCCTTGAAATCGTCGGGCGAGACGGAGTCGAGGAACTCCTTGAACTTCTCGACCTCGTCCTCCCGTTCGTCGGGCATGACCAGTCCTGCCTCGGTGAGCACCGGTTCCTCGACGTGGACCGGCGCGCCGATGCGCAAGGCCACCGCGACCCCGTCGGAGGGCCGGCAGGAAACACGCATCCCTCCGTCGAAGACCAGATCCGCGTAGAACGTCCCTTCGCGCAGGTCGACGATGCGCACCTCGCGGAGGTTGCGACCGAACGCCTCGAGGAGGTTCTTGATCAGGTCGTGGGTCAGCGGCCGTGCCGGTTCGACCCCCTGCTGTTCGAGGGCGATGGCGGTCGCTTCGTTCTGCCCGATCCAGATCGGCAGATACCGATCGCCGTCGACCTCCCGCAGCAGGAGGACAGGCTGGTTCTGCGGCTGTTCGATACGAATCCCTACTATCCGCATCTCGCTCATCGCGATGCCTCCGTCCTGCTGCTCGTCGGTGGTGGGACCACCCGACAGGTACTGCCTGGAATTCTAGTGTCCTCCAGCACATCCGTCAGGTGCCGTAGGTCACCACCTGACGGAGGGCCGTGGTCGCACTCGACGACGAATTCGTCGCCTAACGGTCGAGGGCTCCTTGCACCGCCGCTTTCACCAGGCAGGTGTGCAATGTCAACGACAGTGCGGCCAGTTCGCGCACCATCTCCTCGGCGCGCTGCCGTGCCCCGGCGTCGCGGCCCTTCGCGATCGGGCCGGCGATCTGAGCGACGAGCGCGGCCTCGCGGTCGGCGGCGAGCTTGAACGCCCGCAGGTGCCGAACCTCGAGGCCGAACTCCGCCATCGCCTTCGCCGTGCGGGCGAGCAGCACCGCGTCCTCGTCGAAGAAACCGGCCGGGCCCGGCTTGAGCAGGCCCGCCCCCACCAGCTCGGTGAGGAAGGCCGCGTCGATCCCGGCACGGGTGCACAGATCCTCGCGGCTCACCCGGATCTCGCGATCGGTGCGCAGATCCTCCGGCGAGACCTCGCCGCGGGCCACCGCCAGCGAACGCGGCCGGGTGATCCGGGTCTCGACCGATCCCACCGTGGCGGCGCCGCGGTCGATCGCCTCGAGCTGCTCCTTGATCACCTTGAGCGGAAGGTACTGATCGCGCTGCGCGGTGAGCACGTACCGCAGACGCTCGCAATCGGCGATCGAGAAGCGGCGGTAGCCCGAGGGTGTGCGTTCCGGGCTGATCAGTCCCTCGGCCTCGAGGAACCGGATCTTCGAGATCGTCACGTCCGGAAATTCCGGACGCAGGCGGTCGAGCACCGACCCGATCGACATTCCGGCCGGCGCCGGCTGGCGGGCCGCGGTCATCAGCTACCTGCGCCCTGGTTACCTCGCGGACCGGTCAGGAACACCAGCCGGAACTTGCCGATCTGCACCTCGTCGCCGTTCGCGAGAACGGCGGAGTCGACCGGCTCGCGGTTGACGTAGGTGCCGTTGAGGCTTCCCACGTCGACGACCTGGAATTCGCCCTCGTCCTGGCGGAACTCGGCGTGCCGACGGCTGACGGTCACGTCGTCGAGGAAGATGTCGCTGTCGGGATGCCGACCCGCCGAGGTGGTGGGCTGGTCGAGCAGGAAGCGCGATCCTGCATTGGGCCCCCGCTTGACGACCAGCAGCGCCGATCCGGCGGGCAGGCCCTCGACACCCGAGACGGGCGCTTCGGTGGTGGCCGAACCCGCGCCCTCCACTTCGTTCAGGAAGTCGGCGCGAAATACCGAAGTGGTCTCTGCAGGAGTCTCCTCGTAACCCGCGTTGCCGTTCTCGCTCACCGTTTCTCCTTATCCGTTCGACCACCCGGGTGATCCCGGACGGTCGCTGATTCGTTCGCCCCGTTCAGGTCCGACACGGCACACGCCATATCCGACCGTACCCCGCTCTGGGGCACTGACGCAGACAGTCGCGGTCACGTTACCTGTCGGGTCCGTCAGCCTTCCGTGATCCCGCGGTAACCTTCCGCGTCGAGCGTCTCCGCGAGCGCCTCGTCGAGGTCGTTCTCGCTGCCCATCTCCACGTCGACGAGCCAGCCGTCCTCGTACGGGCTGCTGTTCACCAGTTCGGGATTCGCGTCGAGTTCCATGTTGACGGCGGTCACCTTCGCGGTCAGCGGCGCGAACACGTCCGACACGCTCTTGGTGGACTCGACCTCTCCGAAGGACTCGCCGGCGGCGATCTCGGCGCCCGCCTCGGGCAGCTGCACGAAGACCACGTCGCCGAGTTGGGACTGTGCGTAGTCGGTGATCCCGATGCGCACGGTCGTCGCGCCCGTCCTGCGCACCCACTCGTGCTCGGGGGTGTACCGCAGATCCTCGGGTGTCGCGAAATCGGTCAAGACTGGTCCTTTCGGAGACGACGTTCGACCGGAACGTCGGATTCAGTTACCGGGCTGAGAGTATTGGCGTGGCTCGATCTCCCGCAAGGCGGACACCTCCACCTGCGGAGACTGTTCTACGGACAATGATCCGCCCGCACGGGCGACCGTGTCGACCACTCCGCCGGGAATGTTCAGCGCGGCGGCGAGAGTCGGTCCGTCGCCGATGGCGGTGACGGTGTACGGAGCATCGAGTCGGCGGTCGTCGACGACGATGTCGCCGCCCGGTCCGGTGACCCACGAATCGACCCCGATGCGCACGGTCTCACCGTTCGCCCCGGCGATCTGCATCGTGTCGGCACCCGCCGCGCGCAGCTCCTGGATCATGTCGAGCAGCACCTCCGATCCGACACCCTCGCGCGGATCGTCGACGGTGAGAACCACTCCGGGCCCGGTGGCGGGTTCGGTGCCGAGTTGCGCCGACAGCGTGTACAGGCGCGTGCGGGCTTCCTCGAGCGCCGCTTCCGAGCCTTCCTGTTCGAGACTCGAGAGGGTGCGCTCGAGTTCGGTGACCTCCTGGCGGAGAGCGGCTTCGCGGCGATTGAGGTTGTCGAGCAGCACGAGCAGGTCCGCAGGGCGCGCCGAGTCGAGGTCGTCGCCGGTATCGGTCGTACGCACCTGGGTGGCGATGCCGGCGCCGAGCAGGACGACGAGAATCGCCGCGAGGACGAGAAAGACGCGTTGCGATCGGGTGGCGCGCGCAGTGCCGGTTTCGGGCGTTGCGCCGGTGTCGGGTGCGGGGCGGGGTTGTTGCGGTTCGGTCACGGTCAGGCCCCGAACAGGCGACGACGTAGGGCTGCAGCGTTTCCGAAGATACGGATGCCGAGGACGACGATGACCGCGGTCGACAACTGGGTGCCCACGCCGAGCTGGTCGCCGAGCCACACGATCAGGGCGGCGACGAGGACGTTGAAGACGAACGACACCACGAACACCTTCGCGTCGAAGATGTCGTCGAGATAGGCGCGTAGACCGCCGAAGACCGTGTCGAGCGCGGCGACCACCGCGATGGGCAGGTAGGGCTGCACGACATCGGGTACCTGTGGGCTGAACACGATTCCGGCGCCGATCCCGATCGCCAGTGCGAGCACCGCGTAGAGCGCGTGACCGTGTTCGAGTCGCTTCACCTGTACCCCGTTTCTCCACTGCTGCCGAGTTTCCGGACCGTGGCGGCCGGAAACTCGAGATCATCCTCCTCTGCGAGGGTGAATCCCACCCCGTAGAGCTGCTGTATCCCCGCGATGCGCAGGTAGGCGTCGCTGACGACGAAGGTCGTCTGCAGTCGGGAGGGAGATCCCACCGCCGAGACCGTGTACGGGGAGAATACGGGCCGGTTGTCGACGAGCATCGCTCCCCCGGCCTGCCGGATGGTCACCCCGGGACCCACCCGCACGCCCCCGACCTCTACGGCCTCCGCACCGGCCGCCCACAGCGCGTTGACGACCGACTGCAGGTCGCGGTCGAGGACGAGCGCGGTGGGTCGGTCCTCGATTCGCGCCGCATCCGACAGGTTCGGTCGCGCGGTGGGTTCGGTGAGGGTGACCGTGATCCCCGGACCGCGCACCGGTGTTGCCGCGGCTGCGGCCTCGGCGTCGCGGAGTCGGTCGAGGATGGTCGCGCCGTCGCCTCCGTCGGAGAACAGGGCGGTGCGTCGTTCGTCGACCGCGGCACCGAGTTCGTCCCGCTGTGCAGTGAGCGCGGTGATGCGTTCATCCCCTGCCCGGAGGGAGTCGAGGATCTCGGCGCGGGTGCTGTCGGTGCCGGCCTGCACGTCGGCGTTGTGCGCGTACGCGATGCCGATCACGAGGCCGGCGAGGAGAACTCCGGCGCCGAGCCACGCGCGCGACGCGCTCGGAGAGGTGCTCGAGCGCCCCGCAGCCCGGTCCGCGGCGGACGCAGCGTAGCCGGGGTCGAGATGATCCTCGAGGAGCGACTTCAGGAGCGAGGGCACCGGATTGCGCCGGATGCGTTCCCACGCGCGGCTCATCGGATCACCGCCCGGCCGGCACGGTCCGTGCCGTCACGACGGCCTGCCCGAGGTACAGCAGGCCGGTCCACACGTACAGTACGGTCCCCCAGATCAGGGTGGCCCAGCCGAGCGGTCCGGTGATCGGCTCCGAGGCGGGCACGGCGACGGCCCCGAGCATCAGCGGCAGCGCGCACATGAGCAGGAAGGTGGCGCCCTTGCCGAGGTAGAGCACGTCCGGCGGGGACAGTTCCCGGCGCCGGTAGACGGCCAGGGTCGGCGCCAGGACGAGTTCGCGGCCGACGAGGATCACCGCGATCCACCAAGGCACGATGTCGCGCGCCACGAGGGCGACGAGGGTGGCCACGATGTAGAGGCGGTCGACGGCGGGATCGAGAAGGGCTCCGAGGCGGGAGGTCTGGTCGAGCAGCCTGGCGAGTTTGCCGTCGGCCCAGTCGGTGATGCTACTCGCGGCCAGCAGGATCAGCGCCCAGACGTCGGCGTGGGCGACGAGGATGAGATAGAGGAAGACGGGCACACCCAGCAGCCGGACGAAGCTGAGGACGTTCGGCACGGTGAGGATGCGGTCCGATCCGCGCGCGTCGGCGGTTCCGGTCGCATCGGTCATGGTGGGGCCGCTCCGTATTCTCGTGAGGTCGTTCTCGTGATGCCCCGCCGGCGTTCCGTTCGGGCGCGGAGTCCAGCCTTCCACAGCCGCGCGAGCGGAGATTCCGGGGTGTCAGCGCCAGGCGAAGACCGGCTGCTCGAGACCGTCGATGCGGGTGGCCCGCCGGCGCAGCACGACTTCGCGGAATTGGTAGACCACCGCGGCGGTCGGTGCGTGCACGAGGTGACCGCGGAAGGGCCACTGGATCACCGGCTTGTCGGATTCGGGGATGGTGACGAAGCGCGGGTCGACGTCGAGTTCGTCGGTGGTGACGGCGAAGAGCACGTCGACCTCGTCGGGGCTGGGCTTCAGATCGCTCACCGCGGTGTCCGACCACACGACGAACGGTGACATGACGTAACCGGAGCGGGTGATGTAGTCGTCGAGCCGGCCGAGGACGGACTCGGGGCCGAGGTCGATTCCGAGTTCCTCGTGCAGCTCGCGCAGGGCGGCCTCCTCGGGCTGCTCCCCCTCGTCCAGACGTCCGCCCGGCAACGCGAACTGGCCGGGATGTGCCCGCAGACGGGTCGGTCGCCGTGTGAGGGGCATGACGGGCTTACCGTTCCCGTCGTCGAGCACCGCCACGACGACGGCTGCGTGCCGGCGGCCGTCGAGCGGCAGTCGGCGCGAATCGAACGCGTCCAGCGCGTCGCGGACGTTGTCTCTGTCGAGAGGGTGAGCAGCGGGCATGGGTCGACAGTAGTTCGTCACAACTGCCCCGGCGGCTAGGCGCATGCCCTGGCCGGTGTCGGTGACACCGGCCTCGAAGGGGGGAGTTCTGAATATTTATGGTTTCCGTGCAGTCCGGATTACCTGCGTGGGGTGGGAGTTCTCCGAACACGGATCCCCACCCGCGGTCATAGTGGGAGCCGACGGAAAGGAGCTCGATGAACGACGTGCCCGCCGGCCTCGACCTCGATGCGCTCGATGCCTATCTGCAGACCTCCGCCCCCGACCTGTTCTCCGGTCCCCTCCGCGCGCGCCTGATCAGCGGCGGACGCTCGAATCTCACCTACGAGGTGACCGACGGCGATCGGCGGCTGGTGTTGCGCCGTCCCCCACTCGGACACGTCCTCGCGACCGCACACGACATGGCTCGCGAGTACCGCGTCATCTCCGCGCTCGCCGGCACCGCGGTACCGGTCCCCCGCTCGCATCTGCTGTGCGAGGACGATTCGGTGCTCGGCGCGCCCTTCTATCTCATGGATCTGGTCGTGGGGACGCCCTATCGCACCGCGGAGCAACTCGAACCGCTCGGCGCCGAGCGCACGCGCGTGATCTCCGAGCGGATGGTCGACACCCTGGCCGCCCTGCACGCGGTGGACCCGGCGACCGTGGGACTCGAGGACTTCGGCCACCCCCAGGGCTTCCTCGAGCGGCAGGTGCGGCGCTGGACCACCCAGCTCGAGAACTCGCACAGCCGGGACCTCGACGGCGCCGACGAGCTGCACCGGCTGCTCGTCGACAATCTGCCGGGCGACGGCGAGGTGGGCATCGTGCACGGCGACTACCGGCTCGACAACGTTCTCGTCGACGACGACGACAAGGTGGTCGCGGTGCTGGACTGGGAGATGGCCACGCTCGGCGATCCCCTCACCGATGTGGCGTTGCTGCTGGTGTACCAGCGGCTGGCGCGGGAGAACACGGAGTTCCCCGTGTCGACGGTGTCCCGCGCTCCGGGCTTCCTCGGCGACGACGAACTGCTTGCCCGGTACGAGGCCGCCGGTGGACGCGACCTGTCGGACATGGCGTTCCACCTCGCCCTGGCCTACTACAAGCTCGCGGTGATCCTCGAGGGCATCTACTTCCGGTTCCGTCAGGGCAAGACGGTCGGCGACGGGTTCGAGGAACTCGGCCGCGGCGTCGAGCCGCTGTTGCACGCCGGTATCCATGAGCTGACGAGTCGGAAGAGTTGATCTCGCGACCGTTGTCGTAGTCGCTCGGTACGCTCCGCTCATGCCGCATCCGGTGATGTTCGACGAGGCGGATCCCCTGCTAGCTCGTGTGCGCTCGCTCGCGCTGGCCCTGCCCGGCGCCTCCGAGAAGATCTCGCACGGCCGTCCGTTCTTCTCCACCCGGACGGCCTTCGCGGTCTACGGAGGCGGCGAGAAGGGCACCCGCGCACCGTTTCCCCGCTCCCTCATCGTCAAGCCCGACGAGGAGGAGCGCCGCGCGCTGCTCGAGGAACCCCACACCTATGTGCCGATGTATTTCGGGCCGTCCGGGTGGGTCGGGTACGACCTCGCCCGTCCGGAGGTGGACTGGGACGAGGTCGCCGAACTGCTCGACATGTCCTATCGGCAGACCGCGCCACCGAAACTGGTGCGCGAGCTCGACGCCCGCCTCGGCTGACGGGCGCCGAGCGGCGCGGGTTCAGCCCTGCTGGTCGCCGATGCTGACCATCCACGACACGCCGAAGCGATCGGTGCACATGCCGAACAGATCGCCCCAGGGGGCACGCTCGAGCGGCATGTCGACGCGACCGCTCTCGCTCAGCGCGTCCCACCAACCCCGGAGCACGCTCTCGTCGTCCCCGCTGAGCGACAGCGAGAAGTTCGTGCCGGGCGTGTAGTCCATGCCGTTCGGGGTGTCCGAGGCCATGAGCACGAAGCCGCGGTCGGTGGTGAGCATCGAGTGCATCACCTTGTCGTCCTCGCTCGGATCCTGCGAGGCGTTCATGTCCGCGAATCTGCTCACCGTCAGTTCGCCGCCGAACACCGACCTGTAGAACTCCATGGCCTCGCGCGCGGAATCGCGGAATGCGAGATAGGGATTGAATCGTGTGGTCATCGTGGTCCTTTCGCGGGTGCCGCAGGGCACGGATGGTGCCGCACGAAGAATGACCGTCTGCCGACGCATTTCTCATCGTGGACGGTGCGCACCCCGCTCCGGGAGCGTTCGGCGCGATCCGTGTCAGGAGACCGCCACTGTGGCGCGGGCGTACTCGGGTCGGTCGACCAGATCGGCCAGCACGCGCCCGACCGCACGTCGCGGGACCGCCCACGACGAGACGTCGCCGTCGGACACCGTTGCCTCGGCGTCGTCGCCCTTCGGGCAATCTCCGATCGCGTACCCGACGATGCTCCGGACCGAGCGAATGGCAGCATGTCTGCGCACCACGGCTGCGCCGATCACGACGATCGCTGAGCGGGTGGGGTGGGGCGATCCGAACTTCGCTGCCCGTCAGTTTCGCCGTAGCGTGGGCGTCACTCCTAGTGGCTGTCGGGCGTTGAGCCGCGCGAAGGCTCCGCAGGTGACCGGGCAAAGCTCTCGTATCTGGCATTGAGGGTTGCCGCCCGGTCGCGGAGGGCCGCACGCAGCGACTCGGGTGCGAGGACTTCGGCGGCGGTGTCGAGCTGCCAGATCGCCCAGACAGCGTGCCGCAGGTCCTCGAAGGTCACGTCGAGACGCACCCAGCCGTCTTCCTCCGGTTCCTCGGCGCGGACAGCTCGCGCGGTGTTCAGCAACTCCTCACGTCGCGTGGGTTCGACCCTGACCAGCACAGGGATGTGGTTCTTCGACAAGAACTGGGCGCTGCGCTCGGCCCAGATGCGGTCGAGGTCAACCTGCGCGGGACGCTCGGCCAGTTCCGGAAGCTCCTCGGCGGTCACCATGCGCGAGAGCCGGTACGTCCGATCCTCTCCCGACTTGGTGGCCAGCAGGTAGGTGCGGCCGCGAACGGTGACCAGACCGATCGGATCGACGGCGTGCCAGCGGGGTGCCTTGCCCGGTGCGGTGTACTGGAAGCGAAGCTTGTGCCCGGTGAGCACGGCATGGCGGACTACGCCCATCACGCCACTCGCCACGTCCTCGGTGACCAGCCGTCGTGAGAGCAGGTCGGTGTCGGGCTCGACCAGGAACCGCCGGGCCGCATCGTCCAGGCTGGTGCGGTGGCCTTCGGGCAGCGCATCGACCACCTTGCGCATCGCGGAAGCGAGCGCGGTGCCGAGGCCGAAGACCTTCTCGCCGCGGCCCGACCCGGCGGTCAGCAGCGCGAGGGCTTCGTCATGGTTCAGTCCGGTCAGCTCCGTGCGGAAGCCGGGAAGCAGGGAAAACCCGCCGTGTCGCCCGCGATCGGCGTAGACCGGGACGCCGGCAGTGGACAGCGCCTCGATGTCGCGCAGCACCGTGCGGGCGGAGACCTCCAGCTCGCCGGCGAGCTCGTCCGCGGTCATCCGACCCCGCTGGCGCAGCAGCAGCACCAGTGAGACCAACCGATCGGCTCGCATAGTTTCATTCCTATCAAAAATCCTGACACAAGATGTCGCGTTTTGTTGGGAGGCTGAGTTTGCGGGCGTTGAGGACGGCGACCACCCGGCCGCCGGGCGCTCGCAGTCGCAACGATTGGAGTGGCAATGGAACGAACAGCGGTCAACCCGGTGACATGGTCGCAGGAGATGGGATTCAACCAGGGCGAGGTCGTCGCAGGGCACACCCGGACCCTCTACATCTCGGGGCAGACCGCGATGAGCAAGGACGGCCGGCCCGAGCACGACGGGGACATCGCGGCCCAGCTCGCGCTGGCCGTGGACAACCTCGAAGCCGTGCTCGCCGAGGCCGGCATGTCCCTAACAGACCTCGTCAGGCTCAACGTGTACACCACCGACGTGGACGCGCTGTTCCCGCACTACGGCGTGCTCGCCGGGCGGCTCGGCGCCGCGGGCGTCGCGCCCACAACCACGATGCTCGGGGTGACGCGGCTGGCGATCCCCGGTCAGATGATCGAACTCGAAGGAACCGCTGTCGCGTAACGCGGCCTTGCCACTCCTGCTGCTCGTGCCGGTCTCGCCGGCGCGAGCAGCAGGAAGATGGGGAGCATACGATGCTCACGATCATGACGATCGGGGTCTATGGCTGCGATATCGGCGCCTTCTTGGAGCGGCTGCGGGAAGCGAACGTCCGCCTGTTGCTGGAGTGCGCCGGCGCCGGGGTGCCCGGGACCCGAGTACGCCTGGACCAACTCGCTCAGGCTCCAGGCCGCCCTCGCCCAGGTGAAAATCGACTACCGGCAGGCCAACGCCCTTCTCAGCAGATCGTCTCGCGGTGCCGCGAAGTCCAAGGCACCGCGAGCCCGGCAGGGGCGCAGGCTGTGACCGCCGATCGACCGCTTCGCTGCGGCCCTGGTCCCCTTATCCACAGGAAGCCGCCGAGCCAACGTCGCGCACCGCACCGACGCGGCTGCTCGGTCGGCCGGGGGACCAGGCAAAAACGCCCCCGGGACATGACGAAGCCCAGGCGAGAAACTTACTCTCACCTGGGCGTTTACGTCGGGCTGACAGGATTTGAACCTGCGACCACTTGACCCCCAGTCAAGTGCGCTACCAAGCTGCGCCACAGCCCGTCCGCGCTCTCTCCGAGCGCTCTCAGAGATTACAACAGGAACGGACCGAAACACTAATCGGCTGGTCAGCGCGTTTTCACGACCGGACGTCGGGAGCTCACTTGCGGCGGTCGCGCTTCTCCCGCACGCGCACCGAGATCCGTACGGGACTGCCGTCGAAGTTGAACTCCTCCCGCAGGCGACGCTCGAGGAAGCGGCGGTAGCCGGCCTCGAGGAAGCCCGTGGTGAACAGCACGAAGGTCGGCGGCCGCGTGGCCGCCTGGGTGGCGAACAACACCCGGGGCAGGCGACCGCCGCGCATCGGCGGCGGAGTCGCGGCCACGACCTCCTTGAGCCACGAGTTCAGGCGTCCGGTCGAGATGCGCTTGTCCCACGACTCGAGGGCCGTCTCCATGGCCGGGACGAGCTTCTGCACGGCGCGACCGGTCTTGGCGGAGATGTTCACCCGCGATGCCCACGGCACCCGCAACAGGTCGCGGTCGATCTCGCGGCCGAGTTCGTAGCGGCGATCCTCGTCGACGAGATCCCACTTGTTGAACGCGATCACCAGGGCGCGCCCGGACTCGACGACCATCGTGATGACCCGCTGGTCCTGCTCGGTGATGGGCTGCGAGGCGTCGATGAGCAGCACCGCCACCTCGGCCGCGTCGATCGCACCCCGCGTGCGCAGGGAGGCGTAGAACTCGGCGCCGGACGCACTGTTGACGCGCTTGCGCAGACCGGCGGTGTCGACGAAGCGCCACGGCTTGCCGCCGAGCTCGACGATCGAGTCCACCGGGTCGACGGTGGTGCCGGCGATGTCGTGCACCACCGACCGTTCGTCGCCGGCGAGCTTGTTGAGCAGGCTCGACTTGCCGACGTTCGGCTTGCCCACCAGCGCGACGCGGCGAGGCCCTTCACCACCGGTACCCTCGCGGGGCGTGGCCGGCAGCTTGGCGAGCAGCTCGTCGAGCAGATCACCGGTGCCGCGACCGTGGGTGGCCGATACCGAATAGGGCTGGCCGAGTCCGAGGGACCACAGTGTCGCGGCTTCGGATTCGACACGGTCGTCGTCTACCTTGTTCGCCACGAGCAGCACCGGAGTCTTCGACCGACGCAGCACCTTCGCGACGGCCTCGTCCACGCTGGTGGCGCCCACGGTGGCATCGACGACGACGAGGATCGCGTCGGCGGTGCGCATCGCGACCTCCGCCTGGCGGGCCACGGACTGCTGCATGCCCTTCGCGTCGGGTTCCCATCCGCCGGTGTCCTGCACCATGAACCGGCGGCCGTTCCACGACGCCTCGTACGAGACGCGGTCGCGGGTGACGCCCGGGACGTCCTCGACGACGGCTTCCCGTCGGCCGATGATGCGGTTGACCAGGGTGGATTTGCCGACGTTCGGCCGGCCGACCACGGCGACGGTCGGGACCGGGACGAACTCCTCGAGGTCGCCGCCCTCGGCGAATTCGATGTCCCAGTCGCCTTCTTCCGACCACGTGCCGTCGCCGTCGAACCCGGTGTAGTCGGTACTCAGGTCGTCGCTCACAGCTTCGCTCCAGTCTGCTCGGCGACCACCGCGAGCAGCGCGGCGATCACCTCGTCGATGTTCATGTCGCTGGTGTCCACGACGACCGCGTCGTCCGCCGCACGCAGCGGGGACACCGCGCGGGTGGAGTCGAGGTGGTCGCGGCGCTGCACCGCGGCGAGGACCGCCTCGTAGTCGTCGCCGCGACCCTCGGCGATGTTCTGGTTGTTGCGCCGGTGCGCGCGGGCCTCCGCCGAAGCGGTGAGGAAGATCTTCACGTCCGCGTCGGGGAAGACGACGGTGCCGATGTCGCGTCCTTCGATCACGACGCGGTGCTCGGCGCGGCCGAGCCGCTGCTGGGCCTCGACGAGCAGGGTGCGCACCTCGGGCACGGCGGAGACCGCGGAGACCGCGGCCGTGACCTCGGCGCCGCGGATGACCTCGCGCACGTCGTCCCCGTCGAGGCGGATGTCCTCGACGGTGGGGTCGGTGCCGATCGACCACGGCAGGCCGGCGGTGACCGCGGCGATCGCGGCCGGATCGGTCAGATCGGTGCCGCGGCGCAGGGCGTGCAGCGTCGCGATGCGGTACATCGCGCCGGTGTCGAGATAGGCGGCACCGAGATGCTGCGCGAGACGCTTGGAGACGGTGGACTTGCCCGTGCCGGACGGCCCGTCCATCGCGACGACCAACGCGTCGGCCGGTGCGCCGGTCACAGCTTCACCGCCTGGTACAGGCCCCCGACCTCGTTGCGGCCGAGGACACGGAGGGTGCCGGGACGCTGGTCGCCGAGCGCCACGGGACCGATGTTGGTGCGCACGAGCCGGATCACGGGGAACCCGACCGCGTCGAGCAGACGTCGCACGATGTGCTTGCGCCCCTCGTGCAGCACGAGCCGCACGAGCGACTGGCCCTCGTGGACCTCGAGCAGCGAGAACTCGTCGACGGAGGCGGGTCCGTCCTCGAGTTCGATGCCTGCCTTGAGCTGCTTGCCGACACCACGGGCGAGCACACCCTTGACGGTCGCCAGGTAGGTCTTGGGCACCTCGAAGGACGGGTGCATCAGCCGATGGGCCAGTTCGCCGTCGTTGGTGAGCAGCAGCAGCCCTTCGGTGTCGGCGTCGAGACGACCGACGTGGAACAGGCGCTGCCCGGCGGCGACGCGTTCGGAGACGATGTCGCCGACGCACGGACGGCCGAGATCATCGGACATCGTGGACTGCCAGCCGCGGGGCTTGTTCAGCACGAGGTGCACGAGATCCTTGTTGATGACGACGCGGACGCCGTCGACCCGGATCACGGCGTTCTCCGGGTCCACGCGCAGGCCCTGCTCGACGACGATGTTGCCGTCGACCTCGACGCGACCCGCGGCGATGAGTTCCTCGGCGGCGCGGCGCGAGGCGACGCCGGCCTGGGCGAGCACCTTCTGCAGCCGCACGCCTTCACCGGCGGGCAGCTGGGCGGGGCCGGCCTCGCGATGCTGGTGCCGCGCGGGACGGGCGTTGCTCACGGTCGGAACGACGCGCTGCGCGACGCGCTTGGCGGCAGGCTTGGAGGGCTTACCGGTCGAGGTGCCCTTGCGGTGCGGTTTCCGACCGGCGGCCGGCTGTGACGGTTTGCGACCTCCGGCCGACTGGCCGGGAGTGGCCCGGCGATCGGAGCGGGGTGAGTCGGTGCGCTCCCCCGAACGGGGAGCCCCTGCGCGCCCCGAGCGGGGAGCTTCGGTGCGTCCTCCGGAACGCGGTGCTTCCGCGCGTCCCGAGCGGGATCCCCCGGTGTTGCGCGTGTTCGCGCTACGGGGATTGTTTCTTCTACGGTCCGGTGTGCCATCACGGCGAGCGGGTGTATTCACTTGGTTCCTGTCAGTTCTCTGGATCGAACTCCGCGGGCGAGAGAGTCTCGGGACGCGCGTTCCTACCCATTCTCTCAAATCGTGGGTCCGACTCGAGACTGTCGGCGATGTCGTCGATCACATCGACATCGGGCAGAAGCGGCGCCACGGGCGGCAGATCCTGCAGAGATGCCAGGCCGAGACGTTCGAGGAACAGCTCCGTGGTGACGTAGAGCGTGCCGCCGGTCTCCGGATCAGTGCCCGCCTCTGCGATCAGATCCCGCGCGAGCAGGGTGCGCATCACCCCGTCGACGTTGACGCCACGCACGGCACGGACACGGCTGCGCGTGACCGGTTGCCGGTAGGCGATCACGGCGAGCGTCTCGAGTGCGGCGCGGGTGAGCTTGGTGCGCGCGCCACCCTGCAGCAGCTTCTCGACGTAGGGCGCGAAATCGCGGCGCGTGTAGAAGCGCCAGCCGTCGCCCGCGAACCGCAGGTCGATGCCGGATCCGCGCGCGGTGAGGTCCTGTGCGAGACGCCGCAGCGCGGCCTCGGCGCGGTCGGCGGTGACCCCGATGGCGGTCGCGAGCTGCTCGGTCGGCGCGGGGGTGTCGACGACGAGCAACAGTGCCTCGAGTGCCGCAGTGAGTTCGTCGGCGGCGATCTCGAGAAGTTCACCGTCCCACGCGCGTTCCGGCGCAGCAGTGTCTTCGTCACGTTCCCGCGCGGTGTCGTCCGTGCTCCCCGGCGCAGCGTCACTCTCGGGCGCAGCGTCACTCTCGGGCGCAGCATCGTCCGCGTGCTCCCGCGCGACGGTGTCGTCCGCGTGCTCCCGCGCGACGGTGTCGTCCGCGTGCTCCCGCGCAACGGTGTCGTCGTTCACCCGTAGTCCTCCTCGAAATCGATGGCCTCCCCGTCGGTCTCCCCTGTCCACGCGACCTGCAGATGTCCGAGTGGGTCGGGTTGTTCGAAGGTGACGGCACGTTCGCGGTAGAGCTCGAGCAGCGCGAGGAACCGGGCGACGACGAGCAGTCCGAGATCGCAGTCGGCGACGAGTTCGTCGAATCCGACCCAGACGCCGGCGCCGCGGGCGCGCAGCAGGCCGAGGATGTGGGCGGCCTGTTCGGGAACCGACACCTTCGGAGTGTGCAGGTGGTCGAGGCCGACGGTCGGTGGTGGTTTCGGCCGGAACGCCGCGGCCGCGATCTCGGCGAAGCGGTGCGCGTCGACACCGAGCACGACCTCCGGTACGAGATTCTCGTAGCACTCCTCGAGCGACACCGCGCGCGGATAGCGGCGCAGGGCGGCGGCCTCGAGGGCGGCGAACTGTTCGGCGATCTGCTTGTAGGCCCGGTACTGCAGCAGACGCGCGAACAGCAGGTCGCGGGCTTCGAGCAGGGCGAGGTCCTCGGGGTCGTCGACCTCGCCGGCGGGCAGCAGCCGGGCGGCTTTGAGGTCGAGCAGGGTCGCGGCGACGACCAGGAACTCGGTGGTCTGATCGAGGCCGAGTTCGGGACCGAGTTTACGGGTGTAGGCGATGAAGTCGTCGGTGACCTCGTGGAGAGCCACCTCGGTGACGTCGAGGCGACGCTGCGAGATGAGGGTGAGCAGCAGGTCGAACGGGCCCTCGAAGTTGCGCAGGCGCACATGGAAGCCCGAGGTGGTCTCCTCGACCTCCGGCCGGTCCGGTTCGGTGGGTTCCTCGAGGACCACCGCGTCGACCTCCACATCGGGTGCCGTGCCGGTGTCCGCGGTGTCGTGGACGGGAGCGTGCACGGGGCTCAGCGACCGCTCCGGTGGATCACTTCCCGCGCGAGTGCGCGGTACGATTCGGCGCCGGCAGAGGTGGGCGCCCAGCGGGTGATGGGTTCGCCGGCGACGCTGGTCTCGGGGAACTTGACGGTGCGGTTGATGACGGCGTCGTAGACGAGATCGCCGAAGACCTCCACGACCCGCGACATCACCTCACGACCGTGCAGGGTGCGCTGATCGAACATGGTGACGAGGATGCCGGCAACGGTCAGCTTCGGGTTGAGCCGGTCGCGGACCTTGGCGACGGTGTCGTTGAGCAGCGCCAGGCCGCGCAGGCTGAAGAACTCGCATTCCATGGGGATGAGCACCGAGTCGGCGCAGGCAAGCGCGTTGACGGTGAGCAACCCCAGCGACGGCTGGCAGTCGACGAGGATGTAGTCGTAGCGGTCGAGCATCGGGTACAGGGCGCGGCCCAGGGCCTGTTCGCGGCCGACCTCGGAGACGAGCTGGATCTCGGCCGCCGACAGGTCGATGTTGCTCGGCAGCAGGTCGAGGCCCTCGACGTGGGTGCGCACGAGCACGTCGTCGGTGGACACCCGCGGTTCGACGAGCAGGTTGTGCACGGTGAGATCGAGATCGTGGTGGGCGACGCCGAGTCCGGCGGACAGTGCGCCCTGCGGGTCGAGGTCGACGAGCAGGACGCGGCGCCCGTACTCGGCGAGGGACGCCCCGAGGTTGATGGTCGAGGTGGTCTTGCCGACCCCGCCCTTCTGGTTGCACATCGCGATGATGCGGGCCGGTCCGTGGGTGGACAACGGCACCGGTTCCGGGACGGGACGGCGTGGCCGGCCGGTCGGTCCGAGATCGGGCTCGGCAGCGGTTCCGGAGGTGGTGGAAGGCTCGGTGGTGGACGTTCTGTCGGTGTCCTCGCGGCCGTGTGCGTCGACCGGGACGGTGTTCGACCGGAGGTGCTCCGGCTCCGTGTACGTGGCGGGTGGCCGAGGTGTGCCCACGTTCGGTACTCCCCCTGTCTTGCGACCCGGATGTCTTCTCGTCGACCCGTCGGGTGACCCGGCGGCTCGTCCCCAGAACGCTACCGCTTCGTCGGCAGGATCACCGCACGGACACGCGTCCCCTGCGGAGTCGGTCATCGTGCCCGCGGATGCGCCTGCGCCCATACCTCGCGGAGGGCACCGGCGGTGACCAGGGTGTATATCTGCGTGGTCGTCACAGAAGCATGCCCCAGTAACTCCTGTACCACGCGTACGTCGGCGCCACCGTCGAGCAGGTGCGTCGCGAAGGAGTGCCGCAGCGTGTGCGGCGACACCCCGACGTCGACTCCGGCGCGCTCGGCGGCGGTCTGCAGCACCTTCCACGCGCTCTGCCGCGACAGGCGGCCGCCGCGCGCGTTGAGGAAGACCGCGGCGGTGCGGCCGGTTGTCAGGGCGGGTCGTCCCCGCACGAGATAGGCGTCGAGCGCGCCGAGCGCCGGGCGTCCGACCGGGACGAGTCGCTGTTTGCCGCCCTTGCCGCGCAGCAGCACGGAGCGTGATTCGGTGTGGATGTCGTCGACGTCGAGCCCGACGGCCTCGGAGATGCGGGCGCCGGTGGAGTACAGCAGTTCGAGCAGGGCGCGGTCGCGCATGCTGCGGGGTCCGTCGGCGTCGCGGCCGGCGGCGTCGAGGATCGCGGTGACCTGGTCGACGGTCAGCGCCTTGGGCAGGCGACGCCCGGGCGCCGGGGGTTTGACGGTGCGGGCGACGTCGACCGGGGTCTGTCCTTCGGCGGCGGCGAAGCGGTGCAGGCCGCGCACGGCGATCAGGGCGCGGGCGGCCGAGCTCGCTGCCAGCGCCGGGCGGTTGCGTTCCGGGTCTCCGCGGCGCAGGCTCGCGGCGAAGTCGCTGATGTGGTGTTCGTGCACGTCGGCGAGGTCACCGATGTGGATGTCGGTGAGGTGTTCGACGTAGCGCAGCAGGTCGCGGCGGTAGGAGGCGAGGGTGTTCGTCGCGACCCCCCGTTCGACGGTCAGGTGCGCGAGATAGGCGTCGAGTTGCCCGGTGAGTGTCGGGGACGGCTGCGGAGCGACCTGCGTGGCGGGACGCTCCTCACCGGGCAGCACTGCTCACCCCTCCGCGCGCGTGCGGGCGAAGGTGGTGGGCCGGTCCGGCCACGGCGCGTCCGGTGCGCGGGTCGCGGTGCCCGTCGCGCGGGCGGTTGCGAACGCGAGGAGACCGGACACCGCGGTGGCGTTGACGATCTCCCCGCGCAGCACCATCGCCACGGCCTCGTCCACCGGGACGCGGCGGACCTCGAGATCGGCCTCCTCGTGCTCGGGTTCGGGCCGGTCGACCTCGCTCAGGCCGCGGGCGGCGAAGACGCGCACGGCTTCGTCGGTGAATCCGGGTGAGAGCGCGATGTCGACGAGGAGTTCCCAGTCGGCGGCGGCCAGGCCGGTCTCCTCGGCGAGTTCGCGGCGGGCGGTGTCGAGGGGGTCCTCGCCGGGTGCGTCGAGCAGCCCGGCGGGCAGTTCCCACAGTCGCCGGCCGAGCGGGTGCCGGTACTGGTGCACGAGCACCACCCGGTCCTTCTCGTCGACGGCCACCACCGCGACCGCACCGTGGTGTTCGACCACTTCGCGTTCGGCGGTGTGCCCGTCGGGCATCGCCACGTTGTCGACGCGCAGCGACACGATGGCGCCCGTGTAGATCCGCCGGCTGTCCAGGGTGCGGAAGTCGTGTCGCTGCGCCATGTCGACTACTCGGCGTCGCCGGCGGTGGACGTCGACGCGGTCGAGCCGACCGATTCCTCGGAGGTGCTGTTCTCGCCGTGGATGTCGACCGGGAGTCGCTCAGCCGCCTTGTACTGCAGTGCCGCGGCAACGAGGCCGGAAAACAGCGGGTGCGGGCGGGTGGGCCGGCTCTTGAGTTCCGGGTGCGCCTGGGTGGCGACGAAGAACGGATGCTGCTCGGCCGGGTACTCGACGAACTCGACGAGCCGCCCGTCCGGGGAGGTGCCGGAGAACACCAGACCGGACTTGGCGATCTTGTCGCGGTAGGCGTTGTTGACCTCGTAGCGGTGCCGGTGCCGTTCGGAGACCTGCTCGCTGCCGTAGGCCCTGGCCACGACCGAGCCCTTCTTCAGCGTGGCCGGGTAGGCACCGAGACGCATGGTGCCGCCGAGATCGGCCTCACCGGCGACCGCCTGTTCCTGGTCCGCCATCGTGGAGATCACCGGGGCGGTGGTGTCGGGATCGAACTCGGTGGACGACGCGTCCTCGATGCCGACCGACCGCGCGGCCTCGATGACGACACACTGCAGGCCCAGGCACAGGCCGAGCAGCGGGATCCGGCGGGTGCGGGCGAACCGGATGGCGCCGAGCTTGCCCTCGATGCCGCGGATGCCGAAGCCGCCGGGGATCAGGACGGCGTCGACGTCGCCGAGGTGCTTCTCGGCACCGGCCTCGGTCTCGCACTCGTCGGAGGCGACCCAGCGGATCTTGACCTTCGCGCGGTGCGCGAAACCGCCGGCGCGCAGCGCCTCGGTGACCGACAGGTAGGCGTCGGGCAGGTCGATGTACTTGCCGACGAGCGCGACCTCGACGGTCTCGCGGGGGTTGTGGACCCGCTCGAGCAGGTTGCCCCACACGGTCCAGTCGACGTCCCTGAAGGGCAGGCCGAGCTGGCGCACGACGTAGGCGTCGAGTCCCTCGCTGTGCAGCACCTTCGGGATGTCGTAGATGCTCGGCGCGTCGGGGCAGGAGATGCAGCCGGCGACGTCGACGTCGCACATCAGCGAGATCTTCGCCTTGAGCGAGGCCGGCACGTCGCGGTCGCAGCGCAGTACGAGCGCGTCGGGCTGGATACCGATGTTGCGCAGCGCGGCCACCGAGTGCTGGGTCGGCTTGGTCTTCAGCTCACCGGACGGCCCGAGATAGGGCACGAGCGAGACGTGCAGGAAGAAGCAGTTGTCGCGGCCGACCTCGTGGCGCACCTGGCGGGCGGCCTCGAGGAAGGGCTGCGACTCGATGTCGCCGACGGTGCCGCCGATCTCGGTGATCACCACGTCGGGGGTCTGGCCCTCGGAGTCGGGTGCGGCCATCGCGAGGATGCGGCGCTTGATCTCGTCGGTGATGTGCGGGATGACCTGCACGGTGTCGCCGAGATATTCGCCGCGGCGTTCCTTGGCGATGACCGTGGAGTACACCTGCCCGGTGGTGACGTTCGCGTCGGCGGACAGGTCGCGGTCGAGGAAGCGCTCGTAGTGGCCCACGTCGAGGTCGGTCTCGGCGCCGTCCTCGGTGACGAAGACCTCACCGTGCTGGAACGGGTTCATCGTGCCGGGGTCGACATTGAGGTACGGGTCGAGCTTCTGCATCGTCACGCGCATGCCGCGTGCGGTGAGCAGAGTGCCCAGGCTCGACGCTGTGAGCCCCTTGCCGAGAGAGGACGCGACGCCCCCGCTGACGAAGATGTGCTTGGTAGGGGTACGCGAGTGGCGTGACTGTGGCAAAGAAGCTCCCGTGACGTCAGGTGCAGGACTTTTGGACTGATGCGATACAGCTGGGGCCTGCCGACCCACGGAACTTCACGGTAACACCTCCGTGGGCGGGCGCGTACCCGACTCGCGATTGCCGACCCCCGGTGCAATCGACGTCACAGGCGGCGACGCTCAGCGGGCCGGGGAGCCGACGGTGACGGCGGTGGCGCTCGGCCCCGTCCCGTACCGGCCGGTGCCCCCGTCGTACTGCTCGCGCAGCGCCAGAACCGTCGTCAGGCGCCCCGATTCGCGGTCGAGATTGTCGACCGTGGACAGGCCCGCGGCGAGCGCGGCGTCGGCCCGCACGACGGCGATCGGTCCGTTGCCCTCCGCTGCCCCCGTGCGGCCGGCGAGCACCGCGCCGGCGCCGCGGCCGTCGACGACTCCGGCGAAGCGCGCGATGAGCGACCCGCGATTGCCGGCGCGTTCGGCGTTGCCGCTGTGGTCGCCGGTGACAACGAGGGCGCTCTGGGCCGGTTCGACCTGACCGTCCTCGTAGGTGACGAAACCGCCGCTGCGCAGCGTGGTCAGGGCGAGGGCGCGTTCCTCGGGGGTGCTGCGCGGTTGCCCGGTGCCCGGGTCGACGAGCAGCACCGCGCCGAGCAGATCCCCGGCGAGACTGCCCGGGTCGACGGCGCCGGTCTGCAGTTCCACGCCGGCGGGCACGACGTTGGTGACGGTTGTGCGGAGCTGGTCGGTGCCGGAGGCGTCGACGAACGAATCGGTCAGCGCGATCCGGGCGGTGACCCGGCCGCCGGCATCACCGACGGACCGCACGACGGCGTCGACGTCCTCGGGTGCGGCGTCCGGGGTGGTCACGAGAAGGACGGTGCGGTCAAGGAGTTCGTCGCGCACGATCCGCGGGCCGACGGTCGAGTCGAACCCGTCGGCGGCGAGCAGTTGTG
The DNA here is from genome assembly GCF_059759155.1 of Rhodococcus sp. GQ147. Classification (NCBI taxonomy): domain Bacteria; kingdom Bacillati; phylum Actinomycetota; class Actinomycetes; order Mycobacteriales; family Nocardiaceae; genus Rhodococcus; species Rhodococcus sp. GQ147. The sequence goes on from NZ_JCAXDU010000012.1 coordinate 162,994, forward strand.
CCTCGAGCCGGCTGCCGTGGTCCTCGGCCTCCTGGATCTCGCGGCGCAGCTCGGCCTTGTCGTCGCGCAAACCGGAGACGACGCTGTCGGCCAGCAATCCGGAGCCGAGCACGATCCCGACCGCCAGGCCGAGGAACACCGCCACCAGGGAGACGACGTGATGGCGCATCGAGATCACGCGCGCAGACCCCGAATCCACTCGACGGCGGAGTCCCACCACTGCCGGGCGAGTTCGACGACGTCGGCACCGAGATTGGACACGGCGAGTGCGGCGATCACGGCGATGAGGGCCGCGAAGACGAGCAGGGCGATCACGCCGCCCGAGACGCGGCTGCGGTAGAGGGTGGCCACCGCCTTCGCATCGACGAGTTTCGGCCCGACCTTCAGACGGGTCATCACCGCCGACGGATTGGTGTCGCGACGGCCGTGGTCGAAGAACTCGTCGAGCGAGACAGTGCTACCGACAGTCACCACCAGCGCCGCACCGTGATGCTCGACGAGCAGCAGCGCCAGGTCGGTGGGGGTGCCGACGGCGGGGAAGGTCATCGCGCCGATGCCGAGATCCTGTATCCGCTCGAGACCCGGGGCGTGGCCGTCCGGGTCGGCGGGCAGCACCACTTCGGCGCCCGATTTGAGGGTGGAAGTGCCGATCTCGTCGGGGTCGCCGACGATGAGGTCGGGGCGATAGCCCGCCTTGGAGAGGGCGTCCGCGCCGGGGCCGACGCCCACCAGGATCGGTGAGTACTCCTTGATGAACGGCTTGAGATCCTTGAGGTCCTGCACATGCCCGGGGCCGTCGGAGACGACGACGACGTGCCGGTCGCGCAGGTCCAGGTCGATGTCGGGGATGCCGACGCCGTCGATGAGCAGCGGGCTCTCCGAGCGGATGAACTCGATGGTGTTGCCCGAGAACGCCTCGAGGTGATCGACGAGCCCGGTTCGCGCCTCGATCATGCGGTCGGAGATCTCGATGTCGGTCTGCTCGTCGCCCTCGATGAGCAGCTTCTCCCCCGCGTACACGCCACCCTCGTGCACCCGGACCTTCGCGCCGTCCTTGATCTTCTTGAAGACCTCGGTGCCGACGTTGTCGACGAGCACGATGTCGTGCGCGACGATCACTTCGGGACCGAGATTTGGGTACCGGCCCGAGATCGACGGGGACGCGTTGATCACCGCGGTGACGCCCGCCTCGACGAGCGCGTCGGCGGTGACACGATCGAGGTCGATGGCGTCGAGGACGACCACGTCGCCGGGACCGATCCGGCGCAGCAGCTTCGCGGTGTTCCTGTCGACCCGGGCAATGCCACTCACTCCGGGCAACGTTTCGTTGTTACGGGACAGCAGCGCCGGCATCTTCATGCAAGAGATGATGCGCCGGTATACGAGTGAGGTTGTGGAGGCGCGCCGGTAGTCGTGTGAACATCACCCCGGCGCGCCGGGCGGGTCAGCCGGTGCGCTCGGCGTGGGCGACGGCCAGCAGTTCCTCGGCGTGCGCACGTCCGGTCTCGGTGTCGTCGAGACCGGCGAGCATGCGGGCCAGTTCGGTAACCCTCTCCTCCTCGCTGAGGGTGCGCACCCCGCTGCTGATCACCCCGGCCCGGTCGTCGACCTTGTCGACGACGAGATGGGTGTCGGCGAACGCCGCGACCTGCGGCAGGTGCGTGACCACGATGACCTGGTGGGTGCGCGACAGGCGCGCGAGACGCCGGCCGATCTCGACGGCGGCGCGGCCACCGACCCCGGCGTCGACCTCGTCGAAGACCATCGTCGCGCCGCGCTCGGAACCGGCGAGCACCACTTCGAGGGCGAGCATGACGCGGGAGAGCTCACCGCCGGACGCGCTGCGGGCGAGCGGGCGGGCCGGGGCGTCGCTGTGCGGAGCGAGCCGGAACTCCACCTCGTCGATCCCGGATTCGCCGGCGTGCAGGAGCCGGTCGCCGACCGACAGCGGGGCGGTGTCGCTCACGGTCGCAGCGCGGTCGGCGATGTGCACGTCGAGCACGGCGCGCCCCATCGCGAGGCCGGACAGTTCCTTGCTCACGGCCTTCGCGAGTTTGCCGGCGACCTTGTGCCGCGCCGCCGACAGCGCGGTGGCGGTCTCCGCGGTCGCGGCGGCCTCCGCGTCGACCTCGGCGGCGAGCTTGTCGATCGCCTCCGCGGAGACGTCCAGGCCGGACAGGCGTTCGCGGGCCTCGCGCGCCCACTCGAGCACGCCGTCTATGTCGGCGGCGTACTTGCGGGTGAGGTTCTTCAGTTCCGCCTGCCGGTTGAGCAGGGTCTCGAGCGCGCTCGGGTCGGACGGCAGATCGGACAGATAACCGGAGATGTCGCCGGTGACGTCGGTGACCACCGCGATCGCCTCGCCGAGGCGGGGCCCGAGCTCGCGCAGGGCGGGATCGTCGCAACCCTCGAGGCGGGCGCGGGCCTCGCCGAGCAGGTCGAGTGCCGCCGAGTACGCGTCGGCGTCGCCGCTGTCGTCGCCGGCGAGGGCGTTGTGCGCGACGGTGGCCGCCTCGCGCAGCGAGTCGAGGTCGGACAGGCGCCGCACCTCGTCGACGATGCGGGTGTCCTCCCCCGGTTCGGGTGCGACGCGGTCGATCTCGTCGAGACCGAAGTGCAAGCGATCGGCCTCCTGCGCGAGCTCACGCGACCGTTCGGTGCGTTCCTGCAGTTCGGCGCGGGCCTCGAGCCAGCGGCGTCGCCGGGTTCGGTAGCGGTCGAGCAGACCGGCGACGGTCTTGCCGCCGAACCGGTCGAGCGCGGCGCGCTGCTCGTCGGGACGCAGCAGCCGCAGCTGGTCGTTCTGGCCGTGCACGGTCAGCAGCGGCCCGGTGAATTCGGACAGCACCCCCACCGGCACGCTGCGTCCGCCGAGGTGGGCGCGGGAGCGGCCGTCGCTACCGACGGTGCGCACGGCGATGATGCTGCCGTCCTCGTCGCGCTGGGCGCCGGTGGCCTCGAGCAGTTCGGCGATCTGCTGTTCGATGTGGCTGGGCGCCGGTTCGATCTCGAAGCGTCCTTCGACCACGGCGCGGTTGGCGCCGACCCGTACCCGGGAGGGGTCGGCGCGCACCCCGGAGAGCAGATGCAGGCTCGTGACGACCATCGTCTTGCCGGCACCGGTCTCGCCGGTGAGCACCGTCAGTCCCCCGTGGAAGCGCGCGTACGCCTCGGAGATCACACCCAGGTTGTCGATCCGGATCTCTGCGAGCATCTCAGAGTTTCCTTCCCCGCCAGCCCTTCACCGGAAGTTCGAACTTGCGCACCATCCGATCCGCGAACGGTGCCGAATCGAGCCGCACCCAGCGGACCGGATCGCATCCTCGCACCACTTCGAGCCGGGCCCCGGCCGGGACGTCGATGATGCGGCGACCGTCGCAGAAGACCACCCCGTCGTGGCCGCCGGCGAGGGTCTCGACGGCGATGATCGACTCGGGGCTGGTTACCAGCGGGCGCGCGAACAGAGCGTGTGCGTTGCTCGGGATCACCAGCAGCGCTTCGAGTTCGGGCCAGACGATCGGTCCGCCGGCCGAGAAGGCGTAGGCCGTCGATCCCGTCGGGGTGGCGACGAGGACACCGTCGCAGCCGAACGACGAGACCGGACGACCGTCGACCTCGAGCACCACCTCGAGGACCCCGAGCCGCGACTTGTTCTCGAGACTCGCCTCGTTGAGCGCCCACCCGCGGTCGAGGACCTCGGCGTCCATGCGCACCGTCACGTCGAGCGTCATGCGTTGTTCGACGCGGTACTCGCGGCGCACCACCTGCATGAGCGCTTCCTCGAGGTGTTCGGCCTCGGACTCGGCGAGGAAACCGATGCGGCCGAGGTTGATCCCGAGGACGGGCACCGCCGAGTACTGCGCGAGTTCGGCGGCCCGCAGGAAGCTGCCGTCTCCCCCGAGGACGATCACCATCTCGCAGCCGGCGGCCGCCTCCGGTCCCGGTTCGACGACGCTGATGAAACTGCCCGGCAGGGCGAGGACGCCGAGTCCGTTGCTCACCGCCTCGTCGTCGAGGGTGCGCAGACCGATACCGGCCTCACCGAGCATCTTGGCGACCCGCAGCGCGGTGCCGGCGATCTCGTCGCGCCCCGAATGGGAGACCAGCAGGATCTCTCGGCCCGATCGCACCGCGCCCTCCGCGGCGGTCTCTTCGCTCACTGTGGTCCTTCCTGCACCGCACGCTCGATCAGTTCGACCACCGCAGGGTCGAGTTCCGCCGGCCCCGGCTCTCCGGCCCGCAGCCACAGGAAGTACTCGACGTTCCCGGACGGTCCGGGCAGCGGACTCGCCACCGCTCCGAGGGTGAGCAGACCCTGGCGTTGCGCTTCGCGCGCGACGTCGAGCACCGCCTCGGTGCGCAGCGCCGGATCGCGCACCACGCCACCGCTGCCGACCCGGTCCTTGCCCACCTCGAACTGCGGTTTGACCATCGGCAGCAGGTCGCCGCCGGGGGCGACGCAGGCGACGAACGCCGGCAACACCAACTTCAGCGAGATGAACGACAGGTCCGCGACCACCAGGTCGACACGCCCGTCGATCGTCTCCGCGTCGATGCTACGCACATTCGTTCGATCGATCACGTGGACACGCTCGTCGGACTGCAGGCGCCAGATCAGCTGGCCGTAGCCGACGTCCACTGCGACGACCTCCGCGGCACCCTCGTGCAGCAGGACATCGGTGAAACCGCCGGTCGACGCGCCGGCGTCGAGGCAGCGACGCCCCGACACCTGCAACCCCTGCGGCGTGAACGCCTCGAGGGCGCCGAGGAGCTTGTGGGCACCGCGGGACGCCCAGGAGACCTCGTCGCTCCCCTCGGTGACGATCAGCGGCGTGTTCGGTTCGACAGCGGTCGCCGGTTTGGAGGCCACGGTGCCGGCGATCAGCACCCGACCTGCGGCGATCAGTTCGCTGGCGTGCTCGCGTGAGCGCGCCAGACCCCGCCGCACCAGTTCCGCGTCGACGCGTGCCCGGCGTGCCACGTCAGATCTTGTCCACGGTCGACAAAGCCTGCACGAGGACCTCGTGGGCTCGTTCGAGCAGGTCGGCCTGCTCGAGCAGCACGGACTGATCGGCGCTCTCGGCACCGGGGACGGATGCGCCCTCGCGGACACGCGCCAGCAAAGCGTCGACCTCCTCGCGGACGTGTGCGGGATCGACGGTGGGGCGTGCGCCGGGAAGGTGTTCGCCCGGACGTGGAATCGGCGTGCTCATCGCCGTCCACGCTAGTCGATGGATGCGACCGGGCTACACCCTCCGGTGCGGATCAGACCGTCGCCGCCCACGCGTCCACGACGGACCGCGCCCGCTCGTCCACCGGACGGACCTGTCCGAATCCGGGGTTGGCCCAGGCGATGTCGAGCAGACCCCGCAGCGCCTCCATCGGATCGGCGGCCGACGGCGCGGCGGCGAGGTGAAGATCACCCCCGTCGACCGTGACGTCCCACGAGTCGTGCGATGCGACACGGAGCCGGTCGGCCGGCTGATCGAGACTCGTGAGCGAGGCCGCGACGTAGGTCGGGCGCTGCTCGGCCGGAGCCCGCAGCAGATCGTCGACGGTGCTGACCCCGGTCAGCACGAGCAGGGAATCCGCACCGACGGCGTTGGCGCCTTCGATGTCGGTGTCCAACCGGTCACCGATGACGAGAGGACGACGGGCACCGCCGCGACGGATCGCGTCCTCGAGCAGTGGAGCTGCGGGTTTGCCCGCCACGATCGGGGTCGCGCCGGTGGCGTTGTGCACCGCCGCGACCATCGACCCGTTGCCGAGGACGAGTCCGCGCTCGGTCGGCAGAGTCGAGTCCACGTTGGTGGCCACCCACAGAGCGCCTGCGCGGACGGCGAGCGTCGCCTCCGCCAGGATCGCCCATCCGGTGTCCGGGGAATGCCCCTGCACCACCGCCACCGGATGCGCGTCCGCGGACCGAACCGGGGTGAGGCCGACACCGGCCACCTCCTCGGCCAGGGCCTCGGTGCCGACGACGAGCACCGGCACACCGGCCGGGAACCGCTCGGCCAGCAGGCGCGCAGCGGACTGCGAGCTCGTCACCACCGACGAGTCGTCGGCCGGGAAGCCGAGTTCTCGCAGGTGCAGGGCGACCTCCGACGGCCGGCGGCTGGCGTTGTTCGTCACGTACAGAACGGTGTCGTCACCGGCGGCCAGCGCCTCGCGGGCACCCGGGACGGGTTCGGCGCCCCGGTAGACGGTGCCGTCGAGGTCGAGCAGCAGGACGTCGTAGATCCGACGCAGACTGTCGCTGGAAGCCGTACTGCCCGAAACGTCGGTGCCGTCGGTCACGGCGACTCTCCGGTGAGCTCCTCCACCCGCTCCTCGGCGTCGGTGACGCCTTCGATGTCCGCGCCTGCGGAGTGCAGGAACCATTGCAGGCCTTCTTCGGTCCGCCCGGCGGCGACGAGAGCGTCGGCGTAGGCGTAGAAGAGACGGGCAGCCGGTGTACCGGTCCGCTCGGGGTCGAGATCGGGCGTCTGCAGGGTGACGACGGCCTGGTCGTACTGACCGAGATCCATGCGGGCACCGGCTAGGACAATCCGCAGCTCTGTCGCCTCGTCGCCGGTCAGCTTGCGAGCTTCCTCGCTCCGGCCCAGTTCGAGCGCCTTCTCGGGGCGACCGAGACCGCGTTCGCAGTCGGCCATCACGGCGAGCAGTCCGGTACCACCGGACATGCGACGTGCTGCGCGGAGTTCGGACAGCGCCTCCGCCCACTCCCCGGCGTGGTAGGCGGTGATGCCGGCGGCCTCGCGGACGACCGCGATACGGCCGGCGCGCTGACGGGCGGCGCGAGCATGGGTGAGCGCGGCGCGAGGATCGTCGTCGAGCAGACGACCGGCCATCACCAGATGCCGGGCGACGGAGTTCGCGTTCGACTTGTCCAGGCTCAGCAGATCGCGGCGGATCGTCGGGTCGAGCTCGGATGCCTCGACGTCGTCGGGGATGTCCGGCTCGTCCGGACGTGCATCGCGACGCTGCGGTGCGACGCCATCGCGCCCGCGACCCGGACCGAATCCACCTTCACCGCCACGACGACGGGGTGCTCCCTCGCCACGACGGTCACCGGACTGGGGGCCACGGCGGTCGCCGGAATAGCCTCGCCGGTCGCCGCCACCTCGCTGGTCACTGCCTCGCTGGTCGCCGCCACGACGATCGTCGCGGTTGCCGTAGCTGCACTCACCGCCGGGACGGTCCGAACCCTGACGGGGACGGTCGCCGTACTGCCGACCACGCTCGTCGCCGCGGCTCGACCGGTCATCGCTGCGGCGGGGGCGGTCGTCGCCTCCGGAACGTTCGCGGTAGGGACGGTCGCTGCGACCGGAACGAGCGTCGTCGCGGCCGCGATCCCGGCGGTCTCCGCCCTGGAAGGAACGGCGGTCGTCGCCACGCTGGGAGCGCCGATCGTCACTGCGCTGGGGGCGCCGATCGTCACTGCGCTGGGGGCGCCGATCGTCGCTCCGGTGCGGGCGCCGATCGTCACCGCGCTGCGGACGGTCGTCTCGTCCGGACGAACGTCCGGCGGATCCGTAGCCACCACCCTGCCGGCGGTCGTCGCCGCGTCCACGCTCGTCGCGGTCGCGGGGTGCGCGCTCGTCGCGGCTGTCGCCGGCGCGTTCCTCGCGCTCGTTCTTGCGGCCCGACCACGGAGTGGATCCTCCACTCCTGAAGGACCGACGTTCACCGTTGCCGTCGGACACAGAAAAATCCTCTCATGAAAACACGAAAGGGGACCCAAACGA
>NZ_JCAXDU010000013.1:0-168889 GCF_059759155.1 Rhodococcus sp. GQ147
GTGGGCCTGTAGTAGTGCACTGCTTGATAACCGCGGCGGTGCGGTTATGGTCGCGCTCAGTTGGACTTGTCGAAGACGGCAGACCTTTTCTTGGGGTGCAGCTGCCGGTCACTTCATGTGGTTCGAGGATCGAGTGAGGGCTGTCGTGATTCCGAATCCTGCTATCCACTCAGGTATTTCGCGGTAGAAGCTCGACGTGACCTGGTAGGGGCCGTTTGCGTGGAGCGCGGCGTAGGCGGCGATCCAGGTGCGCACCTCATGGGACGAGTGGCCGGCCTGCTCGACGAACCAGTCATTGGTCCACGTGTCGATTTGTTCGAGTTCGCCGGATGCCAGAATTTCGAGAAGATGCTGGTCCCAGTGGGGGTTCAACGGCTGAATGGTGGCGGTACCGGCAGCGAAGTCTCGACCTGCGGTGATGACGCGTTGTTCGCGGGCCTTGCGTTCGGCGTCGCTCGGATTGCGGCCGTCGATCAACCGTTCGCGCACCTGCTCAGGCGAGCTGGTGAACTGCGGAATCGGTGGGTCGTGGGAGAGCCCTCCGGATCCGACGAACAGGACGCGTTTGTCCAGTTTGTTGGCTGCTCGTCCGACAGCTTCGCCGAGCAGCCGAACTCGGCTGACGGGGCCGAGGGGTTCGGCGACGGAGTTGATGAAGATCGGCACGGTCGGTACTGCGATGATCGATCCGACGAGTAGTTGTAGAGCCTGGGCGAAACCGTGGTCGACGTGCATGCGTTCGGAGAACGCGGCGTCGATACCGCTGTCGAGTACTTCGCGCGTAATAGTGCGGGCGGCGTCGCGGTCGACGTCGAGGGGGCCGGCTTCGGTGCCATAGTCGCCGACGGACTGCGCGCCGGCTCCGATGCAGAACGGTGGCAGCAGGTCGTAGAAGACCCCGTTGTAGTGGTCGGGGGCGAAGATCACGATCAGATCTGGGGCGAAATCGGCGATGAATCGGCGCGCGTGGTCGAAGGCGGCGTCGACGGCGTCGATGACTTCTTGATCGGGGTCGTTGCGTCCCATCAGGGGGGAGTGCGACATCGCGCACAGCGCCACAGGCATCGCGGAGCCTCCTTTCTGGTACTTCACGGCCTCTGCCCGGATGGTTCGAGCGAGAGCGGATGAGGTTCGTCGGATGGGTGCGTCCGGCCGGTGCCGCCAGGGGTTTCAGGGGAGGGCGGCACCGGCTGCATCTGTGTCAACTGCGATCGAGGAGAAAATCCAGGTGCAGTTTGTTGAAGGTGTCGGGGTCTTCGTACTGGGGCCAGTGTCCGCAGTTCTCCATGACCGCCAGCTTGGCGCCAGGGATGTGGGAGGCGATGCGCTCTGCTTCGTCGACCGGACCGGAGGGATCTTTGGTGGTCCACAGAACCATCGTTGGCACGGTGATGCCTTGGAGGGTGGCATCGGTGATCATGTTCCGTTTGCGGGTTTCGAGGTCCTGCAAGGCCATGTTCATTTCGCATGCCTTGAGCCAGTCCGGTTGTTGGAAGATGGCCTGGCGGGTGCGGATGAGGTCGTCGGTGACCATGTTCGGGTCGGCCATGAGCCATTCGAGGCGTGCTTTGACGCGTTCCCAGCTCGGGTCTTTCGCCGCTTCCATCGACAGGGTGTAGAGCCGTTCCATTACCTGTGGGTTGGCCATGGTGCCGCCCATGGTGTTGAGCACGATCCGCTCGACTTTGTCCGGGTGGTCGTGAGCGAACTGGGCGGTGACCCATCCGCCCAGCGACTCGCCTGAGAAGGATGCCTTCTCGACGCCGATGGCATCCATAAGGTGCAGCACGTGGTCGATGTAGTGCTTGATCTCGAGGGGGTGATCGGGTTTGGCGGAGTAGCCGTGGCCGATGAAGTCGATGGCCCACACATTGAAATGCTCGGCGTGTGAACGCAGATTGCGGACATATGCTTCGGCGTGGCCGGTGATGCCGTGTAGGAGAATGAGTGTGGGCTTGGAGTCGTCCCCGGCGTGCAAATAGCGGGTGCGGTATGGGCCGGCCTGGATGAACCCCTGGCTGAACTCGACCTGGTTCAGATCGTCCCAGACGCTGGTGTACGGGCGGGTCATGCGTGTGCTCCCTCGATTGGTGTGATGCTGGCTGTGGAGGCTGATGTTGCGTCGTCGGCGGTGACGTGCGGGACGACGATCGGTACGGCGTGGATGCTGTACTGGGGCGTACCGCCGTTCCCGGCGGTTGGGGTCTCATGCGGGGCACGGTCGAGGACGATGCTGAGCGCGTTCTCGAGGTGGGTGAGTGCTTCGCTGTCGCCCCATACCGGAGCGCTGTACCGCCAGGCGACGTAGCCGTCGGGGCGCACGAGAAGAGCCCCGGCCTCATGGATTTCACGGAGCTGCCGCCAGTACCCGTACGAGTCGTTGATGCCCGCTTCACCGATGACTACGGTGCGCAGGAACGGTAGGTCCAATGTGGCAGCGGCACGTTTCCATGCCTGTCCGCCGATGCCGGTGAGTAGGGTCATCTGTCCCTTGCCGGTGACATCGAGGGTCGAGACCCGGGTACCGTGCGGGCCGACCAACCAGGCGTGTGGCAGCTTGGCGCCAGGACGAGTGGTGGCCTGCAGGTACAGTTCCCGGTCGCGTCCCCATACCTCCTCACCGGCTTCAAGGTCGGGGACCACCGCAGACGAGGCGTAACGCTGGTTGAGTTCGACGCCGTGGGCATTGAACTCGGTGTTCTTGACCTCGAGTGCCTCGTATAGGCGCTCACGCAGTGCCGCGCCTTCGGAGGAGGGAGCTTTGAGTTTTGCCAGGCCGGCGGTGACCGGGTCGTCGCTGGTGGGATCGAACCACTCGCGCAGACCGGCGTAGTCCTTGCGGGACTGGTTGGCGCGCGCGACGATCTGCCTGCCGACCGGAACCCGCTCGGGGGAGTAGGACTCGAGCAGTCCCGGTCCCGCGTATCCCTTGGCGGCGTAGGCGATCTTCCAGGCAAGGTTGAATGCATCCTGCATGGAGGTGTTCGAGCCCAGGCCGCTGCTCGGCGGATGCCGGTGTACGGCGTCGCCGCCACAGAACACCCGGCCGGATTGATAATGCTCGGCCCACTGCTGATTGACGTACCAGAACGAGCGCGACACGATGTCGATGGTCAGCTCAGGGTCGCCGACAAGGGTACGGATCTGTTCTAGCACAACGTCATCGGATATGTCGGGTTCACCTTGGGACATGTCGAAGCCCCATCCGGCGATCCACTGGCCCCAAGGTCTGATCGCCCGCAGCAGACCCATGCCGATCTCACCGAAACCGGCCTTGGAGTTGAAGATCCAGTGCAGAATGCTCGGCCGGTGAGCGACGTACTTGCTCAGATCCGCGTTGAACAGGATGTAGGCGGTGCCGGCACGGGCGAGCTCGCCTTCAAAGGGCAGTCCGATCTGTTCGGCGATCTTCGAGCGGGCACCGTCGAAGCCGAGCAGGAAGCGCGCTCGCTGGGTGAACTCGGTGCCCGAGCGCACATCCCGGAATCTCACCGTGACACCGTCCTTGTCCTGGCTGTGATCGAGGTATTCGGTGTTGAAACTGATCAACGCGCCGCGTTCGGCCGCGTTCTTGATCAGTACCGGTTCCATCAGGGGCTGAGGGATGTCGAGCATCGCGCACGGGCTGCCGGCGAGATAGTCGCCGTACCGGGCGCCGGTGCCCCATGTCTGCATCCGGACGATTTCTTCACCGGCCAGACTGGTGGTGAACAGGGTGTCGCCCATCTGGTCCCACGGAGTGGCGTATGTGCGGGCTTCGTCTTCGACGCCCAGGTCGCGGAGCACTTCTACGGCGCGTTGGTTGGTGATGTGCGCGCGGGGTGAGTTCGCCACCCAGGGGAACATCGAGACGGCGTGGACGCGCACACCGTAGGTGGCCAGGGCGAGAGCGGCTGTGCCGCCGGCGGGACCGAGTCCGACGATGATGACGTCGGTGTCGTACGTGGGGTCGTGGTCGTTCATGGTGGTCACTTCACTTGTCCAAGGTCTGCAGGGACTGTGCGGCGTCGGTGGTGGGCGGAGTCGAAAAGGATGCGGTGGCAGTTGCATTCGGTGTCGAGGTGCGCTTGTCGGCAACCAGTTGGCGTGTCGCGCCCTTGCGTCCCCAGCCGCCGGGCAGCAGGATCACCGAGACCACCGAGATGGCCGAGACGATCAGTAGGTAAAGCACGATCGAGTTGCTGGTGTTGGTGGAGGCGTACAGGGCGGTCGCAATGGTCGGGGCGAACGCCGAGCCCGCGACCTGGGAGAGCGTGTAGCCGATCGAGACGCCGCTGTAGCGCACATCCGCATCGAAGATCATGGTGAACAGCGATCCGGTTACTCCGGCGGCGGGGGCCATAGAGATGCCGAAGACCAGTACCTGCGCGGTCATGAAAAGCCAGGGGTTTCCGGTGTTGATCAGTGCGAAGGCCGGGCCGATCGCCACCCCCATGGTGACGGCGCCGAGCAGGTACATGGTCTTGCGGCCGAAGGTGTCCGACAAGGCGCCGAAGACGGGATAGAGGAGGACGGCGACGAGGCCGGCGACGAACACGCTGGCCAGGGCGAAGGTGCGGCTGATTCCGGCGACGGTGGTGCCGTAGGAGACGAGATACGCCATGCAGATGTAGGCGAACACTCCCTGGGACAGGTAGGTGCCGGCAATGAGGAAGATTTCTTTCCAGTGCTTGCGGAATGCGACGGCGATCGGCATCCGCACTACAGCACTGTTGGCTTTGATCTCGGCGAAGTCGGGGCTTTCGGTCAGGGACAGGCGGATGAACAGGCCGATTACGATCAGGACCGCGCTGAACAGGAACGGTAGCCGCCAGCCCCAACTGAGGAACTGCTCGTCCGGGAGTTGAGAAGCGGCGAAGAACGCCAGGGTCGCAATGCTCGTCCCGGCGGGAGCACCCATCTGTGAGAAGGAGCCGAAGAATCCTTTCTTCGCGGTGGGGGCATGCTCGACGGCCATCAAGGTGGCGCCACCCCATTCACCGCCTACGGCGAAGCCTTGAACCAGGCGCAGCAAGGTGAGCAGGATCGGAGCGGCGATGCCGATCTGGGCGTAACCGGGTAGCAGTCCCATCAGTACTGTGGTGGCACCCATACCGACGAGAGAGATGACGAGCATCTGTTTGCGGCCGACCCGGTCACCGAAGTGGCCGAAGACGATGCCTCCGAGGGGTCGGGCGAGGAATCCGACGCCGAAAGTAGCGAAGGACAACAGGATTCCGATAGCAGGTGAAGCATCGGGGAAGAACAAGGTGGGGAAGACCAGTGCGGCCGCAGTGCCGTAGATGAAGAAGTCGTAGTACTCGACGGTGGTCCCTACGAAGCTGGCCAGGGCGACCCGCATCGGGGAGGTCTTCGTTGCGGAAGTCGGCGCGGTGGTCACGGTGTGGTTCCCCCGCTGCGAGTGTCGGAGCAGGCTGGCACTGCGAACAATGCTGGGTGCGAGGCGGTCGTCATGGCCGCGCCTTTCGTCTGAGATTCGTCGGGATGTCGAAGAGGGCCGCCGCAGAAAGGGGCCGAGCAACTGGAATGCTAGACGTCTAGCTGCGAAGCTACTCCAGCGCGAATGGTGACGCAAGTCTCTGTCGGAGGAGGCTGGATCGCACTGTGGCGATCATTGTGATGCGGCGCTGCCTGAAGATACAGCGCCGCAGGCGGGGCGGAAGCCTGTAGGCCTGCCCGGTCGTGCAGAATCCGTTATAGGGAGCGGGCTCACCATCAGCGCGATGGCTGAGCACTCGATTCGTCGCGAATGACCGCAATCGTGCCGACGATATGGCGCTCCATCGCCTCACGCGCCGCAGCGGCATCGCGATTTCGGATCGCCTCGGCGATCTCGTGATGGTCGTGCTGGCGGTCGGGTAACGCACTCGCGAGCGGGTTGGTGATGCCGGCGGTGTTGATCAGGAAATCCGACAGATCCCACATCCGCTGACTGGTCTCCTCCATGATCCGTGAATGCGCCATCGCATGGATGGCGGCATGGAATTCCCTGTTGTGAACTCGGTATCCGTGGGCGCGGACCTCGGGGTCGTCGGAGGCGATCAAGGCATCGACGCGTGCAGAGATCAGATCCAGCTCCCGCACCTGCGCCTCGGTTCGCCGCGTGGCCGCCACCGCAGCAATGGCTCCTTCGAAACCACCGAACAGGGTGAAGAAGTCCTCGACCTCACGCGGGGTGTAGGAAACGACCTCGCACCCGACCTGGGGGACGATGTAGACCAGTTTGTCGCTCGAGAGGCGACGCAGGGCATCCATGACCGGCTGTTTGCTCACCCCGAATTCCTGCCGAATCGACTCGACGACGATCTTCTCGCCAGCTGTATAGCGGCCTTCGAGCAATCGGGTCTTCAAGATGTCGTAGAGCGCGGAGGACAGACGTGCCCCGGAGGTGCGGACGTGCGCAAGGAGGGCGGCAGCCTCGGTGCTAGCCGTCGGGCCGGGATCGGTCGAGGTCATCGGCTCAGGCTTTCCGTCGGTTATCGGGTGGTGCTGGGAGCTGAAGGCAGCGACTTGCATTCTAGTACTTGTGGTGTGAGTCACTGTGAGCTACGTTCATCTGGAACGCTAGCATTCCAGTTCGCGATCAGTGGGCAGCATCCCCGATTGCGGAATCCCCTCCGGAGGCATGCACACCCGTAGTGAGGCCGTCGGACACATCCCCGCTACGACGGGTAGGACGAGCCAAGTGCACACCCCTGGGCCCCGTGCAAGGAGAAAACTTATGGAATTCTGTATCGGCACCTGCGCCAAGATCGACCAGGTCGCGATGGTGAAGCAGGCCGAGGACCTCGGGGTCACTCACTTCGGTGTCGGCGAAGGCCCGTTGCTGTTCTCCGATCCGTACCAGTTCCTCGCCCTGGCTTCGCAGCAGACCACCGGCATCCACCTGGGCACCATGGTCACCAATCCATTGACCCGCATCGCCCCCGTCACCGCGAACTCCATGGCCACTCTCAATGCCCTGGCGCCAGGCCGAACCTTCCTCGGTATCGGTACCGCCAACAACGCGCTGCGTTCCATGGGTAACCGCACCGCGAAGATCTCCGAACTGTCCCACGCCATCGAGGTCTCCCGTGAACTGATGGCAGGCCACCGGGTCAACCACACCTGGCTCGGACAGTCCCGGGAAGTGGAGTTCCTCGACAAAGAAAGTGGCTTCTACAACGTCACCGACCACATCCCGATCTGGGTTGCTGCCGGCGGGCCCCGCGGTCTTGCCGAAGCAGCCAAATACGCCGACGCCGTCGTCTACTGCCTCGGACCGAACATCGACATGATCCAGATGATTCGTAGGCTCCTGGACAAAGCCGTCGCCGATGCAGGACGAGCCCCAGGCTCTGTCAAGCTCGTCTCGTTGTCCTGGTTCTACCAACTCGGCAACGGAGAAACCTGGGAAGACGGCGTCACCAACGGCTTCGGATCCGGACCGATCAGCTCATGCATCACCAACGCCGGACTGATGGACCAACACCGCGACGAACTCGGCGACTCGATCGTCGACGCCTCACTCACCGCCGCCCAGCAATACCTCGGCGACCCGAAATCCGCGGACCAACCGCACTATCTCGACGTCTGGGCGAAGTACCTGCGCGGCCTCGACCCCCGGCACCGTCCGATCATCACCAAGGAACTCGTCGACTACTGGTGCCTGTACGGCTCTCCTGCCGAGCTACGAGAAAAAACAGCCCTGATGCGCGAAGCCGGCGTCGACATCCTTCAAGTCTTCCTGTCCAACCCACGCACAGCCGCCCGCGACATCGACAACATCGGGCATTCGATCCTCGCCCACGTCTGATCCTTCCCCGTTCTGCCCAGGAGATACTGATGGAACTCGACCCGCGTACCACTGCGCTCGTGGCTGTCCACTGTCAAGGCGACGTCGTCGAAGCTACCGGCGCCTTCGCCGACTTCTTCTACCAGCAGGTGACCGAGCGCAAGGTCATCGACCGCATAGCCACGCTCATCACCGCCGCCCGTACCGCCCACACCACGATCGTCTACACCCGGGTCGCATGGAAGCCGGACTTGTCCGATCTCGACGCCAACTCGCCCCTACTCGGCATCGTCGCCCAATCCGGTTGCCTCAAGGAAGGCAGCGAACTCGCCGAGATCATCGAACCCCTCACGCCGCATGATGAGGACACCGTGCTCACTCACCAGCGCATCGGAGCCTTCGCCCGTACCGACCTCGATACCATCCTACGCAGCAAAGGCATCACCACCCTCCTCTTCGCAGGTGTGGCCACAAACGCCTCCGTCGAGGGAACAGCCAGGGTCGCAGGCGATCTCGGATACCGAGTGGTGATCGTCGAGGATGCATGCTCTGCGGCCACTCTCGCAGCGCATCAAGCCAGCATCGACTCCCTCGCGCTACTGGCCGAGATCAGCACCGTCGACGAAGTCCGCGCTGCTTTGGCTACGACGATCACCGGCACCCCGGTTTGACCGCCGACACCAGTTCTCGGGCACAGCGCGTCGATGCCTATCCGCCCTCACATTGCTGATCTCAGACGGGACTGTAAGAACAACGGTGTAACTCTGAAAGGAGATGCACCACCATGACCGATGTGATTGATCGTGAGGACGAATCGAACTCGGCACCTGTGGGTGTCAGCGATGCCCGGCTGCAGGAACTGGTGGATCAGGCGCGGGCCGAAGGCCTCCAGCTCACCGGCGAGGGCGGGTTGCTGGCGAAGTTGACCAAGCTGGTGGTGGAGTCCGCCCTCGAGGGCGAGATGGACGACCACCTCGGCTACGGCAAGAATGACCCGGCCGGCAGGGGCAGCGGCAACTCCCGCAACGGCAGACGCGCCAAGACCGTGCTGACCGAGGCCGGCCCGGTCGAGCTCGACGTACCCCGGGACCGGGAGTCCTCGTTCGAGCCGAAGATCGTGGCCAAGCGGCAGCGGCGGCTGACCGGGGTGCAGGACATGGTGATCTCGCTGTCGGCCAAGGGACTGACCACCGGTGAGATCTCTGCGCACCTGGCCGAGGTCTACGGCGCCGAGGTGTCCAAGCAGACGATCTCGACGATCACCGAACGGGTGATGGACGGCATGGCCGAGTGGCAGAACCGGCCGCTGGACCCGGTGTATCCGGTGCTGTTCATCGACTGCATCCACGTCAAGATCCGCGACGGCAACGTGGCCAACCGGCCGATCTACGTCGTGATGGGGGTGACTGTGGACGGCACCCGCGACATCCTCGGATTATGGGCCGGCGAGCACGGCGACGGGGAGGGGGCGAAGTATTGGCTTCGGGTGTTGTCGGAGCTGAAGAATCGTGGTGTGCAGGATGTGCTGATCGTCGTGTGCGACGGTCTGAAGCATCTGCCCGACTCGATCGGGCAGGTGTGGCCGCAGACCATCGTGCAAACCTGCGTGGTCCACCTCCTCCGCAATACCTACGCCTACGCCTCCCGCAAGGACTGGGCCGAGATCGCCAAGGACCTCAAACCGGTGTACACCGCGCCGTCGGAGCAGGCCGCGCTGGACCGGTTCGCCGAGTTCAGCGACAAATGGGAGAAACGCTATCCCGCGATCATCCGGCTCTGGACCAACACCTGGGCCGAGTTCGTGCCGTTCCTGCAGTTCGACAACGCCATCAGACAGGTCATCTACACGACCAACGCCATCGAGAGTGTCAACGCCCGAATCCGCAGGGCCGTCAAGGCCCGCGGTCATTTCCCGACCGAGGCCGCGGCCCTGAAATGCGTGTACCTGGCCATCATGAGCCTCGATCCCAAAGGCACCGCCCGCCAACGCTGGTCCAACCGCTGGAAGGCAGCACTGAACGCCTTCGAGATCACCTTCGACGGACGCCTGTCCGCTGGACGAAAGTAGCTACAGTTCAACCAGTTACACCGTTAACTTGACAGACCCCCATCAGTGCCCGGTCGCTGGCTGGGTTCAGAGGAGTTGATGGAAGATGTCGAGGGTGACGTTCCACTCGGCGGTCCCGGGGTTTTTGCGGTCCGGCTGGATAGTGACGAAAGTGCGCGCCAGCGCCACGCTCAAGCCGCCGGCAATCAGCGGTAGCCGCTGCTCGGTCTCCTCGGAGAGGGCTACGTCCAAGGGCGGTCGGGCCGCCAGTTGGTCGAGCAGAGGTTGAAGTTCGATCTCCTCGTCCAGCTTCTCGAATCGGTCGATGCTCTCCTGCAGCCCCTTGGTGATCGGCAGGTCCCACGGTTCGATCACGTCCCGCAGGTTTGCCTTTGCCGAGGCCTTGCCGATGAGGATCACGTCGTAGATCTTGTCGTCGATGAAATCCGTATAGCGCTTGAGGTCGTTCCGGTCGACGTGCAGTCCAGCCGCTACCCGGAAGAACCGCTGGAATTTCACGGTGCCCATCACTGGCATGTCGTCAGCTCCTCTCGAAGTATTCATGGATTTGGCGAACCGCCATCGCTCCTTCACCGACAGCGGATGCGACCCGTTTCACCGAGCCGCTGCGGACGTCACCCGCCGCGAACAGACCGGGCCGGCTGGTTTCGAGCGTCCTCGACAACCCGGCGCCGATCCGCCGGTCGCCGTCCCCTCGGGCGCGGACCGCGTCCAGGCCCGTGAGTACGAAGCCGTGGTCGTCGAGTGCGATCGCGTCGGCCAGCCACCCGGTATGCGGCATCGCCCCGATGAAGACGAACAGGGCGTGCACCCCGATCGTGTCCTGTTCCCCCGTGCGATTGTCCTCGACCACAATTTCTTCGAGGTACTTCTCACCGTGGACCGTACGAACCTCGGTATTCCGGTGCACGGTGACGCGCGGATGGCGCTCGATCTGGTCGACCAGGTATCGGGACATACTTTTTCCGAGGTCGTCGCCGCGGATGAGCAGGTGAACGTGGGAGACATGGTCGGCGAGGAAGACGGTGGCCTGTCCGGCGGAGTTTCCGCCGCCGACGATAGCCACCGGGTCGGTGCCGCACATCCGCGCTTCCTGATGGGTTGCGGCGTAATACACGCTCGTCCCCTCCAGTGCCTCGATTCCCGGAACCGTCAACTTGCGATATCGCGCCCCGGTGGCGAGCACGAGGGCCCGGCCGCGGATCTCGCCGCCGTCCGCCAGTTGGAGCACATGGTTCCCGGCCTCGGATCCCAAACCGGTCACCTCCGCCGACACGAGAAGGCGGGTACCGAACTTCCCGGCCTGAATCACGGCCCGCTCGGCCAATTCGGCACCGGAGATCCCCGCCGGAAAGCCCAGGTAGTTCTCGATCCGGGAGGAGGTACTGGCCTGGCCGCCCGCGGCGATCGACTCCAGTGTCACCGTGTTCAACCCGTCCGAGGAGCCGTACACGGACGCGGCCAGACCGGCCGGTCCCGCACCCACCACGACGAGGTCGCACACGTCCTGGGCCGCGTCCGGGACCGGGACCGGAAGCCCGACGATGCGGGCTAGTTCCGCATTCGTCGGATTGCGCAGCACCTTCTCGCCGTGCCAGATCACGACGGGAGTATCCTCTGGGGCGACACCCAGGCTGCGCAGCAGCTGCTCCGCCCGTTCGTCCCGCTCCAGATCGATCCACCGGTGGGGCAATCGGTTGCGCATCGCGAACTCCCGAAGCCGCAACGTATCCGGGGAATAGCAGGAGCCGATGATCCGGAACCCCGAACCGAGCCCGATCAGCAGGTGCCGGCGCACCAGGTAGGCCCGCAGGATCAGATCGCTGAGCACAAGATCGTGGGCCACCAGCGCGCGCACCCGCTCGGCCGGGACGACGAGCACCTCGCCGTCCTCGATCACCTCGGCGGTGAAGAACGCCACCTGGCCATCCAGCAGTCCGAGCTCGCCCAGGAAGCGGCCCGGGCCGTGCACGCGCAGTATCCGGCGTTCGCCGTCCACGGCGCCCTCGTCGATGACCGCGACCTTGCCGGAGAGGATGACGAAGAAGTCGTTGCTGGGCGCGCCCTCTCGGATCAGCACCTCGCCGGTGTGAACCGATCGACGCGTGCCGCCGACCTCGAGCGTCGCGACCTGGTCGTCCGTCAGCCGTGGGAAAGCACCTTCCTCGTCCGGAGTCTCGTCGTCGACCGGCGGACTGTCGGGGACGGGTGCGGCGTCCTCAGACGAAGTTCTGGTCGACATAACACCACCGCCAATCCTCGCCGGGTTCCATCGACTGGACGATCGGATGGCCGATGCTGTGGGCGTGCGCGCTCGCGTGCTTACCCGGCGAGGAGTCGCAGCAACCGACGTGTCCGCACGTCAGGCACAGCCTCAGATGCACCCACGGGGTTCCGAGGCGAAGACATTCCTCGCAACCCTGCGGAGTCCGGGGCGCCACGGGCCGGATCGCGATCACATGTGGGTCCGCGTGGGCAAAAGTCATGAGTTCGCCTCATTGCCTGCTTTTTCCGAGAGCGCCTGATCGAGCCATGTGCGCAGCTGGGGTACCGGAGCGGCGCCCGCCTGACGAGCGAGGACCTCACCTCGGTCCATCACCAGCAGCGTCGGTACGGCGCGGACGGTGAACCGTTCGGCCGTCTGGGGTGCAGCATCCACGTCGACCTTGACGAGCTTGATCTGACCTGCGCGTTCTGTGGCGAGCTGCTCGAGCGCGGGGCTGACCATGCGGCACGGAGCGCACCACGTCGCCCAGAGGTCAACGAGTACAGGCACCGAGGATTTCTCGGCGACCTCCGCGAAGTCGCCGTCCCCGGCCGAGGCGATCCAGGGCAGCGGCTCGTGGCAATTTCCGCAGCGGGGTCTCCCGTTCCCGGCCGCCGGTACCCTGTTGACCTTGCCGCAGTGTGGGCACTTCACCGTGTCGGATCTCATGACGACACCCCTTCTCAGGCCGCGATGGCGGGTTCCGTATATGCGACGGACAGTTCGCCGTCATCGACCGTGACATCGATGGTGCCGCCCGGTTCGATTTCGCCGCGCAACAGCGCACGACCTATCCTGGTTTCGACCTCATGGGCGATATACCTGCGCAGGGGTCGTGCACCGTAGACCGGGTCGAAACCGTGTTCGGCGATGAGCCGGCGTGCTTCCGGTGTGATATTCAAGTGTATCTGTCTCTCTGACAATCTGTTCCGAAGGTCGGTGAGTTGTAGCTCGACGATATGTTCGATCTGGGGCAGTGTGAGCGGGGTGAACAACACGATGTCGTCGATCCGGTTGAGGAACTCGGGACGGAAGTGCCCGCGCAGTTCCGCCAGCACCCGCGCCCGGGCGTCCGGCTTGATCTCGCCGTCGGCTGTGACTCCGTCGAGGAGATGCTGGGATCCGATGTTGGAGGTCATGATGATCACCGTGTTCCGGAAATCGACCTGCCTGCCTTGGGAATCGGTGATCCGGCCGTCATCGAGCACCTGTAGAAGGGTATTGAAGACGTCGGCGTGGGCCTTCTCGATCTCGTCGAAGAGCACCACGGAGTACGGCTTGCGGCGCACCGCCTCGGTGAGCTGACCCCCCTCGTCATACCCGACGTACCCGGGGGGTGCACCGATGAGTCTGCTCACCGTGTGCCGTTCCTGGTACTCGCTCATGTCCAGGCGCACCATGTTGTCTTCGCTGTCGAAGAGGGCACTGGCCAGCGTCTTTGCGAGTTCGGTCTTCCCCACACCTGTCGGGCCCAGGAAGATGAACGAACCGATCGGCCGGCGCGGATCGCGGATACCCGACCTTGCTCTGATTACCGCGTCTGCGACCAGTTGCACTGCCTCGTCCTGACCGATGACTCTCTCGTGCAGGATCTCGTCGAGCTTCAACAGTTTCTCCCGCTCGCCTTCCTGCAGTCGAGCGACCGGGATACCCGTCCATGCGGCCACGATCTCGGCGATCTCGTCTTCGGTGACCACCTCGCGCAGCAACGGATTGCGGCCTTGCCTGGTGGCCAATTGCTCCTCCGCCGCCTTGAGTTTGCGTTCGAGCTCGGTGATCTCGCCGTATCGCAGCTCGGCGGCCCGATTGAGGTCGTAATTGCGTTCGGCCTCCTCGGCTTCGTGGCGCAACCGTTCCAGCTCTCCCCGTAGCTCCTGCACCCGACGGATCGCTTGGCGCTCTGCCTCCCACTGCGCGTGCCGGGCGTCGGCCTCGGCCCGCAGATCGGCCAGCTCCTTGCGCAGCTCGTCGAGACGCGCCTTGCTGGCCGTGTCCGTTTCCTTGGACAGCGCGGCCTCCTCGATCTCCAGGCGGGTCACCTTCCGGGTGAGCTCGTCGAGTTCGGCGGGCATCGAATCGATTTCGGTTCGTAGCCGCGCACACGCCTCATCTACCAGATCGATCGCTTTGTCCGGCAGGAAGCGGTCGGTGATGTACCGGTGCGAGAGGGTCACGGCGGCCACCAGTGCGCCGTCCTGGATCTTCACGCCGTGAAACACCTCGAGGCGTTCGCGAAGTCCGCGCAGAATCGAGATTGCATCCTCGGCACTGGGCTCGTCGACGAGAACGGTCTGGAATCGACGCTCCAATGCTGCATCGGATTCGATGTGCTTGCGATACTCGTCGAGAGTGGTGGCACCGATCATGTGCAGTTCGCCGCGGGCGAGCATCGGTTTGAGCATGTTGCCGGCGTCGAGAGATCCCTCGCCGCCGACCGATCCTGCGCCGACGACGGTGTGTAACTCGTCGACGAACAACAGGATGCGCCCCTCGGCCGCTTTCACCTCGGACAGCACCGCCTGCAGCCGTTCCTCGAACTCGCCGCGGTACTTCGCGCCGGCCACCAGGGAACCCATGTCGAGCGAGAAGATCGTTTTGTCGCGTAGGCCCTCGGGCACGTCGCCGCGGACGATCCGCTGGGCGAGGCCCTCGACGATCGCGGTCTTGCCGACGCCGGGGTCGCCGATCAGCACCGGA
Organism: Rhodococcus sp. GQ147; assembly: GCF_059759155.1. NCBI lineage: Bacteria > Bacillati > Actinomycetota > Actinomycetes > Mycobacteriales > Nocardiaceae > Rhodococcus > Rhodococcus sp. GQ147. The sequence goes on from NZ_JCAXDU010000013.1 coordinate 14,806, forward strand.
TTGTTCTTCGTTTTCCGGCTCAGGATCTGCGTTACCCTGCGGATTTCGGCGTCTCGCCCGATGACCGGATCGAGTTTGCCTGCTCGGCCCTCGGAGACGAGGTCGCGTCCGTACTTCTCGAGCGCCTCGTACGCACCCTCCGGGGTGGCCGAGGTGACGCGCTGGTTGCCGCGCACTGTGGTCAAGGCGGCGAGGAAGGTCTCTCGTGTGACCCCATGACTGGCGAGGACCCGTCCGGACGCACTGGCCGATCCCTCCTCGGAGAGGGCCATCACGAGATGCTCCACCGACACGTAGGAATCCTTGAGTCGCTTCGCCTCCCGTTCCGCGGCGTCGAGCAGCTTGGCCAGGCGCTGGGTGATCATCACCTGACCGGGCGTCGCGCCGGGGCCGCTGACCTTCGGCCTGCGCGAGAGTTCACGTTCCAGATCGGAGCGTAGGGCGTCGACGTTCGCGCCGGCCTGCTCGAGCAGTCGGGGTACCAGCCCGTCCTGCTGATCGACCAACGCGAGCAGCAGGTGCTCTCCGTCGACCTCGGTGTGACCCATTCTGGTCGCTACGTTCTGGGCTTCCTGCAGGGCTTCTCGTGACCTTTCAGTCAGGCTGCCGGTGTCCATGGGGGTGTCCTCCTTCTGCGGGACGCTGCTTCGAGTTTCTCGATTCGATCCAGCAGATCGAGCACGAGCCCGATTGCCGAGTAGTTCAGGCCTAGACCCGTCCGCAACCGTTGGATGCGGGCAGCGTGGGCCACTGCTGACGGTTCGAACAATATTTCGCCGCCGGGGTCGCGGCGTGCGTCGATCAGGCCGAGAGCCACGAGTTTTCTTGCCAGGTCGGGGTGCAGCCCGGTACGTTCGGCGAAGACATCCAGCGACATTCCGGTACGGCGAACCAATATGTACTGGGTGACCGGGGTGGGGGTGCTCATGGCTGTTTCCTCGGGTCGAAGTTCGATTCGGCGGCCAACTGTTCGAACAGCTCGCGTTCGCGTGCTGTCGGTTTCGATGGCACCATCACCTTGATTTCGGCGTAGAGGTTGCCGTTGGAGCCTCGCGGGTTGGGCATGCCTTCTCCGCGCAGGCGCAGCTTCCTACCTGTCGACGAGCCCGGTACGACTTTGACTTTCGCCTCACCGCCGGGAGTGGGAACGGCGACCGTCGCGCCGAGGGCTGCTTCCCAGGGGGAGACGGGAAGGTCGACGTAGATGTCCCGGCCCTGTACGCGGAACCGGGCATGCGGTTTGATCCGGACCACGAGGTACAGATCCCCGGGCGGTGCGCCGCCGTTGCCTCGGCCCCCTTGCCCGGCCAGCCGGATTCTTTGGCCGTCGAGGACACCGACCGGAATGTCGACGTCGTATCGTCGTCCGTCCAGACGGAGAGTGCGTTTGCCGCCCCGGTACGCCTCTTCCAGGGTCAGTTCCAGTTCCGCTTCCTGATCGGCGCCGGGAATCGGGCCGTACGCGCCACCGCCGCCGAACATCTGTCCGAAGAGGTCCTCGAAGTCGACGCCGCCCTCGCCACCGAAACCTTGACCGAAGTGCACCCTTCTGCCGCCGGCCCCGCCCCCGCCGCCGTACCCACCGCCGCCGTACCCGCCTGCGCCGGCCCGGACCCGTTCGTCGTAGTCCTCGGGTACCCGCCGGAAGTCGTCCCCGAATCGGTCGTAGCGTTTCCGGGTGTCCGGGTCGGACAACACATGGTAGGCCTCATTGATCTCTTTGAACTTGTCTTCCGCAGTGGGGTCTTTGTTGATGTCGGGGTGATATTTGCGGGCAAGTCGGCGGTAGGCCTGCTGGATTTCGTCGGTGTCGGCGCTGCGCGGGACCCCGAGCGCTTCGTAGTAGTCACGCGCCATGGCGCTCACTCCTCAGGTCGGCTGACGACCACGGTGGCGGGACGCAATTGCTGTCCGTTTTCTCCGTAACCTGGCCGCAAGACCTCGATCACGGTCCCGGAGGGAAGGTCGGGTTGGGCCACCACACTGACTACTTCGTGGAGTTCCGGGGTGAACGGCACACCGACCTCGTCGTGGCGCTCGAAGCCGAGCCGTGACAGCACCTGCACCGCCTGATCCCGGATCGCCTTCACACCCTCGACGACGGCCTGAGGATCGCTATCCGCATGGGCCAGCGCGAGCTCCAAGTTGTCCAGGACAGGCAGCCACGCCGCCGATACCCTCGCTGTCTCCGCGGCGCGTTCACGGTCGAGATCTTTGGCATACCGCTTGCGCAGGTTGTCCAGATCTGCGAGTGCTCTGCGCCAGCGGTCCTCGAGTCGAGCCAGCTTGGCTTCGGTATCGGTGTGATCAGGCCTCGTCTCGGTCTGGTCCGTGTCAGTATGGTCGGTAGCCTGCTCGGTCGTCGAATGATCAGCAGATCTGTCCATCAGGTGCCTCAACTCCGATCGAACTCGGCGTCGATCACGTCGTCGTCATCCGACGACGCAGCGTCTCTTCCGCCGGTCTGGTATCCCTCGCCGCCGTTTTGAACCGCTGCAAGCCCGTAGAGCAACTGCTGCAGCTCCGAGGTCAGTGGCTCTACCTCCGAGGGTGGAGCACCGTCTTCTACAGCCTTCCTCGCGTCGGCGATCAACATCTCGGCACGCGCTTTCTCGTGCGGTGGCGCACTGTCACCCAGTTCGGCAAGTCGCCGTTCCACCTGGTAGGCAACCGAATCGAGGGCGTTACGTGCGTCGACCGCCTTGCGCAGCTCCTCGTCCTCACGCCGGTTCCGTTCGGCCTCGGCGAGCATGCGCTCGACCTCGCTCTGGTCGAGGTTGCCCTGTTCGCTGATCGTGATGCTCTGCTCCTTGCCGGTGTCTTTGTCACGGGCGGTGACGTTGAGAATGCCGTTGGCATCGATATCGAATGTGACTTCGACCTGCGCCTCGCCGCGTGGCGCAGGTCGGATGTCTTCCAGCCGGAACCGGCCCAGCACCCGGTTGTCGGCGGCGCGTTCGCGTTCGCCCTGCAGGACTACGACGTCCACGGCGGACTGATTGTCTTCCGCTGTGGAGAACACTTCGCTGCGTCGGGCGGGGATCGTCGTGTTGCGCTCGATGATCTTGGTCATTACCCCGCCCTGCGTCTCGACGCCGAGGGACAGTGGGGTGACGTCGAGCAACAGTACGTCGGAGACCTCACCTTTGAGCACGCCTGCCTGGACCGCGGCACCGAGCGCCACGACCTCGTCCGGGTTGACGCCCATGTGGGGATCCTTACCGCCGGTGAGCCGGCGAACGAGTGCCTGTACCGCCGGAATGCGTGTCGAACCACCGACCAGGATCACCTCGTGGATGTCGTTGGCGGTGATCTTGGCGTCACTCATTGCCTGCTTTACCGGACCGAGGCAGCGTTCCACCAGATCTGCCGTCAGATCCTCGAACTTCGATCGCATGATCGTGGTGGTGAGGTGTTTGGGGCCGTTCGCGTCTGCGGTGACGAAGGGCAGGTTGACCTGGGCTTGAGTTACCGAGGACAACTCGACCTTGGCCTTCTCTGCCGCCTCGAAGAGTCGTTGCAGCGCTTGTGGATCCTTGCGCAGATCGATGTTCTCCGCGCTCTGGAACTCGTCGGCGAGGTAGTCCACCAGGCGCCGGTCGAAATCGTCTCCGCCGAGGTGGGAGTCGCCGGCCGTCGAGCGAACCTCGACTACTCCCTCGCCGACATCGAGCAGGCTCACATCGAACGTGCCGCCGCCGAGGTCGAAGACCAGTACGGTCTCGTGGGTCTGTTTGTCCATGCCGTACGCCAATGCCGCCGCGGTCGGCTCGTTGATGATCCGCAGGACCTCGAGGCCCGCGATCCGGCCGGCGTCCTTGGTGGCGTTGCGCTGCGCGTCGTTGAAGTAGGCCGGAACGGTGATGACCGCTTCCTTGACCTTCTCGCCAAGGAACTTGCTGGCGTCGTCGACGAGTTTGCGCAGCACCAGGGCACTGATCTCCTCTGGTGCGTACTTCTTACCTCGCACGTCGAATCGTGCCTCACCGTTGTCGCCCGGTACGACGTCGAAGCTGACCGCTTTGGCCTCCTCGGAGATCTCGTCGAAATGACGTCCGATGAAGCGTTTCGCCGAGTAGATCGTGCCCTTCGGGTTCAGGATCGCCTGTCGTCGGGCCAGCTGACCCACCAGGCGCTCGCCGCTATCGGTGAATGCCACCACCGACGGCGTCGTCCGCGCACCCTCGACATTGGAGATCACCACCGGTTCGCCGCCTTGCCAGCTTGCGATGACCGAGTTGGTGGTGCCCAAGTCGATGCCTACCGCAGTTGCCATGATTCATTCCTTTCGATTGGTCCGGCCGGTGAGTCGGCGGACGGCTTGGTCCGCGACTTCGACGTCGGCGAGGACTTCGGAGTGCCGTGGTTGTGTAGGGACATGGTCGTAAGGACTGGGAACGAGGTGAAGTCGCGCTGGCTGCCCTGTCCTGTGATGCGTGCATGAGCAGGCCGAACGGAGCGCCGACAACGGCACCGAAGATCGGCGCGTAGAAGCTGAGATCGAGGCGTGTACACGGCGGCCGGCCTCGGTGGAGTAATCCAAAGATCCAGCCTAATGGTGTAGCTGTCCACGCGCCCGCGGCGGCGCGGGCGCGGCCCAGCGGTAGTTCAGTGTGCCGATGACCTATTCGACCGGCTCGATGTCCTGGCGCGCGATGGCTAGTTTGCCTACTGCGAAATGCTGGCCGGAGAGGTCGTCGACGGCGTTTTCAGTTTCGGCGAAGTTGGCGAACGTTACTATATTTGAGGGGCAGATCGGTGCGGACGTACCGTGGTAGTCCCGCCACTGGACTCTGACATCACCTCCCTGCCTGATGGGTTGGCCGGCCAGAATATCTCCGTGTGGTGCCGCTGCCGCGGATGCCTGGGGTTTTGCGTAGGGGCAGTCCCAGTGTCATCCGATGCGGTTCGGCCGCAGTGAGAATTGTCGCGTCAGGATTGCGTGAGTCCTGCATGTACCTAGCCTCTACTCGGTCCGGGGCACTTCTCAGTATCGCCCAGAACGGTGCCTACCGTCATGGAATGGGGGAATCGACGCGGCGGGCTCAAGTATTGGTCGTAACCCTGCTGATTGGAGAGAAGTGTGCGGATGGGACGAAGAGAGCAAGACGGGAGTAGAGTGTCGACAACGCTTGAATTCGAGGCCGATGCGACGGTGGAGAACGAGAGCACCGTGTCGGTGTGTGGCTAGTCTGCCTAATTCTCCATTCTGATCCTGGGAAGACTGTCGATTCCGCGTCCTCAAAGGCGGTAGCTGGCACCTTTGAGCGTCAACACGTCGGCGTGATGGACGATCCGGTCGATCATCGCGGCGGCGACGGCCTGATCACCGAAGACTCGACCTGACCTTCGTCGCCCGGCGGGACCGCTCCGCGGGGCATCGTGGCTTTCGACGCCGCGACCCGTTCGGCGAATCGCGCCGAAATATAGCGACGCACAGTTGATTCCGATACCGGGACACCGTGGTCGTCGCGCAGTCGTTGGGCGATCGTTGCTACGGTCACCGACTCGTCGAGCTGGCCTTCGATCCAGGTGTGGTGGGCGGCGATCGCCGGCCAGGTCACCGCCCGCGCCGTTGGGTCCACCACTTAGGGGAACCAGGCCCCGATCAACTCGCGCCACAGGTTCTCGTCGAATCTGTGGCCGTCGCCGGGGGCAGCCCCGCCGCCAGTGCCAGGGCCAGGTACTTGCGGATGGTTTTGCGGTCGAGTCCCAGGGCTGTCGAGATCTGCACCTGGGAGCGGCCGGCATGCCAATGCCGGAACAACTCCGTCAGATCGGTCATCGTCCGCGTTCTCCTTGCCACCGCCGGGCCCCTTCCCAGGTCCTCGGTGGACCTCGGGAAGAAGCGAACCTGCAGCAGCACCCGCGCCCCGACTGAATCGCCCCGGGTCTGTCGGAGGCTCTCGAACCTGTGAAGGATGAAGAGCATGGCAGCACCACGGAAGTACAGCGTTGAGCTGAAGGAACGAGCAACGAGAATGGTCGTCGAAGCCCGCCAGGATCCAGCGACACGGCCGGGAGCACTCAAACGGATCGCCGATCAACTCGGTGTGCACCCCGAAGCGCTCCGGACCTGGGTCAAGCAGGCCGAGGTCGACGGCGGCGTGCGCCTCGGCACCACAACCAGCGATGCCGAACGGATCGCACAGCTCGAACGGGAGAACCGCGAGCTGCGGCGGGCGAACACGATCCTCGAGCAGGCCTCGGCTTTCTTTGCGTCAATGCCATCCTGAACAGGCCCGGCGGGACTCGCTCGTTTCTTTGCTGCCCCAACCTCGGTTGGTGGCTTATCCCGATGTGCGGCCCGCCGGGCCCCGGATGGTCGTCCGCGTGGCTTGATAGAAGCGTGCCGCTGATGCCCGATTGAGGCGTGCCCAATGACGACTGCCCGGGCGCCCCGTTCACCCACGGATCGGAGTCGTCAGTTGATCATCATCGGAGTCGATGCTCACAAATCCACCCACACCTTCGTCGCAGTCGACGAGGTCGGACGCAAACTCGGACAGCTGACCGTCAAGGCCACCACCGACGGTCACCTGTCCGCGATCGAGTGGGCCTCCCAGTGGCCGCAGCTGCAGTTCGCGCTCGAAGACTGCCGCCACGTCACCCGACGTCTGGAAGCGGACCTGCTGCGCCGCGGACACTCGGTGGTCCGGGTGAAGACCCAACTGATGGCGGTGCACCGACGCAGCGCCCGCGAACCGGGCAAGTCCGATCCGATCGACGCACACGCGGTCGCGATGGCCGCGCTACGGGAACCGAACCTGCCGATCGCACGACTGGACGGCCCCGCTCGCGAAGTCAAACTTCTGAGCGATCACCGGCACGACTTGGTATGCGAGAGAACCAAACTCATCAGCCGACTGCGCTGGCACCTACACGAACTCGACCCCGAACTACACATCCCGCTCCGCGGTATCCGACGGTACCGTGTGATGGACGAGCTTGCCGACCGGCTTGCACAGTTCACCGGTGTGGTCGCCCAGATCGCTGGTGAACTCCTGGATCGGTGTCGGCAGATGACCCGTCAGATCAACGACCTCGAACAACGGATCCGCGACCGTGTCCGCGCCTTGGCACCGTCGTTGCTCGACATCCCCGGCTGCGGAGTTCTCTCCGCAGCGGTCATCATCGGCGAGACTGCCGGCGCGCACCGCTTCCACTCCAAGGACGCCTACGCGAAGTTCAACGGCACCGCCCCGATCCCGGTCTGGTCGGCCCAAGAGCGGGTGCGTCTGAACCGGGGTGGCAACCGCACCGTCAATGCGGCCCTGCACGCCATCGCCATCACCCAAGTCGCTCGCGGTGGTCCGGGTAAGGACTACGTCGCCAAGCTACAGGCAGCCGGAAAGACTCGGCGGGAGGCGGTGCGGTTGCTCCGCCGCCGTATCTCCGACCGAGTGTTCCAGATCTTGCGTGCCGACGAAGCCGAACTCGGAAAGGTCGCGAACGCATCGATTTTGGCGGCGGCTTGACATAGAAGCATCGCGGAGATCGACCGCCCACAGCGCTGATCGTGGAATTCATCGCTGCTCACCGCGATGAACACGGAGTCGATCCGATCTGCGCGGCCCTGCGCGAGACAGCTGCCCAGATCGCTCCGTCCACGGTCCGAGCTCACCTGAGTCCCCAACGAACGGAATCGGCCCGTGCGGTGCGTGACCGTCAGGTTCTGTCCGTCCGAGATCCGGAAGGTTCATGCCGACAATCTCGGCGTGTACGGGGCCCGCAAGGTGCATGCGAGTCTGAAACGAAAGGGGATGGCAGTGGCCCGATGCACCGTGGAAAGATTGATGAAAATCGATGGGTTACAGGGAATACCACGATTGAAGGGTCGGAAGACCACACACAGTGACGGCGCCGAGACTCCGCGGCCGGCAGATCGAGTACAGCGGCGGTTCGTCGCCGACGCACCCAACGTGTTGTGGGTAGCGGATCTGACCTACATTCGCACGCACTCGGGGTGGGTCTACGCCGCATTCGTCCTCGACGTGGGGGCACCTCCCTGGACGAAGTCCTTGGGGGAGTCTCCCGGATGATCGTCGGTTGGCAGGTCTCGGCGTCGATGCGCACCGATCTGGCCCTCGACGCCTTGGATATGGGGTTGTGGGCGCGCCGACGGGCCGGCCAGGATGTTGCCGGGTCGATTCACCACAGCGACCGCGGTGTGCAGTATCGAGCGGTGCGCTACACCGAACGCCTCGATGAATGCGATGCGGTCTCTTCCGTTGGTTCCAAGGGTGATTCGTATTACAACGCGATGGCGGAGGCGTTCAACTCGTTGTTCAAGGCCGAGTGCATCGGCAACCCTGTGATGCGGCCACACGGGGGCTGGCGGGGCGTTGAAGAGGTCGAGTGGGCGGTCGCCGAGTACATCGACTGGTTCGATCACCGCCGCTTGCATGGCGAGATCGACCACGTTCCGCCTGCCGAGTACGAGGCGACCCACTGGGCGAATCACACGGCGGCTGACTACGGTGAGACACCGGTCCTCGCTGAGGCCGGAACCAGATAGCCGAGCCTCCGCCGAACTCGGGGCGATTCATATCACACCGAGCGCCTATACCAAAGAAAACAAGTCCGCCGGCCGACAATACGGTTTGAGTCTCGACAGGCAGACTCGCCACTGTTAGCGGACCACTTCAACCGATCCGACTCGATTCTCTGCCGCGGCATCAAGGCCGGCCCGTCGACCGGCACGACGGTAGTAACGCTTGGCACATATGTTCTGGTGGTGCCAGTATGCGCGTAACGCCAAGGGAAGCCTGGGCATCCAGAACGTTTCTTCGATGGTTTCTGTCGGCTGCTGCGCACCGATCATGATGTCAGCGACGACGATGCCGGCGCCCTCGGCGGTATTGCGCGAGGCCAGGATGTTTCCTTCGGCATCGACAATTTGTGTTGCTCCGACGTAGTTGGTGTCGTACGGAGCTGTCATCGATGTGCCAGGCAAAAGCATGAAGTCGGTGCGGAACTGCCCGCAATGGGATGCCTGCAGGACTGGAGCTCCGACTCGGCGGGCAAATTCGGTGGGAGCATTCTCCGAAAGGTACCTGTTGTATTGCGACAACGGACCAAACATGCGGTCGACGAGACCACCCCAATTGTTGGGGGTTGTCCACCAGTGTGTGCCGGTCATGACGACATCGACTCGGCCAACGAGCCTGCGGGCGGTCTGATTGCGGATCAGCTCCCAACAGACGGCCGCACCCATGCGGCCAAGGCTGGTTTCAAATGCTCCATCGTCGTTGCCGGGGCCGTAGAAAGCGTTCTCCCACATCGTGGGCAGATCTTTGTCGTGCAGATGGGTTGTGCCATCGGGCTCAAACAGGTGGTAGCGATTGTAGATGTTGTCGTCCTCGGCGATCAGCATTGAGCCACCAATGTGACAGCCATACCGTTTTGCCGCTGCCTTGAACATGTCGACGGCCGCGTTTTGGGGCGGGAGAACGCTTCGATGCGCTTCACTGCGAAACGGCAGCGGAGACGTAGCAAACTCTGGAACCCCAATGAGTTTAGCGCCCTTGCCGGCCGCTTCGGCGATCATCGCATCCAGTCGGCGCATGTTCTCCGCGACGTCGCCAGGGACCCCTTCGAACTGGATGGCCGCGGCCTTCGTGGGCTGCGCTGTGTCGCTCACCGAATCTCCTGAGGTCTATGACGGGATTGTTGAGTTCCCGGCAGGCACGTCGCTCCCCTTATCCTGCAGAAGCGAACTTTACCTTGCGATCATATGGTTGCTCGGCGTCGGCCTGTCAAGGAACCTTGGGATATGGAGCTATCGCGCTTGCCGTGATTCGGTTGGTGTACTTGTTCATACGCAGTGGATGATGCGCTTGCGGAGTAGGTCGGAGTGTGCACCGCTGCCATGATGAGCCCGCGAACTGCTGCGGAGCCGTCGAGAAGCAGCATGGCGGATTGCCTACGCTGCGTCTGCCTGAGACGGATTCAACCACATTCATCCGAGACGGATATTGCGGCCTGTGTCTCCACGGCATGCTCTGCACGCTCGGATCGTGGGGAGGATCTGTCTATGCGCGTGGAGCTTTGCTGGGCGCTGCTTGGTCGCTCTCTTGATCGGCGTTTGGTCCGGCATTCAATGCGTACAGAAAAGCCGCCGTGTCACGTGGACGCCGGACATCAAAACCGGTAAGTTCGCGTAGTTTCTCCAGCCGGTTCAGAACGGCGTTTCGGTGGCAGTAGAGCTGGTTCGCCACCCTTGACACTGTGCCGTCGCCGTTGCAGTATGCGAGCGCGGTTTCGATGAGGGTCGATGCGTCCGGGATACTTTGGAGGGCGCCGAACAACTTGGACGCCAAAGCGTTCACGACGAGCGGTGTCTGCGCTGCAGCCACTGCGAGCCACGCGTCTTTTAGCCTGATTCCACCGAAGGATCGGCTGCACAGCAGCGTGTCGAACTGAAGAAAGTGCCCCCTGAACTGGGAAGATTGGAGTTCTCACACAACAAATCCGCCAGTTCAGGAAAGGCACTTCCGGTGAAAGTGTCCCACAAGTTCATCGACGGCTCGGCCGTGTTCGACGAGGACAACCTCGTCTCGTGCGCCGGCCTGGTCCCGGTCATGGCCTTGGCCGAACACACCCGCCTGCCGGACCTGCTCGCCGAGAAGGTTTCGATCACCACCACGAAGGTCGCGTCCGGGGCGGCGAACCCGGGCCCGAAACTGCTCACCCTGATCGCCGGGATGTGCGCCGGCGCCGACAGCATCGACGATATCGACCTGCTGCGCTCGGGCGGCATGAAGCATCTGTTCGCAGGCGTCTATGCGCCCTCGACCGTGGGAACGCTGCTGCGCGAGTTCAGCTTCGGTCATGCCCGCCAGCTCGAATCCGTGCTCCGCGAACACCTGATCGCACTCACCGCCCGGGTCGAGATCCTGCCCGGCCTGGCCGAGCAGGCGTTCATCGACATCGACTCGCTACTGCGCCCGGTCTACGGACACGCCAAACAAGGCGCGAGCTACGGACACACGAAAATCGCCGGCAGACAGATCCTGCGCAAAGGCCTGTCCCCGCTGGCGACGACACTCAGCACGGCGGACTCCACGCCGATCATCACCGGGATGCGACTGCGCGCCGGGAAAGCCGGATCCGGTAAAGGTGCAGGTAGGATGGTCACGCAGGCCATCGTCACCGCCCGAACAGCGGGCGCAACCGGTGCCCTCGTGGTACGCGGTGATTCCGCCTACGGCACCCGCTCGGTCATCTCGGCGTGCCTGCGCGCGAAGGTGTGCTTCTCGCTCGTCCTGGCCAAGAACACCGCGGTCCAACGCGCGATCGACTCGATCCCCGACGAGGCGTGGACCCCGGTGAGATATCCCGGTGCCGTGCGTGACCCGGACACCGGAGCGTGGATCTGAAGATGCCGAGGTCGTCGAAACCGCCTACACCGCTTTCGCTTCGACCAAGACTCCGGTCACCGCCCGGTTGATCGTGCGTCGCGTCAAAGACGCCCGCTTCCCCGACGCGTTGTTCCCGGTGTGGCGATATCACCCGTTTTTCACCAACACCACTACCTCGGCCGCCGACGCCGATGTCACCCATCGCCGGCACGCGATCATCGAAACCGTCTTCGCCGACCTCATCGACGGTCCGCTGGCGCACATGCCGTCGGGGCGCTTCGGGGCGAACTCCGCGTGGGTGCTCTGCGCGGCGATCGCCCACAATCTGCTGCGCGCCGCCGGTGTTCTTGCAGGTGGTGGGCATGTTCGCGCCCGTGGGGCGACGCTACGCCGCAAGATCGTCAACCTTCCCGCCCGGTTGTGTCGACCGCAACGAAAACCGATCTTGCGGCTTCCCATGCACTGGCCCTGGTCGGGCGCATGGCTTCGATTGTGGACCAACACCATCGGTCACAGTCCGCCAGCTATCGCCTGAACACAGATCGACCCGCCGAGACGGCACGACCGGGACCGCATCGTGGAAAAGCTGGGCAGACCAGCGGTCACCGCATGCCCGCAACTGCTCATACATCCACTCGCCCGGCCGGAACGGGCTTCGGCATCACGTCGGTGGATTCAGGTTTAGGAGTCCAGGCGACGTTTGGTTGAGAGCATGTCTCTTATGGACTAGATCGTTTGTGCGGCATAATGCACTGTCGTGGTCGATGCGTTGTCTTCCCGGCTGGTGCCGGATGCGTTGTGGGAGATCGTCGAACCGTTGCTGCCCGGCTTCCGGGCGCGGCCGCAGGGCGGAGGCCGGGCGGCGATCGATGATCGGGCGGTGTTCACCGCTATCGTCTATGTGCTTACCAGCGGCTGTGCCTGGCGGCACCTGCCACCGTCGTTCGGGGTCAGTGTTCCGACCGCACACCGCCGCTTCACCGCCTGGGTTCGGGCCGGGGTGTTCGACGAGATGCACCGCCAGGTCCTCGATCGGCTCGGCGCCGGTGGGGACCTGGACTGGTCCGCCGCGATCCTCGACGCAGCGCACGTGCGGGCGAAGAAGACATCCCAGGAGCTTGGGTGTCAAGCAGCAGCCTTCTCGGCGTGATGCGCCCAGGCCGTCGTTTCGTCGTAGTGGGTGCGGGACTTGAGGCATCCGTGCAGGATGCCGACGAGTCGGTTGGCCAGCTGCCGTAGGGTGGGGCCGTGATCGAGTCCTCGGGCGCGTTGTTTGTCGTGGTAGGCACGGGCGCCGGGAGAGGCGTGCAGGGCTGAGAACGCCTGTGCGTTCAGCGCATCGACGAGCCGATCATTGTGGACGAACCGGGCCGCGACGACCTTCTTTTTGTCGGAGGCGCGGGTGATCGGACTGGTGGCGGCGTAGTTCTTGCGAGCCTTCGCGGTGGCATACCGTTCCGGGTCGTCGCCGAACTCACCGAGCACCCGGGGACCGAGCAACGATCCCAGCCCCGGTTGGGACAGGATGATCTCAGCGTCTTCGGTGTCGGCCACAATGGGCATCGACCTGCCCTTGCAACGCCTTGATCTCGTGATTGAGAGTGCTCAACACGGCGACGGCGGAGCGGGTGGTCGCGGCGTAGGCGGTGGTGATCACCGCCGCCCGGCCCAGGTGTTCGCCTCGCAGAGCTGCCTGGATCCGATCGGTTTTGGTCTCGATGTCGCGACGGCGGGCGTTCCGCAGCGCCGCAGCGATCTGGCCCCGCGTCAGCCGCGCCGCCGAGGCCGGGTCCGGTGCCTTCCCGAGCAGGTCGAGGGCATCGACTGCGTCGAGGTCGTCGAATGCCTCCAACGCGGCCGGGAAGTACTCGCGCAGCGCGTGGCGCAGCCGCTGGGTCTGGCGGGTGCGTTCGAAAGATCAAGGCCTTGTGCGCCCGGGCGAGGACCTTGATCGCCTCGGCTTCGGCGCTGTCGCCGGCCACCGTCCGCAGCTTGTGTGAATCGGTGCGCACCATGTCGGCCAGCATGTGGGCATCGGCGGCGTCGCTCTTGGCACCCGAAACACCGCTGCGTTCCCGAAAACGCGCTGCCTGCAACGGATTCACCGCGAACACTGTGTACCCTGCGGCTACCAACGCCGCCACCCACGGGCCACGGTCGGTCTTGATTCCGATCGCCACCTCGGACTCGTCGACATCGTCGCCGAGTTGTTCGCCGACCATCGCGTGCAAACGCGCGATCCCGACTACTCCTTCCGGGAGTCGCGCCTTGCTCAGCCTCCGTCCGGCCGAGTTCATCAGCTCGACATCGTGATGCTCTTCCGACCAGTCATCTCCGACGAACAACTGCATTGAGCTTCTCCCATCGTCCTCGAACTCGACCACGTTCGGCAGCGTGCGGAAGAACCATCTGCACCCTAATGAAGCAGTGCTCACGCCGGAGCGGGCACGACATCCCATCAGCGATTCCGTTCTCCCGGCGGACGGGCAGGGGCACGATCTTTTTCAGGACTCCACGTTGTCCAGGGGGAGAAGTGCTCACCTGCCCGCCGCTACCGGTGACGAGTCTGCCGTATGATCGTGACCCGCTGACTCTCATCAGGGGGGCTCTCTAACCGGTCCCAGCCCGGTCGATCGAGGTAAGAACGGCTCGAAGATCCACATCCTGTCCGACGCCGAGGGCATTCCCCTCGTCACGGCGGTGACCTCGGTGAACACCCACGACAGTGTCATGCTGCAGCCGATGGTCACTGCGATTCCGGCGGTGCGTTCGCGTCGTGGTCCGCGTCGTCGCCGGCCCGGCCGGTTGCGGGCGGACAAGGGTTACGACTATCCCGTACACCGCCGGTGGCTGCGGGCACGGGGCATTGTTCTGCGGATCGCCCGTCGCGGCGTCGGCAGCAGCGAGCGCCTCGGCCGGTACCGGTGGAAGATCGAACGCACCCTGGCCTGGCCCACCGGCTACCGCCGACTGACCATCCGCTGCGAGCGTCACGGCGAGCACTTCGCTGCTTTCCTCCAACTCGCCGCGGCGTTGACCTGCTTCAAGAAACTCGCCAAATGAGACATTCTCTGAGTCACCGGGCCGATTCCGGCCCGGGATTACGGAGGTCGCGTTCACGTCATTTCGTGAAAGTGGCCTCCGCGTATTGACGGTGTCCGGGTCAGCGGCCGCGGCGAGATCGACTAGCGCCCGCAGTCCGCGGTCGGTGGAATTCGATGCGGCGAGGATCTCCACCTCGGTCTCATCAGTTACAGCACGGCCCTCTGTCGGATCGTGGCGAGCACATGGTCGGCGGCCTCGGCGGCGTCGGGGCCGCCGGTGCGCAGCACATCGCCCGCGGTGATCGGGGGGTCGGCCAACAGTGCCGGTTCGCTGATCGCCGCGGTGCGCCACAGGGTCGGGTCGGCCGGGACCTGCACGGCCAGGGAGTGTTCGGCTTCGGTGGCGGGACTGAAGCCGGCGTCGGTCAGGTCGACGAATCGATCGGTGTAGAGCATCGCCCGGGTCGGCAGCCGCCACGGGGCGTACACATCGGCGGCGGGATCCCCACTGACCAGCACCGGCATACCTTGTCGGGTGCAGAATTCGACCGCGGTGGTGGCCTGTGCGATCACCGGGTCCAGGCCGTACCAATAGGTCACGGCACCACCGGGACCCGGATAGACGGCCAGATACTCTGCCAGCAACGCCTCGGGGGAGTCGGCGAGCCAGCCGTGTTCGGTACGGCGCACCGCCTGGAGCTGTTTGAGGGCATGCGAGACCGCCTGCTGGGAGACCCCCAGCAGCTCGGCGAGCCGGTGTTGGGTCTGCGCGGTGTCCGAGAGTAGCAGGGCGCGGGCGAGTGCCCAGCGCACCCACGGTTTCCGGCCCCTCGCAGCACGAACAGGGGCCGCCGCGGCGGACGCGGCATCGGTCACGTCGTAGCGCTCGCCGGCGAAGACGAGCAGGTCCTGGTTCACGGCGATCACATCGACTTCGCCGTTCGTTGCGAGAGTCCGCAGATGAGCGGTGGCGCGTGGGGTCACCACGAGTAGGCGCCGGGCCGGGTCCGGCTGTGCGAGCAGTCGGGTGAGGATCGTGGGGGTTGGTGGCCGCCGGGATGCCCGCATCCGGGTCGGCAACTCTCGGCCGTCGGGCAGGGTCAGGTCCCAGGCGTCGAGGGAACCGGAGGGCAGGCGGATGCCGGCGCGGCGCAGCAACGCGACGGCGTCGGAGAGAACCTGTGCTGTCTCGTCCATGTCGTCCCCCATTCCCTCGTCGCTGACGCTTTACAAGCGTAAGTGAAAATAGCACCTTATCTTGTATTGCCTGATAAATAGGTGACGTTCTCGAGTTCTATCCCGGCATTCGGCCGTGATAGGCGTGGCGTCGGTGGTGTCCTGCTCCTGAGATGGGCCACGGACGAGGATGGCGGTAGGCAACCGCAGCTACCACATGGTTCGATCCGGTCAGCGGAGACGAGGGAAGCGACACGCGGGCCGAGATATCTGTGCGCCTCGGGGGATCGAAGGTCGCGGTTGGTGGGCTGTCGGTCGTGAACTCGTGCGCTCGAGGTCATTCATTCGTGCGCTTCAGGACATGTTCGTTCTCTGCTCGGCCACCTAGTGTTCCACCTCACAGCGATGCGACGGGGTTGCTCAACCGTCATCCAGATGAACTTTGAAAGGTGGCTGTCGGCGTGGCTGGTCTGCAAACAGTGCAAAAGATTGGTCCGGTGCTCGATCTGTTCACAGTTCAGCGTCCGGAATGGGGTGTTTCCGAAGTTGCAGCGGCCATCGACGTGCCTCGGTCGAGTGCTCATGCATTGCTGGCCAGTCTCGTCGACACCGGGTTGTTGCAGTGCCGGAATCGCGGCCGATACCGGCTCGGCTGGCGCATCGTCGAATTGGGGGAAACACTCCGCAGCACTGTGGACGTACGTTCCTGTTCCGCTCCTGTGTTGGAAGAGCTGGTCGAAAACTATGGAGAAACGACACACCTGGCCATCATGGAACGCTGGAGTGTCCTCTACGTCGACAAGGTGATCGGTACGCACAACATCACCGTGCAGGGGGCTCGAGTGGGCACCCGGCTCGATGCCCACTCCACAGCTGTGGGCAAGGTCCTGCTCGCGCAACTCGACAAGACTGAATTGCAGCGGTACTTGACAGCGCGTCCGTTACGTCGATTGACACCGTCGACGACTACGAGTCCGCATGCGCTCGCCGATGCTCTCGAAATGACTCGCATGGCTGGTGTCGCGGTGGACATGGGCGAGACGGTGTCGGAGGTGCACTGTGTCGCCGCACCGGTACGAGACGACATGGGTTCGGTGGTTGCTGCAGTGAGCATAAGTGTTCCGGCCACCCGATTCGCTTCGCGGCGAGCTCAACTCGAGCGTGCTGTGATCGCTGCCGCCAACAAGATCACTCGCTCTATTGCCGAGGCGGCGGACATCGTTCCACTCGAATCCCGGAACCACCCATCGCTGGAGCCGGTCGGTAGCTGTCCCCGAGCGTCCTGACATCTGTATCAACCGCACGACACAACCGAGGAACTATGGATATTGCTGTTCAGAAGGCAGCGGATCGTCTGCTCGACGCGTATCGCACCGCCGAGCCGATCGCCCCGCTGACGCCCGAGTATCCCGACGCGTCCCTAGAAGTGGCATACCGCATCCAGCAGGCGCAAGTAGAGCAGTGGACATCGGCCGGCGATGTCGTCAAGGGACACAAGGTAGGCCTCGCGTCGCGAGCAATTCAGCGACAGATGGGGGTCGACCAGCCCGACTTCGGGCATCTCACCCAGAGCATGTTTCATCTGGAGCACCATCCCATCGCCAGCGGCACATTTCTGCAACCGCGTATCGAACCGGAGATTGCATTCGTCCTTGGTCGTCCACTGGTCGGCCCAGGCGTGACTGCCGCAGAGGCAGCGCGGGCAGTGGATTTCGTCCTGCCTGCGCTGGAGATTGTGGATTCGCGGATCAAGGATTGGAAGATCGGAATTTTCGACACCATCGCCGACAACGCTTCATCCGGCGGGGTCATACTCGGCAGTTGCCCGGTCTCGTTGGACCAGCTGGATCTGCGTCTGGCTGGCTGTAACCTGCACATCAACGGCGAGCTCGTCGCAACCGGTGCCGGTGGCGCAGTTCTCGGGTCACCGCTCAGTGCGCTGGTGTGGCTGGCCAACACGGTAGGTCCGCTCGGCGTGACCCTCGAGCCGGGGCACGTGGTGCTGCCCGGCTCGATGACCGGTGCGTATCCTGTCGCACCCGGCGATTCCATCGTTGCGACTATCAGTGGGCTCGGCACCGTCACCGCCGTGCTCGGCGGAAAGGACGAACAGTGACCGAGCAACTATGGAGCCCGGCCAAAGTGGCCGATGTTCTTATACGAGCGGAGGATAGCGGCGTCGCGCAGACGTCGATTCTCGCAGAATGGGACGGTCTCGATCTGGCCGCGGCATATGAGGCTCAAGATATTGCGCTGCAAATGCGGATCTCGCGGGGGGAGAGGGTCACCGGTGTCAAACTGGGTGTGACCTCCAAGGCGAAGCAGCGTCAGGTGGGAGTCGACTCGCCGTCGACGGCGTGGTTGACGGACGCGATGATCCTTCCGATCGGTGAGCCGGTGCCCCGGGAGAAGATGATCCACGCGCGTGCCGAACCGGAGATTGCGTTCGTCATGGGACGTCGACTCGAAGGGCCCGGGGTCTCGGCGGCGACTGCGCTCGCGGCGGTCGACCATGTGGTCGGTGCGATCGAAATCATCGACAGCCGGTTCTCGGGTTACAAGTTCTCCATGATGGATGCTGTCGCGGACAACAATTCGTCCGGCCGGTACGTCACCGGTCCCATCAGTGTGCGGCCGGACTCGCTGGACCTCGGTCTCGAAGCCTGCTTGCTCGAAGTGGACGGTGAGATCGTCGATTCGGCGACAGGAGCTGCTGTGCACGGCCATCCCGCGGAGGCGCTGGCTTTCGCGGCGAACACCCTCGCCGAGCGTGGCCTGGCGATCGAGCCGGGCTGGGTGATCCTCACCGGGGGGATGACGGATGCGGTTCCGGTCCGGCCGGGGGCGCGGATCGCTGCTCACTTCACTCATCTCGGTACCGTAAATGTGTCAGGAGGCTGATGATGCCGTTCATCGAGGTGACTATTTCCGCAGGGCGTTCGCCCGAACAGCTCCGCGCACTGATACATGAACTCACCTTTGCCGCCCAGCGGGCCGTGGACGCGCCGTTGAGCAACATTCGGGTGGTGCTGCGTGAAGTTCCGGCTACTCACTTTGCCGCCGGTGATGTGACGATTGCAGAACGATCTCCTGCTCAATGACTTTCGTTTGATTCTCCCGAACGATTCTCGTGTCAATGCAAGCGAGTCGGGACAAGACGATGAGTGCAAGGGACACGTAGACCGGAGTTGGGGCGGACTGCCCTGTTCCTTTTCTCGTTCGGGGAGTCGCTATGACGACGGCACGTCGTCGCCGGCAATGCCTTGACCGGGGACAGACGAGCAACGTCGCAGATGGCTGCGGTTGGACGTCGCAGGCGAGACCGTCGGAAATCTACGAGGGAGTCGGCGAGATTCAACGCTGGTGCTGGCGCGTCCGATTTGCGGACGCGCCAGCACGCCGGGTAGACGAGATTGCTCAACAGCTTACCGGCGGTTGCTGAACACCGTTGCGGGAGTTCGAAAACCGCTATTGAATACACGATGACGGCTACAGGTCAGAACGTGGCGGTCTGGTCACCCGTTGTCGCTGCTGGTGCTGGTGCCGAGTTGCTGCATGCGGAAATGCAGTGGGCTGGTCCCGAAGCGACGTCGGAACGCTCGACTGAAATGCGAGACATCGCGGAAACCTACGCGGACGCTGATGGTAGAGATCGTGGCGTCGGTGCTCAGCAAGAGTTTGCGAGCTCGCTCGAGCCGCTGTTGATTCAGCCATGTGCGTGGTGTCGTGCCTGCTGCGCTGAATAGTTTGTGGATGTACCGCACGGACATTCCCAGTTCGGCTGCAAGGTCGCTGATCGAGTAGTCGGGGTCTGTCATGTGTCGTTGCATTGCCTGCTGTATGACTCGAAAGTCCTTGTTGTGAACTCGTTTGGTGGTGTTGAACGGAGTTGTGCGTTCACTGATGGCGGATACGAGTAGGTCCATCGCGCACGCGGCAACGGAGGCTGAGGAGTTGGGCGAAAGAAGGGAGTCGTCAGTTGCCATGTCGACGAATAGGCGAGAGACGTATCGGCTGATGCCGCTGTGGCCGGAAAAACCTTCACCGGTAATCTCCGCTACGGCTTCCAGGGGAAGATGTGGCGCAAACACCGCGCGCGGCGCGCGGACGACAATCTGCTCGAACTCGGTCTGGGCGTCGACGATGAACGGCGCCGATGAGTCGAGGATTCCGAACGCCCCGCTTTCGAGCTTTGCGGACCGAGAGTGTTGACCGATGACCGCTGTACCGCTCGTGATCAAGCACAGTAGGTAGTCGTCGTTGGGATCGGACGAGATCATGTTCGGGGTGCGGATTACTGTGTGTGGGTCTGCGCGTACGACACTGACTGTGACGTCGACGAAGGGACGCACCGATAGTTCCGCCCCGAACGAGTCCGATATGTCAGGCCAGTCGACGTCGAGTTCGCAGTATGTCGAGTCGAGTGTGTCTACCCACCGCGAACGTACCTCGCTCGATTCGAGCTCGCGTGTGCTGATTACGACCTTGGCGCTGCCCTTGTCGGTGCAATCGGAGTCATTGTTCTGTGCACTGTCGGTCATGTCGCTGCTCACCTCCATATCCTAGTGTTGCAGATCACACCGGCTTCGAATATAGGAGGTATTCGCTCCCCGGAGTCACGCCCACAGCTTCCGCGTCCGCACTCGTCCCGAACGGAGTAGATCGTGACCCGCGCTGCTCCGCCTGGGGCGATTGGATCACCTGAAGGAGTGACACCGACCGGAACCCCATGACGCTCGACTTCGCCGCGAAGCACCCGTGTCCTACGTCCGCGTAGTCGGCATGCATCTGGTGTCGATCTCGCGAACTGTCTCGACGGAAGAGTTCGCGGTAGAGGGCGCAGGACCGGCTCGACTGTCGGCATGAGCCGCGGAGGTGACCCGGAGCGAATCGGGCCACCTGTGTAGGTCAGCGGTGTTCGGTTCGATAACGGCCAGGGCTGGAACCGTATGCGGCGCGGAATGTGCGGCTGAAATGGGACACATCGCGAAAGCCTGATTGCTCACTCACTTCGGCGACTGTCAGATCGGTGCTCAGGAGGTACTTACGTGCTCGCTCCACCCGTGTGCGGTACAGCCAGGCGCGAGGGGCCGTGCCTTGCTCACGGAAGAGGTTCTGAATGTGTCGCACAGACATCCCCACTTCTGCAGCGACCCTGGATAGTGATAAAGCGGGATCGTGTAGCTGTCGCTCGACGATCCGCTGCACTTCGGCCAGATCACGCGCGTGACTGATCTTCGTCGGGTCGGTCTCGGTGGCGCTGTCGGTGAGGGCGGTGACCAGCAGGTCGAGAGCGACGGATGATATCGAGACCGCTGACCTCGTCGGCAGTGTCCGGTCCTGTTCGGCGACGTCGAGGAGGAACCTGCTCACGAGTCGGCCCGTTCCCGAGATCCCACTGATGGGCAGCCCGGTTCCCTGCTCGAGTACTCGCTGGGGTAACCGCGCTTCGAGCAGGGGTCTGGGAGTGTCGATGACGACCTGACGAAAATTCGACTCGGCTTCGAATTCGAACGGGGCGGCGCAGTCCAGTAACGCGAACGATCCCTGCTCGAGAACTCCGCTGCGTCCGTTTTGGGTGACGCGGACGTTACCGTCGGTCACCACCAACACGAGGAAGTCTCCCGCGTCGTCCGAACGCACCATCGCCGGCGAACGGATGACCGAGTGGACGTCCGCGCGCATCGTGCTGACATGCAGTTCTCCGATGGGATGACCGCCCCATTCTGCGATGAACGGTTGGCGTGGATTGGGCCATGCCACGTCCGACTCGCAATAGAGGGTGCCGACTGTGTTCGCCCACAGATTACGGCCTTCCGTGGAGTCGAGCCCTCGCGTATCGAGAGATACCACAGTGGGTTTGGTGGATTTACGCGTGGAGTCACTCCATCGTTCGCGCTCAGTCATGTTTATCGGTACCTCCGGAATCTAGTGTTCCGTGTCACAGGGAGCTGGCTCTGTACGGACCGTCGAGTGCGGAATTGCCTCGGAGCGGCGCCTGGATTCGCATCGGCCGAGAACACCGTCTCGGTCTGAGCTCGACAACAGGAGTGAGCACGTGACGACGCCAACTATTCTCGAGACCTCCACCGGAACCCCCAACGATGTCCGGCCGATGACCGGCGCGGAGTACATCGAGTCCTTGAAGGATGGACGCGAAGTGTATTTCCGCGGAGAACGTGTCCCGGATGTCACGACTCATCCGGCTTTCCGGAATTCGGTTCGCTCGATCGCTCGGATGTACGACGCGCTTCATACCCCCGAAGCCCAGGGGGTGCTGGCGGTGCCGACCGATACGGGTAACGGTGGATTCACGCACCCGTTCTTCAAGACCGCCCACAGTTCCGACGATCTTCTTCTGTCCCGCGACGCGATCGTCGCGTGGCAACGTGAGGTGTACGGGTGGATGGGCCGGTCGCCCGACTACAAGGCCTCTTTCCTCGGGACCCTCGGTGCCAACGCGGACTTCTACGGTGAGTACAGGCAGAACGCACTCGACTGGTACAAGAAGGCGCAGGAGCGGGTGCTCTATCTCAATCACGCGATCGTCAATCCGCCCATCGACCGTGATAAGCCTGCCGACGAGACCGCGGACATCTGCGTACATGTGGTGGAGGAAACCGACGCCGGCGTGATCGTTTCCGGCGCCAAAGTGGTGGCGACCGGGTCTGCGATCACCAATGCCAATTTCATCGCCCATTATGGACTTCCGCTGCGCAACAAGAAGTTCGGGTTGATCTTCACTATTCCGATGGACTCGCCGGGCTTGAAGCTGTTCTGTCGGACGTCCTACGAGATGAACGCTGCAGTGATGGGCAGCCCGTTCGATAATCCCTTGTCGAGCCGCTTCGACGAGAACGACGCGATCATGGTGTTCGATCGTGTGCTGGTTCCGTGGGAGAACGTGTTTGCCTATGACGCGGACACCACGAACGGATTTGTGACGAAGTCCGGGTTCATGGCTCGGTTCATGTTCCATGGTTGTGCACGCTTGGCGGTCAAGCTCGACTTCATCGCCGGCTGTGTTCTGAAGGCGGTGGAGACGACAGGTACCAACAATTTTCGTGGTGTCCAGATGCAGATCGGCGAGATCCTCAACTGGCGCGATATGTTCTGGGGCTTGTCGGATGCGATGGCCAAGTCTCCCGATGAGTGGGTGAACGGGGCTGTGCAGCCGAACCTGAACTACGGTCTGGCCTATCGCACGTTCATGGGGGTGGGCTATCCGCGGATCAAGGAGATCATCCAGCAGACGCTCGGTAGCAGCTTGATCTACCTGAATTCGCATTCGAGCGACTGGGGTAACCCCGACATCCGGCCCTACCTCGACCAGTACGTGCGCGGGTCCAACGGCATCACCGCGATCGATCGTGTGCAGCTGCTCAAGCTGCTGTGGGATGCCGTGGGCACCGAGTTCGGAGGTCGGCACGAGCTGTACGAGCGCAACTACGGTGGCGACCACGAGGCCGTCCGCTTCCAGACATTGTTCGCCTACCAGGCCCAGGGACTGGATACCGAGCTCAAAGGCTTCGCCGAGAAGTGCATGTCCGAGTACAACGTCGACGGGTGGACACGTCCGGACTTGATCAGCAATGATGATCTGAAGATCGTGCGTGGTTGAACGGGACGCGACGATGACGAGCACGACCATGACCGACAACACCCCGAACGGCGGAATCGAGGTCACACCCCTACAGATGCGGAAGGCCCTCGGCCGGTTCGCCAGCGGCGTCACCATCGTCACCACCGCCGAAAGCGAGGACGACGCGTCGGTGCACGGTATGACGGCCAACGCATTCACCTCCGTTTCGCTCGACCCCCCGCTTGTTCTGATATCCATCGCGAACCGAGCCAAGATGAACGAGCGGATCAACAAGACCGGCAAGTACGGTGTTTCGATCCTGGCGACAGATCAGGAGCCGTTGTCACTGCACTTCGCAGGAGCTGCCCATCAACCCGATCTGGTGCGATTCGTCTGGCGCCGGGAGGTTCCTCTCCTCGAAGGCGCGCTGGTGCACCTGGCCTGTTCGGTGGACGCCTCGTATCCCGCCGGTGACCACATGTTGTACGTGGGCCGAGTGGAGCAACTGTGGTATGACGACGGACATCCGCTCGTCTTCTACACCGGTAGCTTCCGGTCGCTCGAGTTGCTGCGCGACGACCCGTGGGGGTTCTGAGTAAACCCCTCGGACAGGGGGTGGGATTGCCGAAGGTCGATCCCACCCCCTTGCGGTGTCGGGTAGATCAGATGGACGATCCGCTGTCCGCGCGAGCGGCGATCTCGTCGGCGCGTACCCCCGCTGCTGAGTGGCCGCCGATGAACCAGTTCGCCGGGTCCACCTCGATGATCCGACCACGGACGGCCGAACGCGGCACCCCGAGTAAATCGACGATCAGGTCGGTGAACCGGGCCGCGAGCTCCTCGCGCTGTGCGCGAGGACGACCCGCCAGCACGATGGCTGTAAAGTACGGTGCAGCCGTGCTGCTCTCGGAGGCAACCGCGCCGGCGACCGCGACATCATCGGTGGTGTAGCGGACGATGAAGGTCCGAACTCGCTCGAGCGGGGAGTCGAGAACCTCCGAATAGCAGTGGCTCGCCTCGACAAGCAGACGGTGCCGCTGCTCGACGGTGAACCGTCCGTCGAGCAGATGGAAATGTGCAACAGGCATGAGAGGGCCTTTCGGGAGTGGTGCTCTATTGGACGCCGTGGCGTGTGCCGGCGTCGACGTTGAGGACGCTGCCGTGCAGCACGCTCGCCTCGGGGGCGAGCAGCATCTCGAGGACCCAGCCGAGCTCGTCCAGCGTCGGTAACCGGCCGAGCGTGGTCTTGGCGCGGTAGCGCTCCCAAATGGTGTCGAGATCGCGGCCGGTCTCGGCTGCTTCGGTTTCGACGAATTTGCGGAGCCGTGGCGTGTCGACCGGGCCGGGCGCGATGGTGTGTGTGGTGATGCCCTTCGGTCCGTACAGGGCGCTGAGCTGGCGCATCAGATTGAACACTGCGGCGTTGACGGTGCCCGGCGCGGCGTCGAGCGGGCCGGGTTCGAAACCGAGCGATCCGGCGACGGCGACGAATCGCGATCCGGGGACCAGCTGGCCGCGGACTGCGTGCAGCAGCCGTACCAGCCCGCCGACCTTGATGTTCGCCCCTACAGCAAGCTCGCCGGGGCTGATGGTGTCGGCGGAACCACGTACCGGCAGACCCGCGGCGAACACGGCCAGCCGGATCGGCGCGTCGACATAGGCGGAGATCGCCTCGATCGCACTGTCGTCGCTGATGTCGGTGACACAGGGGATGATCAGGTTGTTTTCGGCTGCAAGGGTTTTGAGGTCTTCGGCGTTGCGCGCGACCGCGATCACGCGTAGGCCTCGACGGACCAGGCGTCGGGTGAACTCGGTGCCCATCGCACCGGTGGCGCCGACGACGACACACAACTTGGGGCAGGTCACGGGTGATTACTCCTCGGGGAGAAGCGGGGACGGCCGGTGCAGCACCTACTGCACCGGCCGCCCACGTGGATGAGTCGAAGGACCGGATCAGCCGCGCAGCCGAAGGGTCACGGCGCGCGGTTCGGTGAAGAAGTCGCGGGAGTACTGACCGCCTTCACGTCCCAGGCCGCTGGCGCCTTCGCCTCCGAAGGGGAGACGCAGGTCGCGTTCGAAGAAGCAGTTGATCCATACGGTGCCGGCCTTCCAGCGCGCGGCCATCCGGTGGGCGCGGTCGAGGTTCTGGGTGAACAGCATCCCGGCCAGGCCATAGCGTGAGTCGTTGGCGATGCGCAGTGCCTCGTCTTCTGTGTCGAAACCCAGGACGGTTTCGACGGGCCCGAAGATCTCCTCTTGCGCGGTCCGGGAGTCATTGGTCAGCCCAGTGATGACGGTGGGGGGATAGTAGAAGCCCTTGGCGTGGGCGTCGCCGGCCAGACGGGCGCCGCCGGTGACGACTTTCCCGCCTTCCTGCTGCGCGAGTTCGACATAGCCGTGGACTTTGTCGAGATGGCGTTGTTCGATGAGCGGGCCGATGAAGTTCGACGGATCCTTCGGATCGCCGACGCTGAGCTTGTTCGCCTCGTCGACGAACCGCTCGAGGAACTCGTCCATGATGCTGTTCTGCACGAGCAGTCGGGATCCGGCCAGGCACACCTGTCCGTTGCCGCCGAAGATCGCACGGATCGACATCGGTACGGCCACGTCGAGGTCGGCGTCGGCGAAGATGATGTTTGCGGACTTTCCGCCCATCTCGGCCGAGACCGGCGTGTGGTTGGGTGCTGCTGCCTGAAGGATCTTGACTCCTGTGGCACTCGACCCGGTGAAGGTGATCCGGTCGACTCGCGGATCGGAGGTCAGCGGGCCGGCGACGGCTTCGCCACCGAAACCGTGTACTACGTTGAGTACTCCGTCGGGCAGTCCGGCTTCGAGTGCGAGTTCGGCGAAGCGGTGTGCAGTCAGTGGGGTTTGGGGTGCCGGTTTGAGGATTGCGGTGTTACCGAACGCCAGGGCGGGCGCGATCTTCCAGGTGGCCAGCATCAGGGGTGCGTTCCAGGGGCTGATCGCCGAGACCACGCCGGCAGGCGGGTAGAGCACGTAGGACAGCAGATCCCCGTCGGGGTAGGCCTCGTTGGCGGCCATCGACGCGTAGTCGGCGAAGAACCGCAGGTTGTGCGCCACGCGCGGGATTTCGGCGTGCAGGGACTGGTTGATGCCCTTACCGCCGTCGCGGGTTTCGAGCTGGGCGAGTTCTTCGCGGTGCTCGTCGACCTTGTCGGCGACCGCGTGCAGGATCTTTGCGCGTTCCTTCGGCGACATCTGTGGCCAGGGCCCGCTGTCGAAGGCGTGGCGGGCGGCGGTGATCGCAGCTTGTCCGTCTTCGGCGGTGCCCTTGGGTACGACACCGAGTAGCGACCCGTCGTGCGGATCGATCGATTCGAAAGTTGCTCCGTCCGATGCGTGCTTCCATTCGCCGCCGATGAGATGACGGACCTGTGTGGTCGACGGTGCGTTGTGGGTGTGGGTCATGACAGTCTCCTGTGTCAGACTCCGGCGCGGGCCGGGAGTTCGTAGGTGCGGCCGGCGAGCTCGGAAGCGACGTCGATGATCATGTCCTCCTGGCCGCCGATGACACCGCGTCGGCCGAGTTCGATCAGGATGTCGCGGGTGGAGACACCGAATTTCTTCGCGGCGCGTTTGGTGGGGTGGAAGAATGTCGAGTAGACACCGGCGTAGCCGAGGATCAGTGCGGTCTCGTCGACGATCTGGGGTTCTTTCATCAGCGGCGCGACGATGTGCTCGGCGGTGTCGATGAGTGTGAACAGGTCGACGCCGGTGTCCCAGCCGGCTCGTTCGAACGCGGCGGCCAATACCTCGGTCTGGGCGTTGCCGGCGCTGGCGCCGAGCCCGCGCAGAGATCCGTCGATGAATGTCGCCCCGTTCTCCGCGGCGGCCAAAGCGTTGGCGATACCGACCCCGAGGTTGTTGTGGGCGTGGAAGCCGATGTCGGCGGAGATCGCCTGCCGCAGCGCGGCGACGCGCTCGCCGGCGTGCTGCGGCACCATGGCGCCGGCAGAGTCGACGACGTAGACGACGTCGGCGCCGTAGGAATCGAGCTTGGCGGCTTGCTCGGCGAGCGGCTCGGGGTCGAGTTTGTGGCTCATCATCAGGAACGTCATGACGTTGAGGCCGTGTTCTTTCGCCCATTCGATGGGTTGCTGGCCGCAGTCGGCTTCGGTGCAGTGCACCGCTACCCGGACGGTTTTGATGCCCGCGTCGATCGCTCTTTGCAGTTCGGCGAGGGTAGCGATGCCTGGCACGTAGAGCGCGGCGATGTCGGCGTTGTCGACGGCGTCGACCGCGGCGCGCACGTACTCGGGGTCGGTGGCGGCGGCGAAGCCGTACTGGATGGACGAGGCGCCGAGGCCGATGCCGTGGGCGACCTCGATGGTCGGGATGCCGGCCTGATCGAGTCCGCGGGCGATATCGGCGACGTTCTGCGTGGTGAACTGATGCGAGACCGACGACATGCCGTCGCGCAGTGTGGTGTCGACGAGGGTGACCTTGCGGGGTGTATCGGTGGTGGCGGTGGTGGTCACTGGATTGCTTCCTTGACGAGGGTGCGCTGGGCCATGACGTCGGCGACCTGCACGGCGGCGGCGGTGATGATGTCGAGATTTCCGGCGTAGGTGGGCAAGAAGTCGCCGGCGCCGACGACCTCGAGCATGACGGTGACCTGGTCGCCGTCGACGTCGACCAGGCGCAGGGTGTAGCCGGGGACGTACTGCTGGACCTTGGCGACCATGTCGATCACTGCGCGCTCGATCGCGGCCGGGTCGGGGTTGCGGACTTTGGCGTAGACCGTGTCGCGCATGTTCATCGGTGGTTCGGCTGGGTTGATCACCGAGATGGCCTTGGCGCGATCGGCTCCGGCGACCTGGGCAAGTGCCTTGCCGGTTTTCTCGCTGAACTCGCTGAGGTTCTGCCGGGTGCCGGGTCCGGCGCTGTGCGAGGCGATGGCAGCGACGATCTCGCCGTAGGACGCGTCGGCGACCTCGTTGATGGCATACAGGATCGGGATGGTGGCCTGGCCGGCGCAACTGACCATGTTCACGTTCGGCGCGTCCAGGTGCGTGCTGAGGTTCACGGCCGGCACCACGTACGGGCCCACTGAGGCAGGTGTCAGATCGATCGCGCGGATGCCGGCTTCGGCGTAGCGCGGGGCAGCGGCGGCGTGGACTTTCGCTGATGTCGCTTCGAAGACCACGTCGGGAAGGTCGGGCCGGTTGAGTAACCAGTCGATTCCCTTTGCGGAGGCCTCGAGGCCTTCCTGTCGGGCTCGTTCGAGCCCCTCGCTGGTCGGATCGATACCGATCATGTACATGGGATCGACGTGCTCGGATCGCAGCAACTTGTACATCAGGTCTGTTCCGATGTTGCCGGATCCGACGATCGCAGCTTTCAATCGACTCATCTGTGCGGCCTTCCCTGAACTCTCGGGTAATGGGCTCGACGCTAGGAAGGGGTTGCTGGTCGGAAGGCGGAAATCCCGTGGTCCTGAACATGTGCGCGGTCGGGAACGTCCCTGTTCGGTTATCCCGGATGTCAGCGACTGCCTGGTTTACATCGCCGCAAGCTCGTGGTCACCACCACAGCCCGGTGCAGCTCGCCCGGACAGCTCAGATCAGGAGTAGCCATGACCGAACTCACTGCTCGATTCGATATCGCGCATCTCGCTCGCACCGAACTGTTCACTCCCAAGCCGCAGGAGACGCTCGACTTCTTCACCAAGTTCCTCGGCATGTATGTCACTCATCGGGAGGGTCAGTCCGTATACCTTCGAGGCTACGAGGATCCGTACCAGTGGAGCTTGAAGGTCACCGAGGCACCCGAGGCAGGAATGGGTCACGCCGCGCTGCGCGCGAGCTCTCCGGAAGCACTCGAACGTCGGGTGGCATCGCTCGAGCAGGGCAACGTCGACGGTAAGTGGAGCGAGGACCAGTTCGGTTACGGCAAGACCTTCGAGTTCCAGTCCCCGGATGGACACAACCTGCAGTTGTTGTGGGAGGTCGAGAAGTACGTCGCCCCGACGGCACTGCAGAGCAAGATCCTTTCGCGTCCTTCCAAGAAGCCGCTGTCGGGTATTCCGGTCAAGCGCATCGATCACCTCAACCTGATGGCGTCGAATGTCACCGCGCTCAAGGAATCGTTCGAGCAGCACCTCGGGTTCCGGACCACTGAACGTGTCGTCGACGGCAACGTCGAAATCGGGGCGTGGATGAGCTCGAACCTGCTCGGTCACGAAGTTGCCTGTATGCGCGACATGACCGGTGGGAACGGCAAGCTTCATCACGTGGCGTTCTACTACGGCACCGGACAGCACCTGGCCGACGCGGTCGAGATGTTCCGTGACTATGACATCCAGATCGAGGCTGGTCCGGATAAGCACGGCATCACCCAGGGGCAGTTCCTGTACGTGTTCGAGCCCGGTGGAAACCGTATCGAGCTGTTCGGTGAAGCCGGCTATCTGCATCTGGATCCTGACGCTGAGACCAAGACCTGGCAGATGTCCGACATCGATACCGGTCTCGCTGTTGGCGGTGCGAAGCTGCCGTGGGAAACGTACTTTACGTATGGCACTCCCAATCCGCTCGCGCTGGATCAGCACATCGAGAAGTTCGCCCACTTCGGTCCCGGCGCGCCGATCGAGGATCCGGATGTGGCTGCTGCCGAGCAGGCCATCCCGGACGACATCGACCACTCGCGGGCGGTTTCCGGTTCGCCCGCCTGATTGGGATCGTGCACCCGCTCAACCGCAATCGTGTGATTGTTGTTGAGAGCCTGAGGTCTCCGATGTGGACAGCGAGTTGAACAACTCTCCACATCGGAGACCTTTGTGTGTACAGGAGCGCTTCCCATACAGAATTGCCGTTGGTGTAGTCGAATCGACGGACTGAGGGGCGATGTCCATCGGCGGGTGGTCTCGAATGAGGTCCGGGGCGGTCGAGTTCTTCCTCTGCTGTGAAGGAAATCGGTGTCGGTTCGGGATGACGGCATTGAGCGTCAACTCCAACCTGGGAAGGGATGCTGGCGCTGATGGCGAAGTTCGCAGGGATACCGTCGCAGCCCAGCTGGGTCCGTTGAGCAGTGCTACCAGATGTCTTGTCTCCCTATCCTGTCAGGAGATGTCATGGAATATCCCATTCGTTATCGAGTATCAGATTCGACGACCGAATCGGTGACCGCACGCGATCTCGAGGTAGTGCTGCAAGCGCTGACCGGTCGCCCTATGGAGGCCGTTGATATCGAGGCTGTCGAGTCTGCTCTCGACCTCGAGAGGATGTCTCGTGTGGGTATCCCGCATCAGTTGTGAAGACATACTGTCGAATTCGATGGTGCATTGCTCTGGTGCACAGTAGAACTGGCCTGTACGAGATGCTTGTGCTCGCCTAGAGCTGTGGCGGGCAGGGGTAGGAATGCGAAAAAGGCCGGCAGTCGCGATACCAAGGATTGTGACGAAGGCCGAGGTGATGGCCGCCCCTGGTTCGGGGGGCGATTCCCTGTGAACACGGTGGTCAAGACTGATGGACCGATGCCGTTGGTGAACTGCAGCAGAGCGCAGAGCGAGCTGCCGGGCGAGCCAGCCTCCTCGGATTACTCGGGCTGAAGGCAATATTTCCCGCCACTTGCCATGCTCGATAAATCGGGACTCGGAACATCCGAGGACGCGAGCTGGATACGGTGACGCCTAACCGCGCAGGACCGTGCATCCGCCGACGTCACTGAAGTCGCGCAATTGGGGTTCTTGCATGCTCGGCGGTTCACGGGGGCGGGGTTACAGAACGGCCTTCGGGTCCAGCTTTGCGGAAGATCTGCGGGTTACGTCCCCGGGCGAATGAACTGGCAACGAACAAAGTCTGGGGCAGCGAGTACATACGCGCTGCCCCAGACTCTTGTCGTGGTGGATCCTGAAGGTCAGAGCACTGCCGGCGCTGTGCTGGTTGCGGGCGTGATGGCGAACTCCTCGCGGAAGATCAATCGAGGAGCTATACGCCTGCGCTTGAGTGCCTTGACCGCCGCATCGACCATCGCGGGTGGGCCGCAAAGGAATGCGCTCATCCCCTTGCACGAGGGAAAGTCGCTGACCACGACATCGGTGACCAGCCCGGTTGCCCCTTCCCACTGCTCCTCGCTGAGAACGGGTCGGTAGTGGAAATGCGGGTGCCGGTGTTCGAGATCGCGGAAGAATTCGACATCGTAGAGGTCTTCCCGCCGGCGGCCGCCGTGGTAGAGGAACAGTTCTGGGACGAGGTCCTCGACGAGGGCGTGTTGGACGATCGATTTCAGTGGAGCCAACCCCGTCCCACCGCCGATCAAGATCGCCGGTTCATCCTGTTTCGCGACGAGATTGAACTGCCCGAGGGGGCCGCGCAGCGAGACTCGTTCCCCGAGCGTCATTGAGCGGAAGATCCACCCATCGGTCGACAACCCGCCCGCGGTGAGCTTGATGTGAAATTCCAGCCGCCGAGTCTCGGTCGGAGGATTAGCCATCGAGTACTGCCGCGCCCCTGCGTGCTCAGGAACGATGAGTTCGGCGTACTGACCGGCATTGAACTGCATCGGAGTGTCCAACTCGATCACCAGTCTGCGCGTGTTGGCAGCGATGTCGTCCAACACGACGACGGTGCCTTCATAGTCGCGTAGAGGATGACGAGGCACGCCGTCATCGCTGACGTTGCCGAGCGGCTCGACGGTCAAGTCCGAGCGGGGAGTGGCCATACACCCCAGAGCCAGTCCTTCGGCCCTTTCCTCGACGGTCAGGGTGTACTCCGGAGTCTGGCGGTGGTCGACCTCACCGCGCAGCACCTTGAGTTTGCATGTCCCGCAGGTTCCCTGAGTGCACGAGTGGGGCAGCCACTCGTTGGCCCGCAGGGCAGCATCGAGAATGGATTGGGTTTCTTCAACGGCAATGTCCGTGTTCTTTCCCTCTATACGGACCAAATATTGATCAGACATTTCCGGTAGCGCTCCAATTCAATATCGATAACCTCGGGTGTTCCCGATGCTCGCCGTATCTGTGCAGATGATTCAGGAGGGGTGAGGTCGAGGTCGCCTACACTTCCCATTCGACAAACAGCTGCTTGGGGCCGCGGAAACCCCATCCCCAAAAGTCCACCTCGTGGGTTTCGTCTCGTTCGATGTTCGGAATTGCCTCGAGCAATTCTTCGAGTCCGATTCGGACGACTGCATTGGCGAAATAGGTTCCGGCGCATGCGTGTTTTCCGCCGCCGAAGGTCATGTTCGGCACCAGGGCACGATCGAGGTCGTATTCGGTGGGGGCGTTGTACGCGTTTTCGTCCTGATTGGCCGAACCGTACGACAGCATCACGATTGAACCCTCAGGAAGCGTGACCCCGCCCACGGTAACTTCTCTCGCGGCGCGCTTGACCGCGGCGGACCAGATCGGGGCAACCCAGCGCATGCCCTCGGATGCGGCGCGGGGGATCAGAGTCGGATCGTCGATGACACGTTCGAGCTGGTCCGGTCGGCTGAACAGTCCGGCCAAGGTCGTGGCCATGGCATGACCGGGCTCCTGCATTGCTCCGAGCAGGAAGACATACAGGTTGGGGTAGATGACGTCGCGACTGCGGGTCTGGCCCTCCGGCATCCCGTCGTGCAGCCAGTGCGAGATGGCTGAATGGTCCGGTTCGACGATCCATTTGTCGATCTTCGGGTCGACATGCGCGATGATTTCCGCTTTGGCGCGGTCGCCGGGGGCGAACCCTTCGGGGTTGGCGAACTCACCGTTTTCGTCGACTGCCGCATTGGTGAACGACACGCTCAGATTGTGGAACCACTCGCGCAGTTTTTCGGTGCTGACATCCCCGAGACCGAGCAGGTCGCCCAGTGCGCGGACACTCACCGGCTCGCAGTAGGCGGCGACGATATCCGCGTGCCCGTCGTTCTCGAACTCGGCAATGCGCTGTCGCGCAAACGGTCGGACGAGATCGTCGATGTACTTGTCGACGGCTGAGGGCTGCAGGTGTGGTTCGACCATGTCCCTCAGATTGCGGTGCTCGTCTCCGTTGGTATTCAGCAATGCCTGAGGGCCGAAGGTGCGGCCGCCGGCAGCGGAGATCACCGCAGGCCAGGTTGTGTCGTCTTTGGAGATCTCAGCACACAGTTCTTTCGTCGAGACGATGTGCATGCCGAGGGCGGGAACGTAGGCAATGGGTGCCTCTTTGCGGAGGCGCTCGTAGAACGGGTATGGATCGGCCTCGAGCTCCTCGATGGTGATTTCGTCGATGAAGCTGCGGGTGGAAGTCATCATGCTCCTTCTGATTTCGGGTGCTTTGAGCCGGGAGGCGGGCTGAGGCGGCTGTGAGCTGCTTCGGTTGGCCAGGCGGAGGTGATCGTCGGGTCAGCGAAGCGCTGGTAAATGTCTGTGTGAGCTGGCCGCGACAAACGTCAGTTGGGTGTGCCGATTATCGGGATGTCTGATGGGGCCTGATCGCTAGCGTGTGCTGCGCTCGAGAGCGTCGAGAGAGCTGGTACGAAGTGCTGCACGGTCGAGTCGTATGTCAGGGGCCTCGTTCATCCTCGGACGTCACTGGCGCGGATCTTCGTAGCAGCGCAGACAAGCTGCTCGGACCTCACTATGGGGCCCCGTCCACGCCTAGAAACCGCGTAAAGACGATCTCAGTTCCCCGGGGTTGGAGGCTCAGTGGTTTCGCGTGCGCCAGAGATTGGATATCGAACCGGTCGCGGCGGTCACTCATGCGTCGTTCTCCTTCGTCACCTGCGGCGGAGTGAGAGGTGGTGTGGCGGCCGGCGGGTGGCGGCGCGCACACGAATAGCGTCGGGCATGAGCCCGCAGGATCCGGCTTCCCAACTTCACCGAACCGCGTCGGTTTGTGTCTGATGTCACGAGGATGGTCGGAATCGTCGGCTGTGCGTCGCACTGTTCGGGATAGCCGAACGGAAAGGGTGAATCGTCGGGACATTTTCGGCTGCACCGGAAATGAGACGTGTCAGGGATGATTCGGGGAGCATCCCTGAGCTTCGTTGTTGGGTCCGGTCGAAAAGTAAGCAGCTGGCCCCGAGGTGGTCGCACTCCATCGTGTGCGACACGCACCTACACATCTGGAGGCTGTGCCGTCGACTCGAGATGTCAATAGGGCGCGGGGCGGCGCCCACTGTCTGCCAAACCCCGACGATTCCTCGAGCTGTGTGCCCGCCGATAGGGCGTACGCACCGTCGCTCGACAGGTTGGAGCCCGACCTGCCGCCGGGGAGTTGGGCCGACGGCTAAATCCTCGAGTGGGACGGCAGATCGATCACGACCGTCGCCCCACTCGACCGCCTCGTCGTCCGCGAGATCAGTTCCCTCTGTCTGCCCGAAGACTAGCGGATCCAGATCGCGGACCTCCGTCGGGACGGCATCAGCGTGGTCGGAGCTGTCCGACTTCCGAGCGCCGTCAACAGGATTTAGCCTCAATGCACCGATCGGCTGATGCGGTCGTCGTGACTTCCTTTGCGCACCTTCGGACAGAGTCTGGACACAGCTGACCGGACACCGAGGACCGGAGTGGGCGCGGGGCGGGCTCGATCGCCCGGGGCGGGACACGCCCGGATATGACCTGAACCACAGTGTGGCTAGGGTGACGGTCATGACGGAGAACACGACACGACGATGGGGCCTGACCGTCCCGCTCGACGGCATCCCCCTGCCCGACCAGCGACGCATCATCGAAGAGCTCCCCGATCTCGGGTACACGGACGTGTGGTCGTCCGAGGCCGGCGCTGCCGATGCGTTCACCCCGCTGACCCTCGCGAGCGTGTGGGCTCCCGGCCTGCGCCTGGGTACCGCGATCGTCCCCGTCTACACTCGCGGCCCCGCGACGCTGGCCATGTCGGCCGCGAGCCTCGCCGCCGCCGCACCCGGCCGCTTCGTGCTCGGGGTGGGCACCTCCTCCGACGTCATCGTGGAGAAGTGGAACGGCATCCCCTTCGAGGAACCGTTCAAGCGTGCCCGTGACACCCTGCGGTTCCTGCGTGCGGCGCTGGCGGGGGAAAAGGTCTCCGAGAAGTACGACACCTTCGCCGTCGACGGCTTCCGGGCCGGCGTCGTACCCGACCCGGCGCCGCCGGTGCTGCTGGCGGCACTGCGCCCGGGCATGCTGCGTCTGGCCGGGCGTGAGGCCGACGGCGCCATCATCAACTGGCTGTCCGCCGACGACGTCCGCACCGTGGCGCCCTACGTCCACGAGGGCGGCGAGAACAAGGAGATCGTCGCGCGGATCTTCGTGCTCCCCGGCTTCGACACCGAGACCGCCCGCGCCATCGGCCGCCGCATGATCGCCGCCTACATGAACGTCCCCGTCTATCGGGCCTTCCACGAATTCCTCGGCCGTTCGGACGATTTCGCCGGCATGTGGAAGGCGTGGGCGGAAGGCGACCGCAAGGCCGCCCTCGAAGCGATCCCGGACCACGTCGTGGACGCCCTCGTGATCCACGGCGAACCCGAGGCCTGCCGCGAGCATGTGGAGCGCTACGTCGAGGCAGGTGTGACCACCCCGGCCATCGCCCTGGTGCCCTCGGGCGATCCCGCACCGATGATCCGGGCGCTCGCCCCGCGCTGACGACCGGACGTCACGATTCGATGTCGGCGGTTAACGGCACCCGAGGGCGACGCGACAACTCCTGCAGATGCGCTGTGCAGGAGGCGAGATGGCCGAGCCGACGTCGAGTACGGACCCGAACACGATCGCTCGTGTGACCGTGGTTGCCGACGACGGAGTGCCGTTGGCCACCACGGTGACCGGATCGCGGGATGCGGGTCTGACCCTCGTGTGCCTGCACGGCCACTGCCAGGACGCCGCGAGCTGGGATGCCGTCTGCGAATCGGTGGACCTGCCGGGTCTGCGCATCGTCCGCTACGACCAGCGAGGACACGGTCGTTCCGGGACCGGCGACGTCACGGCGTGCACGGTCTCCGGGATGGCCGACGACCTCGACGCGGTGCTCCGGACCCTCGCGCCGGACGGACCGGTGGTGCTGGCGGGATATTCGATGGGCGGCATGGTCGCACTGTCCTACGTCCGTCGTCACCCTGACGCCGTCGGCGACCGCATCGTGGGTGTCGGCCTGTTCGCCACCGCAGCATCGGGGCTCGCGGACGGCGGTATCGGACGCTATCTGCGGCATCCGGCCGCCTCCATCGTGCACCGGGCGGTGTCGCGTGCACCGCGCGTCATGGAGTTGTCGAAACGCGCCGGGGGCCGGGTGTGCACGGTTGCCGCACGCAGGCGCACGGAGGAATCGTGGCTGCGGGTGGTCGGATCGGCGCTGTCGAACGAGACCTCCGTCGTCACCTGGTCGCGACTGCTGGCCGACTTCGCGGTGCTCGACGAGTCCGCCGCCCTCGATGTGCTCGCCAGAGTGCCGGTGGTCGTCGCGGCGGGCACGGAGGACGTCTTCGTGCCCTTGTCGTTGTCGGAGATGATGACGGCGCGGCTGCCGCACGCGAACCTCGTGCGGTTCGTCGGTGCCGGTCACCGCGTGCTCGCCGACCGTCCCCAGGAGGTCGCCGGTGCGCTGTCGGATCTGCTCGGGCACGTGCGCGCCCTGGACCCCGTCGGCCTGGACCCCGTCGGCCTCGCTCAGCGCGAGCCGACGAGGGTCGCTTCCTGATCGGCGAGCAACTTCCGGGGGACGAGCGCGAGCACGAGCAGTGCCACGGCGACCGCGAAGCATGCGACGAACCCGACGTGGGGTGCGGCGAGCGAGATGACGAAGGGCACCGCGAAACCCAGATAGATCAGGCAGTAGAAGACGGCGACGGTCTGCGCCAGCTCGTCCGGCGGAGCGATGTGCTCGACGGTGACGAGACCGGAGACGAGCAGCATGCCGTAACCCCCGCCGAGAAGGACGGCGGTGACGAGGACGGCAAGCACCGATACCGGGCCGTCGACGAGCACTGCGACGCCGGCGGTCACGAAGCCCAGCACACCGAGACCCACCCCCGTCCAGACGCCACGGTCCTCACCGTGCCGGGTGATGCGCCGGGCCACGGGCTGGATCAACGCACCGGTGAGCAGGGTCAGGGCGGCGACCACGCCGGTGAACGCGACGGCCACGCTGTCCACGCGGCCCGAGACGATCGGCGGCATCGTGGCGAACGAGACGGTCGCGCATCCGAAGACCCACGGGGCCCACGGCACGACACCCCAGCGGAAGCGCGGGGACGACAGCGTCGACAGGCGCCACGAGCCCTGCACGGTGCGGGGCCGGTGGGCGTCGGGGACGGTCCACACCAGTACCAGCGCGACCACCATCAGAGCGATGTGCACGAGATAGGGCAGACGGTCGGGGGCGGGCAGCCACTGCGCGATGAGACCGGCGAACAGGGCGCCGCTGCCGAATCCCGCCGACAGTGAGACGGCGGCTCGGCGCGCTCCCACACCTGGACCTTCGCTCAGTTCCTTCATCCACGCGGTGCCGGCTCCGAACGCCATCCCGGATGCCGATCCGGCGAGGACCCGGCCGAGATACAGCAACGCCGGGATATCGGCGCCGAGAAGCAGGACGATCGACGACACGATGCTCACCGGGATCATCGCCCGGATCACCGGACGACGCCCGATCCGGTCGGCCACGCGCCCGAAGTAGAGCAGGGCGGGGATCAACCCGACGATGTAGGAGCCGAGCATGGCGGTGAACGAGTCGCTGCCGAGTCCCAGGTGGTCGCGGTAGACGAGCTGCATCGGAGCGAACTGATTGGCGCCCCAGCTCACCGCGAATACGGCGAACGCGAGACGAGCCCAGGACGGAATCATTCCCCGATCCTCTCAGGCCCGTTCCGGCGGGAAAGTATCAACTCTTCACACCGCGGCGACCGGCTTCCTGTGGAGTGTGGACGTAGGAGGGCCCCGGAGCCGGCCATAGCGTTCTCGTCGAACGCAGACCAAGGAGGGCCAGTGGCGGTAGACGGTCGATCCCCGACGCTCGACACCGAGCGCACCGGCACGTGGACCGGCGCCGACGCGCGGTCGATCGCCGCCGTGGTCCGCAACCGCGAGGTCACCGCCCGTCGGGTCGTCGAGGACCATCTCGCCCTGATCGCCGAGCAGAACACGCGCCTCAACGCGATCGTCACCGTCGCGGCGGAGAGTGCCCTCGCCGAGGCCGACGCCCTCGACCGACGCCTCGACCGCGGCGAGGTGGCCGGTCCGCTCGCCGGGGTGCCGTTCACCGTCAAGGACCTCATCGCCACCGCAGGCGTGCGCACGACGGCCGCCTCGAGGGCGCTGGCCGACAACGTCCCCGTCGTCGATGCACCGGCCGTCGCCGCGATGAAGGCGGCCGGCGCGATCCTCGTCGGCAAGACCAACACGCCCGAATTCGGGACCTCCGGGCTCACGGACAACGAGATGTTCGGACCGGCCGTGAACCCGCTCGGCAGCCCCGAGTCGCCGCGCTCACCCGGCGGATCCAGCGGGGGCGAAGCCGCGTCGATCGCGTCGGGCATGAGCGTCCTCGGATTGGGCACCGATTTCGGCGGGTCCGTGCGCTGGCCCGCGCACTGCACCGGCCTGTGCTCGATCCGCCCCACCGTCGGCCGGGTGTCCGCGGACGGCCAGTACCCGGGGGTGCTCGTCGGCGATCATGTACGTGCCAATCCGACGACGGTGCACGGCGCGCTGCAGACCGTCGGGCCCATGACACGGAACCTCGACGACCTCGTCCTCGCCCTGCGCATGATCTCCGAACCGCACGTCGCGTGGACCGACCCGGCGACCGTCGACGTCGACACGCTGACGATCACCTGGGCGCCCGGGGAGGGCACCGTGCCCGTCGACGAAGAGATCGAGGACGTCGTCCGCGAGAGCGCGCGGCGCCTCGGTGCCCGTGAATACCGCGGGTCGGCCCTGGTAGAGGGGAACGAGTTGTTCGGGCGGCTGAGGGCCACCCAGACCCACGCCGACATCGACGCGCTGGC
The DNA here is from genome assembly GCF_059759155.1 of Rhodococcus sp. GQ147. Lineage (NCBI taxonomy): Bacteria > Bacillati > Actinomycetota > Actinomycetes > Mycobacteriales > Nocardiaceae > Rhodococcus > Rhodococcus sp. GQ147. Next base: position 53,874 of record NZ_JCAXDU010000013.1, read on the forward strand.
GAGGACCGACCGCTTCGGTGCTGTCATCCGCGACCTGCTGTCCACGGCCGGTCGCGCCGAACATCGGGAGGTGGAGGGCCTCTGGGCGTGGCGCACCGCGCTGATCCATCGCCTGCTCGACGAGATGGGCGACGTGCTGGTGCTGCCGGTCGCGTCCATCGGGGCGCCTCCGCTCAGCGACGATCGTTTCGCTGTCGGCGACCGGCTGCTCACCTGGCAGGAGGCACTGGCGAGCTGCCGCACGATCAGCGTCACCGGCCTCCCGTCCGTCGTCGTCCCTGTCGGGCGGACGAGTGACGGCATGCCCATCGGCGTGCAGGTCGTCGCGCGCCCCTTCCACGACCACGTCGCGCTGGCCGTCGCCGCGCGTCTGTGACACACCGGTAAGGAGACCGCTGTGCGGGACATTCTCGACGAGCTGTCGCGATGGTTCGACGACGGTGAGACGTTCGCGCTCGCAACCGTCGTGCGCACCTGGAAGTCGTCGCCGCGCGAACCCGGCGCCGCGATGGCCGTCTCGCGGTCGGGCGAGGTGGTGGGCAGTGTCTCGGGAGGGTGCATCGAAGGCGCGCTGTACGACATCGCGGGTGACGTGCTCGCCGACGGGCGTGCACGGACCGAGGTCTTCCGCGTCACTGACGACGACGCCTTCGGAGTGGGTCTGACCTGCGGCGGCACCATCGAGGTGTTCGTGCAGCGGGTCGATGCCGCGACCTATCCCGAGTTCCCCGAGGTGGCACGGCGGATCGGGGCTGGAGAGCCGGTCGCCGTCGTTACCGATCGGGAGTCCGCCGACCATCGTGTGGTCACCCTCGACGGGGACGACGGCACCGACGTCGGGGACGAGGTGCGCCTGCGCCTGTCCTACGGCGATTCGGAGGTCTATGTCGACGAGGGGCGTGCGCAGATCGTGGCGATCTTCGCGCCGCGACCGAGGATGTACGTCTTCGGTGCCATCGACTTCGCGTCCGCCCTGTGCACGCTGGGGAAGTTTGCCGGTTACCGCGTGACGGTGATCGACGCCCGGCCCGTCTTCGCGACGCCCGCCCGATTCCCCGACGCCGACGAGGTCGTGGTGGCGTGGCCGCACGTCTTCCTCGAGTCGGCGCCGATCGACCCCACCACGGTCGTCGCGGTGCTCACCCACGACGAGAAGTTCGACATCCCACTGCTCGAACGGGCCCTCCGCTGCGAGGCCGGATACATCGGGGCGATGGGCAGCCGCTCCACGCACGAGCGCCGGGTCGCCCTGTTGCGCGAGGCCGGTCTGTCCGCCGACGAACTGGGACGGCTGCACTCGCCGATCGGACTCGACCTCGGGGCGCGCACCCCGGAGGAAACGGCCGTGTCGATCTTCGCCGAGGTCCTCGTGAGCACGCGCGGTGCCACCGGACGCAGCCTCGCGACACTGCGCGGACCCATCCACCGGGTCCCGGCGGGACGTGCTGCCCGACCTGCGGCTTGTCCGCCTGCGATTGACGGTGTTGCCACAGCCCTCTAGTGTCACGTGTCTCCCACGCAGGGGTGAACGACTGGCAGGTGGACGGGTATTGCTGTGACGGTGCGCAAGGCTGAGAAACCGGGGCCCAGCGCAGCCGAACCGGATCGCAGCGCAGCCGATCCGGAGGACAGCGCAGCGGTCGCATTCGAACCCTGCCCGCTCACGGACGTCGTCTCCTCGGGCTTCCTCGTCGCACCGACGGTGATCGCCGGTGACGTCTCCACGGCGCGAGCCGTCACCGGGGTCGCGGTGATGATGCTCCCCGAGATCGGTCCCTGGTTGCGTCCGGGACTGCTGCTCGTCACCTCCACCACCGTGCTCGCGCGACTCGCCGTGCCGATCGCCGACTTCCTGGCGCGGCTGGACCGGAGCGAGGTCTCGGCTCTGGTGGTCCGACTCGACACCGGACACCCGCTGCCGCAGGGTCTCACGGACGACGTTCCCCTCCCTGTGCTGACGACGCCGGAGGAGGTCGTCGCGGATCATCGTCTCGCGCGGGATCTCCGCGACATGGCTGTCGCTCAGGTGGAAGCGGTCTTCGAGGCGGATCACCTCCGTCGCGGGCTGCTCGAGATCGTCATGGCGGGTGGTGGGCACAGGGCGCTCGCCGAAGGCATCTCGCGCCGGCTCGGCGGGGCGGTTCTGATCACCACGCCCGACGGACGCCAGACCTACAGGGCCGGAAAAGAGTCCGATTTCGCCTGGCTGTCCTCGACGGCGGCTGTCGACGCGACTGGCCGGGTGCGGACCGATTCGATCGAGGGCGGGCTCGGTCTGCACCGATTCGGCAACGAGTACGTGGCGATCGCCGCGATCTCCGCCAATGGCATAGACCACGGCCGGCTCGTGTTCTTCTGTCCCGCACGCGATCTCTCCGCGCCGGATCTGTATCTCGTGGAGCAGGCGGCGACGGTGTGTGCGCTCGTCGTCAGTCGTGAACTCGCAGTGTCGGCGGTCGAGGAGAAGCACCGGGCCAACTTCGTCCGGGACCTGTTGCGCGGCCGCGCCGGTGAACCCGAACAGGTGATCGTGCACGCCCAGATGTTCGGCTGGAATCTCGACCGCCCGGTGGTGGTGGTCGCCGTCGAACCCGATCGCGTGGACGACGATTCCTCGGCGGCACCGGCGCGACTGCCCGTCGTGGAACGGCAGGCCCGCGCGTTCGCGGGTGCGCTCGCCGGCCGCGATTCCGGAGCGTCCGTCACGGCCCTGGCGACCGAGACCGTCGTGCTCATGGGTGAGGGCAGCGACACGATGACCCTCGTGCACGAACTCGTCGCCCAGGTGCGCGGAGCCGGTGGGGGAGGACGTCGCCCGTTCGGTGTGGGGGTCTCGCGTGCGTCGTCGTCCACCGACGACCTGCCGGTGCTCTACGCCCAGGCGCGCACGGCACTCGAAGTGGGGCGCAAGATCTCCGGGCCGTGGGCGGTGACCCATTTCGACGATCTGGGTGTGTACCGGTTGCTGAGCCTCGTCGAGGACACCGAGGAACTCGAGTCGTTCGCGCGCGAGACGCTCAAGGAACTGACCGACGGCACGGCCGAGGCGCAGGACATGTGCCGTACCCTCGAGGTGCTCCTCGCCACCAACATCAACATCGCAGAAGCCGCGCGCCAGTTACATTTTCATTACAACACTCTGCGCTATCGTGTGGCGAAACTCGAAAAGATCCTCGGTCCCTTCACCGAGCAGCCCGAACTGCGGCTGGACCTTTCGCTCGCCCTCAAGATCATCGCGATGCGCGGGATCGATTCCTGACGATCAACCACCGATCTTGCCAATTTCGGAAGGTCGCTCCTGGCAGATTCCTCCCACGCCGGGCCGGAGCTGCTCCGTTAGCGTTTGCGGCTACCGAAGTACACGTGTGATCGGCAACACAGGCGTAACGATCCACGTGAACGCTATCGGCACCCACACTCTGCTGAAAGGTCCGATATGCCCATCTGGACAGTGCACGGAGACGGCAAGAACATAGAACCGGGACAGGTCGTGGCGCCGATGGAGCGCCTGAGTTGGGGCCGCACCATCGGCCTGGGCGGCCAGCACGTGGTGTCGATGTTCGGCGCCACCTTCGTCTTCCCCATCATCATGGGACTCAACCCGCAACTCGCAGTCATGCTTTCGGGCTTCTGCACCCTGTTCTTCCTCGCTGTCGTCAAGGGCCGGATCCCCAGCTATCTCGGTACCTCCGCGGCCTTCGTCGGCGGCATCGCCGCGATCTACGCCCAGGGCGGCTCGCCGTCGGAGGTCACCGGTGCGATCATGGTCTCCGGGCTCGTGCTCGCCGCGATCGGTGTGGTGATCCACTTCCTCGGCGGCTCGCTGGTCTTCAAGATCCTGCCGCCGGTCGTCACCGGCGCGGTGGTCATGCTCATCGGCTTCAACCTGGCGCCGGTGGTGGCCGGTACCTACTGGCCGCAGGATCAGTGGGTCGCGCTGACGGTGATGATCGCGCTGATCGTGGGCAGTGTCGTGCTGCGCGGCTTCCTCGGCCGCGTCGCCATCTTCCTGGCATTGCTGTTCGGCTACGCACTGTCGTGGATCCTCGACCGGATCAGCGGACCGATCACCTCCTACGACGCCGGTGCCGACGCCGTCACCGAACACTTCCGCGTGAACTGGGACGGCGTCGCGTCCGCGCCGTGGTTCGGTCTGCCGCCGTTCACGGACGAAGCCGCCGGTGTCGTCGGCATCCATGCCCCGTCGTTCAGCCTCACCTTCATCGTGCTCGTGCTGCCCGGCGTCATCGCCCTGATCGCGGAGAACGCCGGACACGTCAAAGCGGTCGCCGAGATCACCAAGACCGATCTCGACCCCATGATGGGACGCGCGCTGGCCGGTGACGGTCTCGCCACGGCCCTCGCCACCGGTGTCGGCGGTTCCCCGACGACGACCTACGCGGAGAACATCGGCGTCATGGCCGCGACCCGCGTGTACTCGACGGCCGCCTACGCCGCGGCCGGTGTCATCGCGATGCTCCTCGGCTTCTCCCCGAAGTTCGGCGCGGTCATCTCCGCGACCCCCGGCGGCGTGCTCGGCGGCATCACCGTGGTCCTCTACGGCATCATCGGCCTGCTCGGCGCCAAGATCTGGAAGGAGAACGGCGTCGACTTCGGCGACCCGCGCAACCTCATGCCCGTCGCGGCCGGCCTGATCATCGCCATCGGCGACACCAGCCTCGAGTTCACCGACACGTTCTCGCTGAGCGGCATCGCGCTGGGCACCATCGTCGTTATCGGTCTCTACCACCTGTGCCGGGTCATCGCCCCCAAGGACATCGCCCCCGAGGATCCCGATACCCCCTCCGATCAGGGAGAACCGGTCCGGACGGAGCCCGATCCCGACGGGGAGAGCGGCGCCGGGAGGCTGAAGGAGTTCGCGTGACCTCTATTACATCTGACATTGTCGACCGGTGAGCTTTGTCACTTCTCCACGAAACGCCGATCACACTATGCGGGCAGGATCTGTTCAATGAAACCGTCGCCACTCACCTACCACCGACCGCGGTCGATCGATGAAGCCTGCGAGATCCTCGCGGGGGTCGCGCACGAGGGCAAAGTGCTCGCCGGCGGCCAGTCACTGATTCCACTGCTGTCGATGCGCCTGGCGGCACCGGCTCACCTCGTCGACATCGGCTCGATCCCGCGCCTCGACGCGATCTCCGCTTCACCGGAACTCGGCGTCACCTTCGACGCTCTCACCACCCACACAGCGCTCGAATCCGATTCGACGGTCGCGCAGGTCCAGCCCCTGCTGGGCCGCGCGCTCCGGTTGGTCGCACACCCGACCATCCGCAATCGCGGAACGACCGTGGGATCGATCGTCCACGCCGATCCGTCCGCGGAGATGCCGGCCGTGCTGTCGCTGCTCGGGGGAACGCTCACGGTTCGCTCCGTCCGCGGAGTCCGGCAGATCCCCGCCGCCGAGCTGTTCGCCGGGCCGCTCGAATCGACCCTCGAGGCCGACGAGATCGCCACCAGCGTGACGGTGCCGGCTGCGCGGCCGGGCACCGGCACCGCCATCGACGAGATCGCACGACGCCACGGCGACTACGCACTCGTCGGCGTGGTCGCGCAGGTGGAGGTCGAGGACGGCGCGGTGACGTCCGCCCGGATGACCTACGTCTCCGCGGGAGAACTCGGGCAGGTCGTCGACTACACCGACATCCTGCGCGGAGCCTCGGCGCACGACGAGCGCGACCCGCTCTGGCAGCAGGTCGCGGAGAAGGCACGCGAGACCGTCGAGACGGAGGCGGACATCCACGCCACCGACCGCTACCGGTCGCAGCTGGTGGCGGCACTGACCGGCCGTGTCGGCTTCGCGGCCGCGCAGGACGCGATCCGCGACGACACACGGGTACCGATGCACACGGGAGGAAGTCGATGACGAGCTCGATCCACAAGGGTGGTCGCGATGCCTCGCGGCGGACCGTCGCCGAACAGGTCGACGAGCTGCAGGCGGAGACCGGCGAGCACCACGTCGCCGTGACCTTCACCCTCAACGGCGTGACGCAGACCGTGGTGCTGCCCTCGCGCACGCTGGCATCGGACGCGATCCGTCATCACCTCCGCCAGACCGGGACCCATGTGGGATGCGAGCACGGTGTGTGCGGCGCGTGCACGGTTCTGCTCGACGGCAAGCCGGTGCGGTCGTGCCTCGTGCTCGCTGCGAGCCTCGAGGGCCGCTCGGTGACGACGGTCGAAGGGCTCGTCGAACCGGACGGCACCCTGCATCCCGTGCAGGAGGCGTTCGTCGACTGCCACGGTCTGCAATGCGGTTTCTGCACACCGGGATTCGTCACCACGATCGCCGCTTTCCTCGAGGAGAACCCGTCGCCCACCCACGAGGAGGCGACCGATGCGATCGCCGGCAACCTCTGCCGGTGCACGGGCTACCAGAACATCCGGGCGGCCGTGCTGCGCGCCGCCGAGATCAAGCGCGAACGGTCCGGAGGGTCACCGCTCGGCCCCGACAGCGAGGCGGCACGCGCCTCGCTCGACGCCAAGGTCCGCGGCGCCACCGCTCCGGTCGGAGGAAAGGCAGGACGAGCATGACCAGCGTCTCCGATTCGCCCGTCTCCACCTCGGTCTCGACGAGCACGGCAACCGACCTCGCCCCCGCCGACATCGGTGGTGCCACCGAGTCGGGCAAGTCGTTCGGCAAGCCCATCCCGCGTGTCGAGGACAACCGGCTCGTCAGCGGTAACGGCCGCTATCTCGACGATCTCGGGCACGGCGCGCTCGCCGCGGCCTTCGTCCGGTCGCCGCACGCGCACGCCCGCATCCTCGACATCGCCGTCGATGCGGCTCTCGAACTGCCGGGCGTGCACGCCATCTACACCTACGACGATCTCGAGGCCGACTCGCCCGAGATGGCCGAGAATCTCCCACTGCTCATCCCGCACCCCGCGATCACCGCTCCGCGCAACGGATATCCGCTCGCCAAGGACGAGGTGAACCATGTCGGTGAGGCGATCGTGATGGTCGTGGCCGACAACCGGTACATCGCCGAGGACGCCTGCGCGCTGATCGACATCACCTACGAGGCCCTTCCGGCCGTGGTCGGTGTCGACACCGCACGCAACGCCGAGCACGTCGTCCATCCGGATGTGCCCGACAACGTCGCGGCGCACCTCCAGCACGGGTTCGGCGACATCGAGGCGGAACTCGCCGCGGCACCGCACACGTTGACCCTCGACCTCGAGATCGAACGTTCGGCGTCGATGCCGATGGAGGGCAAGGGCGTCTACGCCCGCTGGGACGACGACGAGAAGGTGCTGACCTTCTGGACGTCCACCCAAACCTCGACGTCCGCCCGTGCTGCGATCGCCGCGCGACTGGGCATGGCGCACAACAAGGTCCATTGCATCGCCCCCGACGTCGGTGGTGGTTTCGGTGTGAAGATCGTCCACCCGTGGCCCGAGGAGGTCATGGTCACCTGGGCCGCCCGCAAGCTGGGGCAGGCCGGGATCTCCAGCGAGGTCAAGTGGGTCGAGGACCGGCGCGAACATTTCATCTCGAGCGCCCACGAGCGCGGGCAGGTCCACGAGGTCACCGTCGGGTTCGACGACGACGGCAGGCTGCTGGCCTTCGACTTCTCGATCTGGCACGACAACGGCGCGTACCTGCCGTACGGAATCATCGTGCTGCTCAACACCTCCACCCAGGTGCTCGGCCCCTACAAACCGCGCGCCTTCCGGGTGGACGCCTATTCGCTGTACACCAACACGGTCATCGTCACGCCCTACCGCGGCGCGGGACGACCCCAGGGCGTGTTCGCAATGGAGCGGGCGATGGACGCCATCGCCAAGCATCTCGGCAAGGATGTCCTCGAGGTCCGCGAGACCAACTTCATCCGCCCCGAGGAGATGCCCTACGACTTCCACCTGATCTTCCAGGACGGCCGTCCCCTCATCTACGACACCGGCGACTACCAGGCCGGAATGGACAAGCTCAAGAAGCTCATCGGCTGGGACGAGTTCGCCGAGTACAAGGAACGTGCCCGCGCCGAGGGCCGCCGCGTCGGAATCGGTGTTGGAGCGTACGTCGAGGGCACGGGACCGGGCCCGTACGAGGGCGCACACGTGCTCATCGAGACCTCGGGCAAGGTCAAGGCCGCCACGGGCCTGACCACCCAGGGCCAGGGACACCAGACCTCCTTCGCGCAGATCGTCGCGGACGATCTCGGTGTGCCGGTCTCCGATGTCGAGATCGTCACCGGCGACACCCGCCGATTCGGGTACGCGGTCGGCACGTTCGCCTCGCGCGGTGCCGTGATGTCCGGATCCGCATTCCACGTCGCCGCGCAGATGGTGGCGGAGAAGGCGAAGAAGATCGCCGCGGACCACCTCCACGCCGATGTCGCCGATCTCGAACTGCGCGAGGGGCACGTGTGCGTGGTGGGCACCGAACCCGGCGCGGAGGGCACCTCGATCCCACTCGGTGTCGTGGCCGTACTGTCGAACCCGCTCCGCTACGCCTTCGACGACGCATCCCGTCGCGCAACGGGATTCGCGAACGCCGAGACCGACATGTCGGTGCCGCCCGTCCTCGAGGGTGAGCAGCCCGGCCTGGAGGCGACCGGCTACTACTCGCCGCCCACCTCGACGTTCGCGTCGGGAATCCACGCGGCGATCGTCGAGACCGATCCCGTCACCGCCGAGATCCGGGTGCTCCGGTACGCGGTGGTGCACGACTGCGGCAACGTCATCAACCCGCGCATCGTCGAAGGCCAGGTGCAGGGCGCGGTTGCGCAGGGCATCGGCGGCGCACTCTACGAGAAGATCGTCTACGACGAGCACGGGCAGATGCTCAACGCGTCGTACATGGACTTCCTCATGCCCTTCGTGACGGAGATGCCCGACTCTCTCGAGATGGACCACACCGTCACCCCGTCCGCACTCAATCCCCTCGGGATGAAGGGCGCCGGTGAGGCCGGTGTCATCCCGACCTCGGCGGTGATCGCCGCGGCCGTCGAGGACGCGGAGGGTATCCCGATCACCAGCATGCCGATTTCCCCCTCGGAGTTGTTCGAGCTGCGTCTGACCCGCGCGGCGTCCCGAAACAAGGAGAACGAATGAGAATCGCCGGTACCGCGCAACTGCAGGCACCTCCCGACGTGGTGTACGACAGCCTGCAGGACGGCCGTGTTCTCGCGGCGACGATCCCGGGCGTGCAGTCGCTCGAGCAGATCAACGACAACCACTACAAGCTGTCCATCACCGCCGGAGTGGCCTCCATCAAGGGCACCTACGACGGGGAAGTGGTTCTGTCGCAGCAGAATCGCCCCGAATCGTTCGTGATGACGGCATCGGGATCCGGTGCCCCGGGAACGGTCAAGGCCGATGTGACGGTGCGTCTCGAAGAACGCGACGGCGGCACCGTGCTCACCTACGACGCGGACGCGGTCGTCGGCGGCATGGTCGGTGGTGTCGGACAACGGATGATCACCGGTGTCGCCAAGAAGATGGCCGGTGTGTTCTTCAACGGCATCGACGGTGTGATCGCCGACGGTCTGCCGGCGGCGCCGAGTGCGGCTGAAGCCGAAGTTGTCGCGGGCATGAACGGAGCCGAGGTGGCCGAGGTCGCCGAGGGTGCGGGTGTGAAGACCACCGCGCTGCCCGTGGCCGCTGCGTCCGCTGCACCGGTACCGGCCGGAACACCTTCGGTAGCAACCGTTCTGCTGTCCGCGGGAGTGGGCGCCGGTATCGCGCTGGCGGGCGTCGCCCTGGGAGCGATCCTCGCCCGACGCTGACCTTCTCGTCGAATCTCCACGGCACCCCCGGGCCATCACGGCCCGGGGGTGCCGTCGTCTGCAGGTGGCAGGTGCACGAACCCCGAACTCCAGGCGACGAGTTCGGCGAGATGTGACAAAGAAACACCGCCGCTCAGGGGGTGGAATGTCATCAGACGTCAGGTGGGACACCGGCGAGACGAACCCAGGAGGAAACATGGGATCCAGGAAGATTCGGGTCGGTATCGATACCGGCGGAACATTCACGGACGTGGTCGCGGTGGACGACGAGTCCGGCGCCATCGTCACCACGAAGACCCCGTCGACACCGCAGGATCCGGCCATCGGCTTCCTCGCAGGCATCGAGAAGGTCCTCGCGCAGCTCGGCGAGACCGGCGACGCGATCGACGCCGTCAGTCACGGCACCACCGTCGCGACCAACAAGCTCCTCGAGGGCAAGGTCGGCACCCTCGGATTCATCACCACCGAGGGCTACGAACACGTCCTCGAGATCGCCCGCCAGTCGGTCCCCGACGGCTACGGCAACTCCTACTTCTGGGTCAAGCCCGACCGCATCGTGCCGGCCGACCGTGTCCGCACCATCCGCGGTCGTCTCGCTTACAACGGCAGCGAGATTCGTCCTCTGAACGAGGACGACGTCCGCGCCGCCGCCCGCTTCTTCAAGGACCGCGAGATCCGCACCGTCGGCGTGTGCCTCATGCACTCTTACGCCAACCCCGAGCACGAGCGCCGCGTCCGCGACATCCTCATGGAGGAGTACCCGGAGGCGACCGTGAGCATCTCCAGCGAGGTGCTGCGCGAGTACCGCGAGTACGAGCGGTCCATCACGACCCTCGTCGACGCCGCGGTCAAGCCCAACATCCGCAACTACGTCAACAACATCGCGAACCGGCTCCGCGAGTTCTCCTCCGCCGAGGGCGAACAGCGCGACATCCCGTTCTACGTGATGAAGTCCAACGGTGGCGTGCTGTCGGCGAAGGAGGTCGTGCACCAGCCGATCACGACCGTGCTCTCCGGCCCTGCAGCCGGTGCCCTGGGTGCGGCCCTGATTGCCGGCGTCGCCGGTGTCGACCAGGTGCTGACCTGCGACGGTGGCGGCACCTCCACGGACGTCACCGTGGTCGTCGGCGGCGAGCCGGCACTCACCACGGAAGGTCGCGTGGGTGTCTACCCGTCCAAGATCCCCATGATCGACGTGGTGACCGTCGGCGCCGGCGGTGGCTCCATCGCGTGGATGACCCCCGAGGGCACCCTGCGCGTCGGCCCGCAGTCGGCGGGCGCCGATCCCGGACCCCTGTGCTACGCCAAGGGTGGCAACGAGCCGACCATCACCGACGCCCACGTCCTGCTCGGTCGCATCCCTCCCCACCTGCTCGGCGGTGAGATCCCGCTCGACACCGAACTCGCCCGCAAGGGCGTCGAGGAGCTCGCACACCGTCTCGGCCTCGAATTCGAGGCGTGCGCCACGGGCATTCTCGAAGTGTCGGCCTGGAACCAGGCCAACGCGCTGCGCCAGATCACCGTCAAGCGTGGTCTCGACGTCCGCGACTTCACCTTGGTGACCTTCGGCGGCTCCGGGTCGCTGCTGGCCTGTCGCCTCATCGACATCCTCGGTCTCAAGGACGTCCTCGTGCCGCTCGAGCCCGGCAACGTCTCGGCCTTCGGGCTGCTGACCGTCGATGTCCGCAACGACTATGTGCAGACGCACGTCAGCCGCCACGACCGGTTGGAGATCGAGGAACTACAGGCCGGACTCGACGCCCTCGCGGCCGAGGCCGAACGTGCCCTGGAGGACGAGGGATTCGGGCCCGATCAGCGGCAGTACGCCCGCTCGGCGGACCTGCGCTATTTCGGCCAGGCCTTCGAGGTGCGTGTGCCGGTCGGCGACGGCCCCATCACCCAGGAACTGATGGACGAGGCGGCCGAACGCTTCCACCAGGCCCATCGCGAGCTCTACGGCTACGACTTCCGCAACGATCCCCACCAGCACGTGGAATGGGTCAACCTCCGCGTCAGCGGTATCGGCCCCATCAAGCGACCGGAACTCGCCGAGATCGCCCCGGGCACGGGGGCGGACGACGCGCTCACCGGCACCCGTCAGGCGTACTTCGACGAGTGGGTCACCACCCGCGTGTACGACCGCGCCCGCCTCGGCGCCGGCGACGAACTCGAAGGTCCCGCCGTGATCGAGGAGTTCAGCTCGACCATCCCGGTTCATCCCGGATTCCGCGCTCGCATCGACACTTTCGGCAACATCCGCCTCAGCAAGACGTCCGACTCGAACGGAGCCACCCGATGACTGCGACTCTCGAACCCGCCGCGGCCACGACCCGCAAGCCCTTCCGGCTGACCGACGCTTCGGGTAGCGCTCCCGATCCGGTGCTGGTCGAGATCGTCGCCGGCTACCTCGCCAGTGTCGAGATGGAGGTGGAGACCTCCATCTCCCGGACCTCGCGCTCGCCGATGATCCGCGACGCCCACGACTTCCGTGCCGGCATCCACGACCGCAACCTGCGCAAGCTCACCGGTCGTTCGTACTCGGCGCTCGTGCATCCGGTGGCGCGGGACTTCCCGCTCGAGACGATGAAGCCCGGCGACGTCTTCTTCCACAACGACGTCTACCTCTCCGAAGGCGGCATCGGGCACCTGCCCGACCTGTGCGTCACGGTCCCGGTCTTCGCGACCCGCCCCGGCGACACCGAGCCTTCGGTGGTCGCGTTCGTGCAGGCCTTCGGCCACCACGACGACATCGGCGGTTGCTGCCCGGGCTCCATGCCCTCGGGTGCGACCACCGTGTACGAGGAGGGACTGATGGTCCCGCCGATCAAGCTGTGGGACCAGGGCGTTCCCAACGAGGCGGCGCTGCGGATCATGACCCGCAACTCCCGCATGCCCGATTCGCTCGCCGCCGACCTCGACGCCGAGTGCTCGGCGTGCCTCATGGGTGCGCGTCGACTGTCGGAACTGTTCGAACGCTACGGTGTCGAGACCGTCGAGGCCTGCTTCGACGCGATCCTCGACGCCACCACGGAGACCTACCGCCGCGAGATCCTCAGCAAGATCCCGGTGGGCACGTACACCTGGGAGGACTACGCCGAGCACGACGGTGTGGACGAGCCCATGCTGCACGTGCAGCGCATCACCCTCACCAAGACCTCCCCGGAGGACGAGGGCGGCGAGCGCCTGATCCTGGACTTCAACGGCACCGGTCCGCAGGCGAAGGGCCCGATCAACCACTGCGGTGACTACGCCGACGGCAACTTCCTCATCAAGTGGCTGGCGCCGATCCTCCGCAACCTGGCCGACACCCCGGACCGCATGGCGGAACTGGACGTCAACGAAGGTGTCGTGCCGCTGATCGAGATGAGGTTCCCGGAGCCGGGCACGCTCATCACGCCGATCTTCCCCGCTCCCACCAACGCTCGCACGTTCGTGATCCTGCGTCTGCTCGGTGTGCTCTCCGGTGTGGTCGCCAAGGCGGTCGACGGCAACATGCCCGCCGACCAGGAGACCATCCGCTACACCGGTGTGTACGGCGAGGACTTCGACGGCCACTCCTACCTCATGCGTGAGGTGCTCGGCGGCGGCTCCGGCGGCCGGCACTACGCCGACGGTGAGGACACCATCCACGTGGTGCCCGACTCGCGGAACCTGCCCACGGAGTTCACCGAGAGCCGTTTCCCGTTCATCGTCGAGAAGCTGGGTCTGGCAATCGATTCCGGTGGGGCCGGCCGCTACCGCGGTGGTCTCGGCTACGAGAAGCACATCCGCATGCTCAAGGATGCGAACTTCATGTCCATCGCGGACCGTTCGATCCTCGCCTGCTGGGGCGTCAAGGGCGGCAAGGCCGGCAAGCCGTTCTCCGTCACCCTCGATCCCGGCGGCCCGAACGAGCGCGAGTTCGACGCCCTCACGGACGCCGAGCCGATCAAGGCCGGCGAGGTCGTGCGCATCCGCACCACCGGTGGCGGTGGCTGGGGCGACCCGCTCGATCGTCCGATCGACGAGGTGGTCCGGGACGTGCTGTGGCGCAAGGTGTCCGTCGAGGGCGCCCGCGACGACTACGGCGTGATCCTGAAGGACACCTCGGCGGAGGAGCCGGTCGCCGACGTCGAGGCCACCGAGGCGCTGCGTGCGCAGATGCGCGCCGAGCGCGGCGAGGAAGAGCCCTTCTTCGACCGCGGTCCCGGTTACGCCCGCCTGTCGGGTGGTGCCGAGTTCGCCGAGTACGACTTCATCGGCAACTGATGTCGACGACGGCCACTTTCTCCCGCGGCACCGATCTCGCAGTGATCGGTGCCGCGGGGAAGACCGGAACGGCTGTCATCGCGGCGCTGGAGACAGCAGACACGACCCCCGTCCGCCGAGTGGTGCACACCGCTCGGCAGGCGGGGGATCGTGCTGTCGACCTCGAGACCGGTGCCGGGCTCGTCGACGCCCTGTCGGGCTGCCGTGGCGTCTACTTCATCGCCCCGAACATGCACCCCGACGAACCGGCGCTGTTCGAACGGTTCCTCGCGGCGGTGGCCGAGGCAGGTGTCGATCACGTCGTCTACCACTCCGTCGCCTGGCCGTACACGCCGGCGATGCCGCACCACCTCGACAAGGCGCGTTGCGAGGACATCCTGCACGCTTCCGGGGTGCGGTGGACCGTTCTGCAGCCCTGCGCGTACACGGAGAACTTCGCATCCGTCCTCGACGGCTCGGTCGATGCACTCGACGTCCCCTACGACCCCGACGCGCCGTTCTCGTTCGTCGCCCTGTCGGACGTCGCGACGGTGGCGGCCCGTGTCCTCGTCGAGGGTACGGACATCCACCACGGCGCCACCTACGAGCTCGGGGGACCGGACTCGGTGAGTGTGCGGCAGCTGTGCGCGGTCGCCGGGCGGTCGGTGGAGATCGAGCAGGTGTCCGTCCCGGTGTGGATGGAGCGCCACGGCCGCGACCTGCCCGCGGATACCCGGGAGCGTCTGGCGGCGATGTTCGACTTCTACGACGATCACGGCTTCGTCGCGGGAAGCGCCGTGACGGCGGCGCTGCTCGGTCGGGCGCCCGCCCGCGTCGCGGATCTCGTCTCGTCGATGCCGCGCCGGTAACCCGCCGGTGGTGTAGGAAAGGGAACGTGACGGATCGCTCTGCGGACGGCCCCGACGCCGTCGACACCCTGCCCCCGCCCGTGCTCATCGCTGTCGACGAGGCCAGCGGTATCGGGGTGCTCACCCTCGACCGCCCGGAGCAGCGCAACCCGCTGTCGGTGGAGACGATGCGCGAGGTCATCGCCGGTCTGACGGCGCTCGCGGCCGACACGAAGGTGATCGTGGTCCGCGCGGAAGGCCCGGTGTTCTCGGCCGGGCACGACCTGCGTCAGATGATCGGACGCACGCTCGACGAGGAACGCGCGATCTTCGAGACGTGCAACGAGATGATGCGGACCGTGCAGTCGATCCCTCAACCGGTGATCGCATCGGTGCAGGGCACGGCGCTCGCGGCGGGATGCCAGCTCGTCGCTGCGTGCGATCTCGCCGTCGCTGCCGGCGACGCTCGCTTCGGTACCCCGGGTGTGCGGATCGGGTTGTTCTGCTCGACGCCGATGGTCGCGGTCAGCCGCGCGATCGGCCGGAAGCGGGCGCTGCAGATGCTGCTGACCGGCGACACCATCGACGCGCAGACCGCCGCCGACTGGGGCCTGGTGAACTACGTCGTCGAACCGGAGACGCTGGAGACCGCGACCACTGAGCTCGCCCTGAAGATCGCCACGTCGTCCCCCGAGACGATGCGGATCGGCAAGGAGGCGTTCTACCGGCAGATCGATCTGCCGCAAGAGACGGCCTATGCCGCAATGGCGGAGACGATGGCGTCGAACGCGATGATCGACGACGCGCAGGAGGGGATGACGGCCTTCCTCGAGAAGCGGGCACCGGTCTGGATGGACCGCTGATCCCGAGCGATCGCTAGGTCTGGACTAGTTGGTTGGACGTCCTATAAAGTTCACTGCATGACCCCCGACCCGCGTCAGAGCACCGTCGACGGCATCCTCCACCGCACCGCCGCGCGCTATCCCGCCCGCGTCGCACTCCGCTTCGGCGACCGGCAGTTCACCTACCGGGAACTCGACGACGCCGTCACCCGTGCCGCTGCGCACCTGCTCTCGTTGGGCCTGTCCAAGGGCGACCGCGTGGCCGCCTACGGCACCAACTCCGACGGCTACGCGATCGGATATCTCGCCGCTGCCCGCGCCGGCCTGGTGCACGTGCCGATCAACTACGCACTGCGCGGCGAGGAACTGTCGTACCTGCTCGGTCAGTCGGGCGCGAAAGCCGTGCTCGTCGACCCCGTGTTGCGCGACAATCTCGACGCCGTCCTGGCCGACGTGCCGGCCGAGACCGTCGTCCCGCTCCGCGACGCCGACGACTCCCTGGTGACGGTCGCGCAGACCGGCGACGTGCCGACGCTCGACGTCGCCGTGGCCGACACCGACCTCGTCCAGCTCCTCTACACCTCGGGCACGACGTCGAAGCCCAAGGGCGCCATGATGACCCACCAGGCGCTCACCTTCGAATACATGTCGTCGATCGAGGCGCTCGACCTGTCGGCCGGCGACGACCCGCTCGTGTGCATGCCGCTCTACCACTCCGCGGCGATGCACGTCTTCCTCATCCCGTACTTCGCGGTCGGTGCGACCGTGCGGCTGCTGCCCGCACCCGACGTCGCCGAGATCCTGCGGCTGGTGGAGGAGGAGCGCATCGGATCGCTGTTCCTCGCCCCGACGGTGTGGGTGCCGCTGACCAACCATCCCGACCTCGACGAGCGCGACCTGTCGTCGCTGCGCAAGGCGCAGTACGGAGCGTCGATCATGCCCGTCACCGTCCTCGAGCGACTCCGCGGCCGCTACCCGGAGCTCGGCTTCTACAACTGTTTCGGCCAATCCGAGATCGGTCCGCTCGCCACCGTCCTCCGCCCCGAGGAACACGACGCGCGTCCCGCCTCGTGCGGCCGGGCCGTGCTGTTCGTCGAAACCCGCGTCGTCGACGCCGACGGCAACGACGTCCCCGACGGTGAACCCGGTGAGATCCTGTACCGCTCACCGCAACTGTGCCTGGGCTATTGGGAGAATCCCGCCGCGACGGAGGAGGCCTTTCGCGACGGCTGGTTCCACTCCGGCGACCTCGTCACCCGCGACGCCGAAGGCTTCATCACCGTCGTCGATCGCATCAAGGACGTCATCAACACCGGTGGCATCCTCGTCGCCTCACGTGAGGTCGAGGACGCGATCTACACGCATTCGGCCGTCGCGGAGGTCGCGGTGATCGGTACTCCGGACGAGAAATGGATCGAAGCGGTGACCGCGGTGGTCGTCCTCAAGGACGGTCACGAGCTCGACGAGCCCACCTTGATCGACCACGTCAAGCAGCGCCTCGCACCGTTCAAGGTGCCCAAGGCCGTTCGCTTCGCCGACGTCCTGCCGCGTAACCAGAGCGGCAAGCTCCTCAAGCGCGAACTGCGCGGATCCTGACCACTCCGACCGAACACTGCGAAAAGGAAATCCGAACCCGATGCCGAAGAAGCACGTCGCCTCCTGGTACGACGACGAGGTCTCTGCCGTCTACGATCTCGCGCGCGAGTTCTTCGATCGCGAGGTCATGGGCAAGGCCGAGAAGTGGGATTCGCAGCGTCGTATCGATCGTGAGGTGTGGCTCGAGGCCGGCAAACTCGGTCTGCTGTGCTGCTCGATCCCCGAGGAATACGGGGGTGGCGGCGGTACCTTCGCGCACGACCTCGCGGTGTTCGACGCGCAGGGCTACTCCGGCGATCTCGCGTTCGGCAACTCCGTGCACAGCGGCATCGTCGCGCACTACATCCTCGAATACGGCAACGAGGAGCAGAAGAAGACGTGGCTGCCGGGCATGGCCACCGGCGAGATCCTCGGTGCCATCGGCATGACCGAACCCGGCGCGGGTTCGGACCTCAAAGCGATCAAGACCACCGCGGTGCGCGACGGCGACCACTACGTCGTCAACGGC
Source organism: Rhodococcus sp. GQ147 (assembly GCF_059759155.1). NCBI lineage: Bacteria > Bacillati > Actinomycetota > Actinomycetes > Mycobacteriales > Nocardiaceae > Rhodococcus > Rhodococcus sp. GQ147. The sequence goes on from NZ_JCAXDU010000013.1 coordinate 71,649, forward strand.
TCGAAGACCTTCATCACCAACGGTTCTTCGGCCGACGTCATCGTCCTCGCCGTCAAAACCGACCCGAAGGCAGGCGCCAAGGGTGTGTCGCTGCTCATCGTGGATCTCCGTGACGCCCCGGGCTTCTCGGTGGGCCGTGTGCTCGACAAGGTCGGCCAGCACGCCGCCGACACCTCCGAGCTGTCGTTCGTCGACGTGCGCGTGCCCGTGACGAACCTGCTCGGCGAATCCGAAGGTCTCGGCTTCGGTCAGCTCATGGCACAGCTCGTGCAGGAACGTCTGATCATCGGCGCGCAGGCCGCCGGTGCGATGGACCGGGCCGTCGAGGAGACCGTCCGCTACACCAAGGCGCGACAGGCGTTCGGGCACAGCCTGTTCGAGTTCCAGAACACGGCCTTCGAACTCGCCGAGTGCCAAACCATCGCCCGCACCTGCCGCATCTTCCTCGACCACTGCATCGAGCAGCACCTGAAGGGCCAACTCGATCCGTCCGATGCCGCGATGGTCAAGTACTGGCTGACCGACAAGCAGTGCGAGGTCATCGACCGGTGCGTGCAGTTGCACGGCGGCTACGGCTACATGCGCGAATACCTCATCGCGCGGATGTACGAGGACGCGCGCGTCCAGCGGATCTACGCCGGCGCGAACGAGGTCATGAAGCAGATCATCGCGCGGGCGCTGTAACCGCCGAGTCGTATCCGGATGCGGGACGTCTCAGCGTGCTGTGGCGGTCAAGAACTCTTCGATCGCCGCCGTGAGCTTCTCGGGCTGGTCTTCGGCCAGCAGGGTGTAGCTGTCGTCGATTTCGACCAGCCGCGCGTCGGGGAAGGCCTCGGCGAGGCGTCGCCCGTGATCGCGCGGCATCATGCGGTCCTCGGTGGCCCACACGACCAGCACCGGCCCGGAGAATTGCGCCGCTTTCGCAGCGATCTCGAGCAGCTGTTGCTTGGGCGGGGCCGAGAGTGCGTACTTGGCCAGATCACGCCGGATGTTCCGGTCGACGGTGGCCGGGCGGAACCAGGCGTCCATGACGGGGCCGGGTACCGGACGTTTGCTCATCCATCCCCAGGTGCCGGGGCCACGCCGGCCGAACTTCGTGCCGAGCACCGCCATGAGCAGGCGTACCCCACCCGGAAGCTTGACCAGCGGCAGGAGTCGTTTCACCGGGCCGGGAGGGTAGTTGTCGAATGCCTCGCACGCGGCGAGCACGAGTCGCGAGACCCGTTCGGGATTCGACACGGCGAAGAAGGCCTGGGCGCCGCCCCAATCGTTCTGGATCAGCGTGACGTCACGCAGGTCGAGAGCGTCGAGGAACTCCCCGATGAGATGGCCCATGCCGACGAGGGTGAGGTCTGCCTCCGGGCGCATCGGTATGCGGTGCGAGCCGAGAGGCCAGGTCGGCGCGATGCAGCGGTAGGTGCCGCGGAGTTGTTCCACGACGTTTCGCCACGCGGTTCCGTCCATCAGTAGACCGTGGATGAACACGAGAACCGGTCCGTCGCCACCGGTGTCCTCGTACTCGATCGTTCCTGCCGAAAGCTCGATGTCGAACACGCGATCCCCCTTCGCGTCGAGTCGTCGAGATACTTCCACAGTTCGACGCCGATCACCGGGATTTCACTGATTCCCTCAGAGGGGCTTGGTCCAGTCCAGCGTGTAGCGGTAGTAGAAGCGTCGATGGATACGGCTTCCGGGCAGCACCATCGCGGCCGCGCGACGGATATCGGCGAGTGACTCGCGGGGTTGTTCGGTCGTCATGCCGGGGTAGCCGGATTCGTGGTGGATGGTGCTCGCTACGCGAACGGGAAGAACAAGGGCCCCGGCGACGAGCCGATCGATCACGGTCTTGTTGGCAGACAGCCCCACGATGCGCAGGCTCCCTTCCGGGGCCAGAAGTTCTCGCATGCGTTCGAGCGCGATGATCAGCGGCATGTGATGGAGGGTGGCGACGCACGTGATCAGGTCGAAGCGCCGATCATCGAGTTCCGACGAGGTGAGGACATCTCCCTCGACGACGTGCGCGTCGGGGGTGTCGGCAAGGCGTGCGCGCGCTCGGGCGACAGCCGAGTGATCCGAATCGATGCCGGTGACCGATGCAGCTGCCGTGGCGAGTTTCCGAAGGAGAAGTCCGTCGCCGCAGCCGATATCGAGGACGCTGCTGTCACGGTGCGGAACCGCTGCGAGCAACTCCGAGTGGAAGGCCGTGTTGTGATTCCAATACTCGGTCACGATGCTCCTTTCTCGTCGTCGGGAACGTGTCAGGGTGCATGAGATCGGGTCCGCGGAATCGCCGACGGTATCGAGCGTGAACTCGACGCATCGGGCTGGGGCACCTGCCACATCGTCGGGAACTCCCTCCGTGGACAGGTCGGGTTCGAACTCGAACGCTATGGCCGTGCACGTTCGCCGGCTGCTGTCAGTCCGAGTCGCGGTCGGAAACGTTTCTCATGGAGGGAGTTCCGTATCGGCTTGTCGTTCATTGCGCAGTTTCCGTTGGCGGCAGCGGCGCGGGTGCTCGGTGAGCGGGCCTGGGCACGGCTCCAACGACCGATCCTCCGGAACGCGAGCCGGCGACTCGACGCCGTACCACCCGAGGATGCTGCGAATGTCGTCCGCGCAGTGTCCCACTGCCCGATCTACCTCACGAGGCTGCTCGCCGGCCTTCGCGACGGGCCGTTGACGGACCTTCACCGGGTGAAGGCACCTACCACGGCCGGCTCGTGGTGAGATACTTCGCCATCTCCTGACTCTGCGCGCGGTGCATGCGGCGGTGCTCCGCCCGCTCGTCACCGGACTCGTTCAGCTTGCGTTCCTCGTCGGATTCGGGCAGCACCGGTGGGACCTGCATGGTTCGACCGCCGTCGTCGACGGCGACGAAGGTGAGGAAGGCGGTGGCGGCGATGCGCCGCTCCCCGCTGCGCAGATCTTCGGCGGTGACCTTGACGAAGACCTCCATCGAGCTACGTCCGGTCCACGTCACGAACGACTCGAGGCACACCGAATCGGACGGACGGACGGGTTCGAGGAAGGCCACGGAATCGGTCGACGCCGTCACAACCGAGGCACGACTGTGACGGGTCGCCGAGATCGACGCGGTCATGTCGATGTCGCTCATCAGCTTCCCGCCGAACAACGTGTTGTGGTCGTTGACGTCGTTGGGAAACACCCTGCTGGTCTTGACGACTCGCGATTCTCGGCAAGGTTTGGCCTGCACGCCGATGGTCCTTTCGTAGATCGTGCTCACGGCGGGATCTACGCCGGATGCACCTCTACAAGCCTACGACTGCTGCGCGGAAATCGGCGCAGGCCTGGTGTGATACTCGACAATTCTGGTCAGCATGGCGGTGAGCTGTGCGCGTTCGGCCGCGTCGAGGGGAGCGAACGCCTCGTCCTGCGCCGCGGTGAGCATCCGGTCGAGATCGAACAGTCGCCGGCGCCCGCGCTGGGGGAGGGTGATGATGTTGCGTCGCCGATCGGTCGGGTCGGGTGCTCGTTCGACGAAACGCCGGTCGACGAGTGCGTCGACGGCGGCGGCGACGTCGCTGCGATCGAGTCCGCAGCGACGGGCGAGGTCGATCTGACTGGACGGACCGTGTACCTCGAGGGCGGCCAGGATCCGGTAGTGGTGACCTCGGGCATCGGCGGAATCGAGGCGGTCGAACACGACGCGATGCACGTGTCGCGCCGCCAGGGTCATCAGATAGCTCGGGAGGTGTCCGAGCCGATCGGGGCCGGCCGCGTCGTGGGTGGCGGACATGTGACCGAGTCTACGATTACGGGCCCTGTGGATCGAGACCCCGTCACCGCCGACGGTGGTCGGTGACGGGGGTGCGAGGGCCGTGTTTCGGAACCTGCGCGTACCCACCGGACTCCACGATCAGTCGAACCGCCCGATAGCGTTGCGGGCGCAGGGGTTCGAGGTACTCGATCATGCCGGGATCGTCGAGGGGCTTACCGAGCAGCGCCCATCCGACGACCTTCGCGAGGTGGTAGTCGCCGACGGAGAGCGCATCGGTGTCGCCGAACGCGCGCTGGGCGACCTCCGCGGCCGTCCACACGCCCACCCCCGGCACGACCCGCAACTTCCGTCGGGCGTCGGCGGCCGGTTCATGCACGAGGCGCTCGAGGGAGTCGGCGACCTGCGCGCACCGCACCACAGTGCGTGCGCGGCCGGGGTCGACGTTCGCCCGATGGAACTCCCAGGACGGCACGGTCCGCCAGGTCGCCGCGGAGGGCGGCACGCGCATGCCCTCCGGGGCCGGACCGGGCGCCGGATCGCCGAACCACGTGACGAGACGACGCCAGGACGCGAACGCCGCCACCCCGTGCACCCGCTGTTCCAGGATGGCCGGCACCAGGGATTCGAGCACCCGGCCCGTGCGGGTGATGCGCAGGGCAGGCATGCGTCGGTGCGCCTCGACGAGCAGGGGATGCTCGGGTACGAAGCCGGACGGGTCGTCGTCGGCGCCGAGCAGCGCCGGAAGCCGATCGACCAACTCGGATGCGCCCGGACCCCACGCCAGACACCGCGCGCCGTGCGGACCGTCCTGGGTGAGTCGGTACGTCACGGCACCGGTGTTCATCCGGGAGGTACGCCAGACGGCGCCGGCGACGACGCGATGACACGGATCCCACGGCCCGCGCTGCAGCGGGCGCAGGGTGCGCACCACGTCGACCGGCCACGGCACGCGCACGCGGGTGTCGAGGGGTGCTTCGTCCGCCACGCTCGCGATGCGACGGCCTCGCTCGTCGGACACGGTCACCGTCCTACCGTACTCTGTGCGCTGGAGCCGACTTTCGCGACTCTGTGCGCTGGAGCCGACTTTCGCGACTCTGTGCGCTCGAGCCGACTTTCGTGGTGTCGGAGGGTGCGGCTATGGTCGGGCGCATGATCATCGTGAGCACCGACGGATCCTGCCTTCGCAATCCCGGTGGCGCCATCGGGTGGGCGTGGGTCAATCACGAGGGGCCCAGCGCGTCGGGCGGTGAGCGTTCGGGCACGAATCAGATCGCCGAGCTCCGGGCGGTGCTCGAGGCACTGCGCGCGCATCCCGGCGCCGAGCCGATGATCATCGAATCCGATTCGCAGTACGCGATCAAGTGCGCCTCCGAATGGCTGCCCGGATGGAAGCGCAAGGGTTGGAAGACGGCCACCGGCGCGCCGGTGAAGAACCTCGAACTCGTGCGCGCCATCGACCGCGAGCTCACCGACCGCACCGGTCCGGTGCGGTTCCGCTGGGTGCGCGGCCACGTCGGCAACCACTTCAACGAGATGGCCGACACGCTCGCCGGCCAGGCCGCCCGCGAGATCGCGGCGCAGCCCGGACCGATCGAGGTGCCGAGCACGCCCGTGGTCGCGCACAAGCCGCCGAAGTGCGCCGACGACGCCGAATTGACCTTGTTCTGAGCGAAGTTCCGCTCAGCGCGCGTAGACCGCGGTGGGTTGCCCGTTGATCGCGTGGACGGTCACGGGGGTATCGAACACGTCGGTGAGGATCTCGTCCCGCATGATCTCGTCGGACGTGCCGCTGGTGACGATCAGGCCGTCGCGCAACGCGATGATGTGATCGGAGTACGCGGCGGCGATGTTCACGTCGTGGATGACGAGCACGATCGTCTTGCCCAGTTCGTCCGCTGCCCGCCGCAGCTGACGCATCATCAGCACGGCGTGCTTCATGTCGAGGTTGTTGAGCGGCTCGTCGAGCAGCACGTACTTGGTGTCCTGTGCCAGCACCATCGCCACGAAGGTGCGCTGCCGCTGACCGCCGGAGAGCTGGTCGAGGAAGCGGTCTGCGAGGTCGGTGAGGTTGAGGAATTCCATCGCCTCGTCGACGTGCCGCACGTCTTCCGCGGTGAGTCTGCCCTGGCAGTGCGGGAATCGACCGAAGCCGACCAGTTCGCGGACCGTCAGGCGCGCGGTGATGTGGTTCTCCTGCCGCAGGATCGACAGATGCTTGGCCAGCTCCCGGGTCTTCGTGGAATGCACGTCGAGTCCGCCCACGGTGACGGTGCCGCTGGTGGGTTGCAGCAGTCGGCCGATGATCGTCATGAGCGTCGACTTGCCGGCACCGTTCGGTCCGATCAGGGAGGTGATGCCGCCCTCGCGGATCGTGCCGGAGACGGGTCCGAGGACCCGCTTGTCCTGGTACGACATCGAGACGTCGTGGAACTCGATCACAGCGTTCCCTTTCTCAGGAGCATGAACAGGAACAGGATGCCGCCGACGAACTCGATGATCACCGTCAGGAACCCGCCCGCGTAGAAGATGTGCTGCATGAAGAACTGGCCGAAGGCGAGGGTGATCACGCCGAGCAGGAACGCCATGGGCATGACGTACTGGTGCTTGTACGAACCGGCGATCTGGTAGGCGAGGGTGGCGACGAGGAAGCCGAAGAAGGTCATGGGCCCGGCCAATGCGGTCGCGAACGCCACGAGCAGCGCGATGAGGACGAGCATCAGCGTCAACTCGCGCTTGTAGGCGACACCGATGTTGGTTGCGGTGTCGCGGCCGAGCAGCAGCGCATCGAGACGGTGGCGACGGCGCCACAGGATCACCCCCACGACGATGCAGATGCCGAATGCGAGGGGCAGATAGTCGCCGGGTACGGACGACAGGCGACCCATCAGCTCGACCGAGAGCATGTCGTACTCGGTGGGGGAGAGCACCCGCTGGATGAACGTCGAGAGACTGTCGAACGCCATTCCGAGTACGACGCCGACGAGCAGCATCAGGAACAGGCTGCCGAAACGGCCGGAGAACAACCAGCGATAGAGCAGCGTCGCCAGTGCCACCATGAGCCCGGTCTGGAGGACGAGCTTCGGGATGCCTTCGGAGGTCGCGATCGCGGTGGCTCCGAAGAAGAAGACCGTCAGCGTCTGCATCAGCGTGTACAGGGAATCGAACCCGATGATGGACGGCGTGAGGATGCGGTTGTCGGTGACCGTGTGGAACACGACGGTCCCCATGCCGTGCGCGAACGCCGCGACCACCATGGCTCCCAGGACGGTGAGCCGGCGAGGGAAGGTGAAGTCGAACGAGCCGCGGATGAACAGGAACAGATAGCAGGCGACCGCTACGGCGGCGATCGCGGCGACGATGGCCAGGCGCACTCCCGGCGACAGGCGACGGCGCTCACCCTTGCCGGTCGGGACGGCCCGGGCGCGTACGGAATCAAGCACTGACATGACGACGCTGCCTCAGAACGAGAGTGATGAAGACGACGGCGCCGACGACGCCGAGGACGACGGACGCGGGAATCTCCATGGGGGCGACGATCGTGCGGCCGACGAGATCGCACGCGAGAAGTAGTCCGGCGCCGATGACGGCGACCCAGGGCAGGTTCTTGTGCATGTCGTCGCCGAGCATCATCGACACGAGATTCGGGACGATCAGGCCGAGGAACGGGATGAAGCCCACCACCACGGTAGTGACGCCGGTGGCGATCGCGACGAGCATGACGCCGAGGAAGACGACCTGCTCGTACTTCAGCCCCACGTTGGTGGCGAGGTCTCTACCGAGACCGGCGATGGTGAACCGGTCGGCGAGGAGATAGGCGAGGACGGCGACGGCGAGCACCGCCCACAGCGGTTCGTAGAAGCCGCGAACCACGCTGCTGAAGCCACCCGAACGCCACGCCGACATCGACTGCAGCAGGTCGAAGTTGCCGGCGAGGAAAGTGGTGATCGAGCCGACCACGGCACCGAGCATGATGCCGACGAGCGGCACGATGATCGACGACTTCAGCGCGATCCGGCGCAGGACGACGATGAACACCATCGTTCCCGCGAACGCGAAGATCACCGAGATCACCATCTTGACCATCGGCGACGCGTCGGGAACGACGATCAATGTGGCCAGCAGGCCGAGACCGGCCCACTGCGCGGTGCCCGCGGTGGTCGGTTCGACGAACTTGTTCTGGGTGATCAACTGCATGATCACGCCCGAGATGCTCATCGCGACGGCCGCGAAGATCAGGGCGAGGGTTCGCGGCACGCGGGAGATGAAGAACATCTCGCGGGCCGCCGGGTCGTGGATCAGCGATTCGAGGGTGATGTCGTAGCCGCCGACCATCAGGGACGCCACGGTCAGTGCCAGAACGACCACCGAGATCACCGGCAGCAGCACTTTGTTCTTCGTCATGGGGGCTCGGATCCGGAGAAGGTGCGCTCACACACGCAGCCTGCCCCGGCCCGTGATTCGGGTCGGGGCAGGCTGCTGTGGAGCGTCGAACAACAGGGACTTACTGTGCCGACTGGTTCGCAGCTTCGAACGCGTCGGTGATCTGCTGGAACGCTTCGGTGTAGGACTCGATGCCCTCACGCTTGTAGAAGTCGCCGTCCAGGTAGATGATCTGGTCCTTCGTGGCGAAGGTGGTGTTGGCGAACGCTTCCTGCGCGTCGATCACCGCGGCGGCCGGCTGCGGGGCTTCCTCGCCCGGCACGGCGGTGGCGGAGTCGCGGTCCAGGACGATCATCCAGTCGGGGTTCGCCTGCGCGATGGTCTCGGGAGCGAGACCGGAATCGCCGTGGACATCACCGGCGTCGCCGGCGAAGACGTCCTTCAGGTTCACGCCCTCGAGGAGGCGACCGATACGGCCTGCACCGTTGTCGATCTTGCCGCCCGCGACGACCGCGAGGAAGACGCTCTCACCGTTCGTGGCGTCCTGGGCAGCTTCGGTGGCAGCCTCGAGCTCGGCGACGATCTCCTCGGCCTCGGCTTCCTTCTCGAAGATCTGCCCGAGCGCGAGGGCCTGATCCTTCAGTCCCTGGATGTAGCCGCCCTCGGAATCGTCCAGCGCGGAGACGTCGACGACCGGCGCGATCTTCGACAGTTCTCCGGTGAACTCGGTGAAGCGCGAACCACCGATGATCAGATCCGGCTCGGCCTCGCTGACCAGTTCGAGCTTCGGCTCGCGGTGCGTGCCGACATCGAGGATGGAGTCGTCCTCACGCCACTCGTCGAAGCCCGTGTTGGGGAGGAGGGTCTTCGGCAGGGCGACGGGCGTGATGCCCCAATCGCGCAGCATCTCGAACGACTTGTTGTCGAGGGCCACCACACGCTCGGGGTCCGTAGGAACTTCCATCTCACCGTTGTTGGTCTCGATGGTGACGGTCGCGCCGTTCTCGGCGTCGGCGCTGTCGATACCGCTGTCACCGCAGGCGGTCAGGACGAGCGCCCCGGCGAGGGCCGGTGCGAGGAGCAGGCGCTTGAGATTCAGTTTCACGGGTGACTCCGAGGAAGGGGCGGACGGCGTGCTGACATGTGCCAAGACGCTCGCGGATCGGTAATTCAAGTTTCACATAGTATTGGTAAGGCAAACCTTTGTCCTGCTGGGGGTATGTGACAACGATCTCCCGGAGCGAATATCAACTACTCACGTCACCCCTGCTGAGGGTCGCCGGATAGGGTCGCGGCATGAACGAAGTCGAGTCGGTCGCACGCTTTCGGAGCACCCACGGTCTCGATCACCTGATCGACGTCCACACGCACTTCATGCCCCGCCAGGTCATGGACAAGGTCTGGGCGTACTTCGACTCCGCAGGCCCGCTCGTCGGACGGCCCTGGCCGATCACCTACCGGCACGACGAGGAGGAACGCGTCGCGCGTCTCCGCGACTTCGGGGTACGCCGGTTCACCGCCATGCTGTACCCGCACAAGCCGGAGATGGCGGCGTGGCTCAACTCGTGGGCGGCTGACTTCGCGGCCCGGACCCCCGACTGTCTCCACACCGCCACCTTCTACCCGGAGGCCGAGGCGAAGGAGTACGTCGCGTCGGCGATCGAGGCGGGCGCGCGCGTGTTCAAATCCCACATCCAGGTCGGCGGTTACTCGCCGCTCGATCCGCTCCTCGACGACGTGTGGGGCCTGCTCGAGGACTCGGGCGTGCCCATCGTCGTGCACTGCGGGTCGGGCCCGGCGCCCGGCACGTACACCGGTCCGGCTCCGATGCAGGAACTCATGCGCCGGTACCCGCAGCTGACGGTGATCGTCGCGCACATGGGTCTGCCCGAGTACCGCGAGTTCCTCGACCTCGCGGAACAGTACGAGCGGGTGTATCTCGACACGACGATGGCGTTCACCGATTTCGTCGAGGAGGACACACCCTTCCCGAGGGATCAGCTGCCGCGTCTCGACGCGCTGCGTCGGAAGATCCTGCTCGGCACGGATTTTCCGAACATTCCGTACGACTATCTGCACCAGCTCGAGGTGCTCGAGCGCGTCGCGCCCGACAGCGAGTGGATCCGCGCGGTGTGCCGCGACAACGCCACGTCGCTGTTCGGGCTCGGCGAGTGATCGACGGGTTCGCCGGTCAGACGGTGATCGAGCGTCGGACGATCTTGCCGGTCGCGTTGCGGGGGAGCAGATCCTGCGTGATCCGCCAGACGGTAGGGACCTTGTAGTAGGCCAGTCGCTCGGCGCAGAAGGCTCGCAACTCGTCCTCGGTGATCGTGCTGCCGGGTCGCAGCACGACGACGGCGGCGATCTCCTGTCCCAGATCCTCGTGGTCCACGCCGATCACGGCGCTCTCGACGACGCCGGGGTGCTCGTCGAGGCACTGTTCGATCTCCGTGGGATAGACGTTCTCGCCGCCACGCAGGATGAGATCGGACCGTCGGCCCGTGAGCCGCAGACGTCCGTTCTCGATCGCGCCGTAGTCGCCGGTACGCAACCATCCCTCCGGGGTGATGGCCGCGTCCGTTGCGGCCGGATCCTCCCAGTAGCCGAGCATTACGTAGGGACTGCGGACGCAGATCTCACCCTCGGTGCCGTCGGGCACCCGTTCGCCGAACGGATCGCGGATCTCCATGCTCACCGTGATGATGGGGGAGCCGAGGGTTCCGGGGAAGGCCTCGATTTCCGGGGCCGTCGCCATGGCGATCGCGGTGCTGCACTCGGTCAGCCCATAGCTGTCCACCAGAGCCTGTCGCGCGAAGGGGAACTTCGCCTGCAGGCGTTGCTTGAACTCGGGGGAGGACGGAGCAGAAGCCAGCGCGAACGCAGTGAGCGAGCCGAGGTCGTACTTGTCGGTGTTCTCGTGCTCGAGCATGCGCGAAGCCATCGTCGGCACCGCACCCCAGTTGGTCACCCTCTCGCGCTCGATGAGCGTGAAGACCTTGTCGACGTCGAACCCGCCTTCCGTCATGACAGCGGCGCTTCCCGTTGCGAGTCGCGGCACCGCAAGGTTGTGCAGGCTCGCGATGTGGAACAACGGTGAGGTCAGGAGATACCGGTTGTCGTTGGGCACCGAGTCGTCATAGGGGCGCTGCTGCATCGCGGCAACCAGCGCGTCGGAGTATCGGTGATAGTCGACGACGGCGAGCACGTTGCGGTGGGAGTGCAGTGCCCCCTTGGGACGCCCACTGGTACCGCTCGTGAACAGGATGACCGCGGGATCGTCCTCCTCCACGTCCGCCGACGGCAGTTCGGCGCCGGACGCCGCGGCCACGATCCGGGGCACGTCCTGCTCGGTGGTGAGCAGATCGAACCCGGAGACCCCCGCTCTCGCCAGCAACGCGGCGCGTTTGGCGTCGGCGACGATCACTTTGGGCCGCACCAGGTTCACGCCGTACGCGATCTCGGGCGGCGTCCACCAGGAGTTCAGGCCCACTGCAATTGCACCCAGGCACTGAGTGGCCCAGAAGGTGATGATCCATTCGGGAGAGTTGGCCGCGAGAAGCGCGACGCGGTCGCCCTTCTTCACGCCGTGCTCGTCGCGCAGGACGGTCGCCAGGGCGGCGACGGCGTCGGCGTGCGCGCTGAACGAGAGGCGGCGATCGGCCGTCACGAGGTAGTCGCGGTCGCCCCATTGCCGGGACGCGGCGACGAGGTCGCCGATGCGGCGGTCGCGGTTGCGCATGACCTGCATCCGGTTGCCGCGCACGTCCTCTTCGACGATTTCGAATCGGCCACCGGGGCCGGTGAGCTGGGAAACGACCATCTGCAACATCTGCTGCAGATCTGCTTGTGCTGTCAAGGATTCGCCTTTCTCGGTCCCGCACGGTTTCGTCGCGCAGCAGGGCGTACACAGGGGGATCGGAGAACTGTTTCGGGTGACGTAGTGCATCGAACCCTAGGCGCTGTGTTCACTGTCACAGATTTGTCCCGGTGAGTGAGAGTGGCCCAGGTCTCACTCTGTGGGGTGGCTACCTTCGCGACACCCGGCCTACCGTCCGGCGCCCCGGAATTGCGCTTCAGCCCAGACCGAGACCAAGGAGTCCATCGTCGTGAAACTCAGCGCTGCCTCGAAATCGATGGCGGGTCTGTTCGCCGTCGTAGTGGCGACGTCCGCTTGTGCGTCGGACCGCGGCGCCGACCCGTCGGCGGGCGCCCTCGCTCCGGCGGCAGCCGTCGCAGCGGCGGCCCCCACGGCCGAGGAATCGTTCGGAACCCTCGCGTCTCCGTGCGGGCCGGGGGATGCGGCAGGAAGCACCGACCAGGGAGTGTCGGATACCGAGATCCGCATCGGATACGGCGACGACCGGGGCTACTCGAAAAGTCCCGGACTCAACAAGGAGATCGGTGACGCCGTCTCCGCGATGATCGACTGGTGCAATGCCCAGGGTGGCATCAACGGTCGCACGATCGTCGGTACCCACTACGACGCTGCGATGACGCAGGCCAACGCCGTGATGCAGAACGCGTGTGCGAGCGAGTTCATGATGGTCGGTCACGGCTTCGCCATGGACCAGACGTCCGAGCAGACTCGGGTCGCGTGCAATCTCGCCGCTGTCCCCGCCTTCACCGTGTCCCCCGACGCGGCCAACGGCCCGATGACCTACCAGGGCGTCCCGTTCCCGGTCGACTACGCGAATGGCTCACAGTGGTTCCAGATCGCCGAGATGTACCCGGACCTGGTCGGCGAGTTCGACGTCATCGACAGCACGATGCCCACGATCATCTCGGCGAGCACCAAGATCCGGTCCATCGCCGAGGCCGCCGGCTTCACGCTGAAGAACTGCGGTGTCACGCTCAACTACGAGGGCGAGTCGAGTTACGCGCCCTTCGCCGAGAAGTTCAAGCAGTGCGGCGTCAAGGGCCTGTGGACGTCCCGTTCTCCGGTGCCGGCCGAGTTCAACTTCGTGAAGGCACTCGACCAGGCCGGCATCGACCCGATCCTGCTCGGTGAGGCCACCTGGTACGGCAACGCCGCCCAGGCGTGGAACGGGGAGAGCGGTCTGCTCGACAACCTCCACGCCGGCATGACCTTCCAGATGATCGAGAACGCTGATGCCGTACCGGCCGTGAAGAAGTACGTCGAGCTGGTCACCGAGCAGGACGGCAAGACCGCGCTGCTCGGCATGCAGGCCACCTCTTCGTTCCTGTTGTGGGCGACCGCTGCGGACGCCTGCGGATCGGACCTGTCCCGTCAGTGCGTCATCGACGAACTGTCCCGAATCGACGAGTGGGACGGAGGCGGGCTGCACGCCGTCACCGATCCCGGGAACAACATGCCGGCAACCTGCGGGCTCGTCGTGAGGCTCACCGGCGCCGAATACACCCAGGCGTTCCCCACGGAGGCCGGCACCTTCAAGTGCGACGACCGCTACCGCGTCGCAACCGATCCGAGCACGTGGGGCACCGAACTCGGACCCGACCGCGTCGCGACGAAATACCTGAACCCGAACATCATCAGACCGACCGTCTGATCCGAGCGCCCGGTGCCGGCGAAGCCTGACACGCACTCGCCGGCACCCCGACCAGAGGTACTCGTATGGACACCTTTCTGACCTTCACGATCGTGGGGTTGGTGCTCGGATCGGTTTACGCGATCGCTGCATCGGGCCTCGTTCTCACCTACAACACGTCCGGCATCTTCAACTTCGCGCACGGCGCACAGGCGATGCTCGGTGCGTTCGCCTACTGGCAACTGCGCTACGGCTGGGGGCTGCCCACACCCGTCGCGTTGCTTCTCGTCCTCGGCGTCCTCGGCCCGATGACGGGCCTGTTGCTCTACGTCGTGATCATGCGCGGCATGCGTGACACCGCCGAGGTCACCAAAATCGTCGTCACCGTGTCGATCCTGCTCGGCATGGTCTCGGTGTCGCACTGGTTCTGGCATCCGGAGACCGCACGCACCATGACGATGTTCTTCGGCGACCAGGCAAGGATCGACCTCTTCGGCGTCACCATTCGCTACCACGAATTGATCTGTCTCGCCGCCGCGGTGCTCATCGCCGTGGGACTGCGAATCATGTTCGTGCGCACCCGCGTCGGAGTGGCGATGCGAGGTGTGGTCGATGATCCCGATCTGCTGCGCCTGAACGGGCACGACCCCGACCGGCTCGCCGCGCTGTCCTGGATGATGGGTTCGACCCTCGCGGTGCTGGCAGGTGTCCTCGTGACACCGATCAACGGTGGCACCCTCGAAGCGAACATGCTGACCCTGCTCGTCATCGACGCGTTCGCGGCGGCGATGTTCGGCCGGCTGCGCAGCATTCCGCGCACCTTCGCCGGTGCGCTGTTCCTCGGCCTGGCAGCCACATACGTGCTCGCCTACTTCCCGACCGCGTGGACGTGGACGTCGAATCTGCGGGTGTCCCTGCCGATGATCGCGCTGTTCGTGGTTCTCGTCGTACTGCCGCAGGATCGGTTGCGCGGTGCCGTCACCCGTACCAGGGAGCGCTACCACGTGCCGTCGGTGCGCAAGGCGATCGCCTGGGCGGTCGCGCTCGTCGTCATCGTCTATGCCATCCGCCTGCTCATGGTGACGTCGGCGGTCACGACCCTCACGATCGGCATGGCCTTCGCGATCATCGCGTTGTCGCTGATCCTGCTGACCGGATACGCGGGCGAGATGAACCTCGCGCCGGTATCTTTCGGTGCCATCGCGACGATCGTGGCGTTCCACTTCGGTATCTCCGGGAGCGGACTGGCTGCCCACCTGAACCTGTGGGGCGTGGCGTTCGGCGTCGCCGTCACGGCCGTGATCGGCGGGCTCATTGCGCTTCCGGCCCTGCGGTTGCGCGGCCTCTATCTCGCCCTGGCCACGATGGCGTTCGGTGTGTTCCTGTCGAACATGGTGCTGCGCGACACCACCCAGCACGAGCTGTTCGGCATCAGGTTCTCGCTGTTCACCGACGGCAACATCGCGATCCCGCCGTTGAAGGTCGGCCCACTCGACCTGCGGAACGAGACGGCCTTCCTCATGACGGTGACGGTGATCTTCGCCGTTCTCGGCGTGGGCCTCATCGCCCTGCGCAACAGCGGCTACGGCCGCCGGCTCGCAGCGATGAAGGACAGCCCCGCCGCGGCGGCGATGCTCGGCCAGAGCCTGGTGCGTCTGAAGCTCGGAGTCTTCACCCTGTCGGCGGGCATCGCCGGACTGGGCGGGCTGTTCATGTCGAGTGCGATGGGCTCGGTGTCGAACGAAAGCTTCTCGATCATGGTGAGCTTGTCGCTGCTGATGCTCACCGTCGTGGCCGGTATCGGTTACGTCTCCGGTGCGCTGTTCGGTGGTCTGATGTCGGGTATCGGCTTCGCCGTCATCATGGTTTCGTTCTCCGATCTCGCTGCGGGACAGCCGGAACTGGCCGGAATGTGGACCTTCCTCGGTCACGTCGCCGCAGTGAGCCCCGCGCTCATCGGTATCGGCGTCGCGGCCAACCCGAGCGGCAGCGTCCACCAGATGGTGGAGGGCTACCGTCACCTGAAGAACGCGGAGCCCGTGTTGGTCGGGGGTGCCGCGGTGGTGCTCGTGTCCTACCTGCTCGCGCTCGTCGGCGCGCTCGACAACTGGTGGTTCGCGTCGATCACCATCGCGACGGTGTTCATGCTTCCGGTCGTGGGACAGTGGCTGATGCCCGAAGCTGTGCTCGGCGCAGAGGAAGCGCAACGTCGCGCGCCGCTGGTTCCCGAACGGATCGGAATCGACGAGCCCTACAACGAGCAGGCACGGGACGAGATCGACCGTGAACTCGGCATCGACGAACTTCTGGCCGCACGTGCCACCGGGTCGGAGAAGGAACTGATTCCTCATGGCTGAGACACCCATTCTGGAAACACGCGGAATCACAGTCCGATTCGGCGGACATGTCGCGGTCAAGGACGTGAGCCTCGGAATCGAACCGGGAACGGTGACGGGCCTGATCGGACCCAACGGGGCCGGGAAGACGACCCTGTTCAACACGATCACCGGCCTGCAACGGCCGACGGTAGGCAAGGTCTTCCTCGATGGTCGTGACATCACGTCGCTACCGCCCTACAAGCGGGCCCGCATGGGTATGGCCCGCACGTTCCAGCGTCTCGAGTTGTTCGTGTCGCTGTCCGTGCGCGACAACCTCCGAGTGGCCGGGGACATCCACAATGCCAACGGACGCAACAAGATCGATCTGGACGAGGAAGTCGACCGGCTCCTCGAGCTGACCGGCCTGGCCGATATCGCGAGCACCGACGTCTCGGACGTACCCACCGGCCGCGCCCGCGTCGTGGAGGTCGCCCGCGCGTTGATGACCTCGCCGCGGGTGCTGCTGCTCGACGAACCCGCCTCCGGGCAGACGGAACAGGAAACGGAGGCGTTCGCCGCCCTGCTCCGCGATCTGGCCGATTCGGGTCTCGCGATCTGCCTCGTCGAGCACGACATTCCGCTCGTGATGAAGATCTGCTCCCGGATTCACGTGCTCGACTACGGCGCGGTGCTGGCCAGTGGCGTCCCGGACGAGATCAAGAACGATCCGGCAGTGATCAACGCCTACATCGGCACCGAGGAGGAAGCGGTATGAGCGTCGAACCGTTGCTCGAACTGTCGGGTGTCCGGGCCGGATACGGTGCGATCGAGGTGCTGCACAGCGTGGATCTCATACTCGAACCGGGCGCGGTGGTCGCCCTGCTCGGGCCCAACGGCGGAGGTAAGACGACGACCCTGCGCGTGTGCTCGGGTATCCATCCGGTCTCGTCGGGTGAGTTCCGGCTGGCCGGCCGTGTCGTCAACGGTGTGTCCGCAGCGGAATTCGCACGTCTGGGGGTGTGCTCGATTCCCGAGGGACGCGGCATCTTCCCCAACCTCACCGTCCGCGAGAACCTGTGGATCGGAACCGGCACCGGTGTTCCTCTCGCAGACCTCGAAGAGGTGGCGTACACGCGATTCCCCGTTCTCGGTGAGCGCCGATCACAGCTGGCCGGTTCGATGTCCGGCGGCGAACAGCAGATGCTTGCGCTGTCGCGGGCGCTCGGTACCCATCCCACGGTGCTGTTGCTCGACGAACTGTCGATGGGTCTGGCACCGCGCATCGTCTCCCGGATCTACGACATCGTCGGCGAACTCGCCGCCGAGGGGGTGTCGATTCTCGTAGCCGAACAGTTCGCGCGAGCGGTGCTCCCGATCGCCACCAGTGCCGCGCTGATGTTGCAGGGCCGGGTGGTGCGCACGGGCGATCCGGCGGAGATCGAAGAAGAACTTTCCACCACCTATCTAGGAGGATGACCATGACCGCACTCGCCGACGAGCGACGTGAACAGTTCAAGAAGGACGTTGCAGCGCTGGGTCTCGACGCTCCCCGTCCGGATTCGGGAGGAAAGGCCCGCATCGTCGGCCTGGCCCTGATGGTGATCGGCGCCATCGCGATCTTCGTCGTCTACATTGCGTCGCTGACCCTCTCCGATACCCGTGACCTGCTGTCCTACCAGTTGCTCGCTCTCGGCTTCGTGGCTGTCACTCTGATCGGTGTGGCGGTCCATCTCGCCGCCGCGGTCACTCGTGTCCTGCGTCTGTGGCTGGTCAGGCAGTTGCTCGAGAGCAGCACGCAGGCCGAGCGGATCGCGCAGGCGCTCGCACGCAACGACTGAGCGCACATACGCCGAACGCGGCGACGGCCCACCCCGAGGGATGGGCCGTCGCCGTTGTCGATGTGCCGGAATCAGCTGCCGGCAGCCTCGAGACCGGTGGTGATGTCGGCAAGGATGTCGTCGATGTTCTCGATGCCCACGGCGAGTCGCACGAGACCCGGGGTGACACCCGCGGCGATCTGCTCCTCGCCGGTGAGCTGCGAGTGGGTGGTCGACGCGGGGTGGATGACCAGCGAACGGACGTCGCCGATGTTCGCGACGTGGCTGTGCAGGGTCAGCGCGTTGACGAAGCGCTTGCCGGCGTCGATGCCGCCGGAGAGCTCGAACACCACGATCGCACCGGCGCCGCGCGGGGTGAGCTGCTGGGCGCGGTCGTACCACGGCGAAGACTTCAGGCCGGCGTAGGCGACGGAGGTGACCTCCGGGCGTCCCTCGAGGAACTCGGCGACCTTCTGTGCGTTCTCCACGTGCCGCTCGATGCGCAGACTCAGCGTCTCGATGCCCTGCGAGATGAGGAAGGCGTTGAACGGGGAGACCGCCGCGCCCATGTCGCGCAGCAGTTGCACGCGCGCCTTGAGTGCGTAGGCCGGAGCGCCGAGGTCGGCGAAGACGACACCGTGGTAGCTCGGGTCGGGGGTCGTGAAACCGACGTGGCGGCCCTGCGTCCAGTCGAACGTGCCGCCGTCGACGATGACACCGGCGATGGCCGTGCCGTGGCCGCCGAGGTACTTGGTGGCCGAGTGCACGACGATGTCGGCACCGTGCTCGAGCGGGCGGAGCAGGTAGGGGGTCGCGACCGTGTTGTCGACGATCAGCGGTAGCCCGTTCTCGTGGGCGACACCCGAGATGCCGGGCAGGTCGAGGATGTGGTTCTTCGGGTTGGCGATCGTCTCGCCGAAGAACGCGCGGGTGTTGTCGCGGACGGCCTCGCGCCACTGGTCGAGGTTGTCGGGATCCTGGACGAAGGTGACCTCGATGCCGAGCTTGGGCAGCGTGTAGTGGAACAGGTTGTACGTGCCGCCGTAGAGATACGGGCTCGACACGATGTGATCGCCGGCCTGCGCCAGGTTGAGGATCGCGAAGGTCTCGGCGGCCTGTCCGGACGCGAGGAGGAGGGCGGCGACGCCACCTTCGAGGGCAGCGATGCGCTGCTCGACCGCGTCCTGCGTCGGGTTCATGATGCGGGTGTAGATGTTGCCCGGTTCGGCGAGACCGAACAGCGCCGCGGCGTGATCGGTGTTGTCGAAGGTGTAGCTGGTGGTCTGGTAGATGGGCAGGGCCCGGGCCTTCGTGTCGCCGCCGGCGGGCTGTCCCACGTGGATCTGCTTGGTCTCGAAGCTCCAGTTCGCGCTGGGATCGGTTGCTTCAGGGGTGGTGTCGCTCATGGCTCTGCTCCGGATTCGGGATGTGTTCTGATCGTCGACATGCTGACCTTCGGGCCCCGCTACACGACATCACCGTACGGCGGTGTGGAGAGGGCAGGAACGGGTGCGGCGGTCAGCGGGCCAGGCACCCGCTGATACACGAGAGTTGGGCACGACGGTGCGGCGACCGGCTCGCGCGCTCGTACGTCTTGCTCACGGTCCCGACAATAACCTGTCCGCACGATTCCGACCAGACTCATAGGAATTCGCTCTCGCCAGGAAACTGACTCCGGAGTACCTACAGTCTGTGTGTACCCCTTCCGGTGTGACCTCTGTTACTGCTAACGTTCTGGAACAGATTCCAGTTTCATGAGGCGCGCAGGGTCGTGGCCAGGACTTATGGAGGTGCAGTTGACCGCCGTCGACTCCGCGCTCGAGCCCGTCGGAACCTCGTCGAAACGAGAACTTCCACCATCGATGGTCGATCGGATGACCCTCATCCTGGAGGCCTTCGACAGCCGCGGCGCACTCACTCTCGAAGAGGTCACCTGTCGCTCCGGGTTGCCCCGTTCGACGGTGCACCGCATCCTCGATCACCTCGTGCGTCGCGACTGGATCGAGCACGCATCCTTCGGCTACTGCCTCGGCCCGCGTGCCCTCGGTCTCGGTGGCAGCGACACAGGCCACCGCCGCATCCGGGAGGCCGCTGCGCCGCATCTCCACGACCTGGCGATGCAGACCGGCGCCGTCGTCCACTTGACGGTCCTCGAGGGCAACGAGGTGCTCTACCTCGACAAGGTTGGTGGACAGTTCGCGTCGAGCGTGCCGTCACGGGTGGGCGGTCGGTTCCCCGCCTACGCCACCGCGGCCGGCAAGTCCATCCTCGCGTGGCTCGAGCCCGAACGCATCGACGCGCTGTACGGCAAGACTCTCGTGCCGTGCACCGAGCGCACCATCCGCGATCACGTCGCACTGCACCAGGAGCTCAACCGCATTCGCAAGCGTCGTGGCGTCGCGTTCGAACGTGAGGAAGCTGCGCGGGGCATCGGATGCGTGGGCGTCGCGCTCCGCGGCGTCGACGGCCCGGTCGCCGCCCTGTCGCTGGCGGCGGACGCGCGTTCGACTCGCCTGGAGTGGGTGGCGCCGATCGTCGCCGATACCGCTCGAAAGATCACGCGCACGCTGTTCCCGGAGCAGGAGCGCGACGACAGCCTGCGGGCCACCGAGAAGGTGGGCTGACGCCTTTCGGTTTTCGCCACGAAGGACTGTGCGCAGTTCTCGTCGGAAATCCCTTGAGGAGATCGACGAGAACTGCGCACAGTTCGTTGTATGGCCGTAGGCCGTGTCAGAGCAGGTGGACCTTCTTGTAGAGGATCTTCGACGGTCCGCCGATGAGGCCGACGTTGTCGAGGAAGGTCATCAGCTTCGCGCCGGACTTGCGCACGCGATCGTGATAGTGCTTGTTGCCCTTCGCCTCTTGCAGAGCGCGCTCGCGATCGAGGCCTGCATTGGCGTAAACGTCGGGGTGGATCATGCTCTTGACGACGAAGAACACCACGAGCGCGGTGTTGAACCGCTCGAACGCGAGTCGCGTGCGGCTCGCACCGGCGAGTCGGCGTGCGACCTCCTCGCGGGCGAAGCGGATGTGGCGCGCTTCCTCGAGGACGTGGATCTTCGACACCGCGCGGGTGACGGGCTGCACCCGCTCGTCGCGCATGAAGTCACGCTGCATCATGTCGAGGATCTCCTCGGCAGCCATGACCGATGCATAGGCGTTGGCGCCCTTGAAGAAATGGCCCCACAGGCGACCGAGCTGGTGGATGTAGCGGGCCGGACCGTAGCCCGGCATGTTCAGCCGTTCGCCGGCGCGCGCGAACATCACCGAGTGGCGGCACTCGTCGGCGACCTCGGTGAGGGCGAACTGGACGTGACGCGAATGCTTGTCGCGGTCGTAGACGTCGCGCAGGAGCATCTGCATGAGCAGGATCTCGAACCACAGGCCGACGCTCGAAACGCTCGCGGCCTCATGCTTGGTCAGCTCGATGCGCTGTTCGTCGGTGAGCTCGTCCCACAGTGCGGTGCCGTAGAGCGTGCTCCATTCGGGGGTCATTCCGAACTTGTCGTCGGGGACGGGGGCTTCCCAGTCCACCTCGACGACCGGGTCGTACGACTTACGTGCGGACGAGGCGAGCAGTCGTCCGGCGGTTTCTTCGCGATCGGACAGTGCGACGCCGGGGATGAAGCCCTTGCTGGTCTCGCGGGTGAGCGATGCGGTCATGCCTCCACCTTTTTAGTGTGACGACTAGTAACTGTTATCCAGATTAGCGTGATCACGCGCACAGCACAATGCCCGCGACCTGCGTTGCGGGCATCGAGAAAGAAAAGAGAGGGGAGGGTTACGAGCGCCGGGGTGGCCAGAAGGCGGAGATCAACGCTCCGACCAGCAAGATCGCGGCGACTGCCCACGATGCCTGCTGCAAGCCGTCGAGGAAGGCGTTCTGTGCGAGTTCGGCGAGTTGCTCGCCCTGCGGACCCGCATGCTCGGCGACCTGTATCGCGGCGGCGAGCGAATCCTGCACGGCGGCCCGGGCCGGCTCGGGGATCATCGGCGCCACCGGATCGATGCCGTGCCCGTAGGCTGCGGCCAGGACGCTGCCCGTGATCGCAACACCGATCGCCGCACCGATCTCGCGGGTCGCGTCGTCGACCGCCGCATGGGGGCGGTACTTCGTGGTCTCCTCGAGGGCGAAGGAGGTCGGAAGAAGTATCAGTGGGTATGAGGGAGTATCGGGCTTCTCGTCGACTGTTGTCAGCCTGCCGGTCACAGACCCATGTCCTCGTCGTGCAGACCCTCCACGCCCACCGCCGCCTTCTTCTCCTCGCGCGGACGACGCAGGACGTACAGCCGCGAATGCTGGAAGTCCCGCAGCCGCAGCGTGCGCACCGTCTGGAAGCGGAACTCCTCGCAGTCGGAGAGGGCGTCGGCGAGGTTCTCGTCGACGAGGATCGTGCCCGGCCGCGCCGCGCCGGTGAGACGGGCCGCGATGTTGACGACCGAACCGAACAGGTCGCCGAAGCGCGGCAACGCCTGGCCCCACGCCAGTCCGATCCGCAGGTCCGGATAGTCCTTCTGGGACCTGAACGAATCCTGCAGTTCGAGGGCGATCCGTGCGGCGTCGACCGGACGTTCGGCCGCGAACATCACCTCGTCGCCGACGGTTTTGATCACCCAGCCGTTGTGCCGGGCGATGACGTCGGAGACCTCCGATTCGAAGTAGTCGAGCAGCTCGCTCAGCGCGGCCGCATCGATCTGCCGGGTCAACCGTGTGTAGCCGACCATGTCGGCGAAACCGACGACCAACTCGTGGAGCTCCCCGGAATCCTGCGGGCGCGCGGCGGCCCGGGCGGTCGTGGCCACCAGGTGCCGACGCCACATGTGGCTCTGGAGGCTCAGCGCGAGCTCGGTCGTGCGATCGACGATGTGGTCGATCAGCGCGCGGATCTCCTCTTCCTGCGGGGGAGTCTCCGTTTTCGCGTAGGCGGAGGCCAACTGGGTGAAGACGTGGGTGTTGAGCAGATTCAGTTGCCACTCGGTCAGCCGCGACATCGACTGTCCGATCGACCGGGCCGCGGGCACCTCGAGGCTTTCGTCGATCGCGCCGCTCGCGATGATGGCCGCCGTCGCACGCAGGGCCTCGACGTCGCCGTCGGTGAACATCACGACGTCGGGATCGGGATCGACGGTCAGACCGAGTGCCTGCCACAGCCGGCGCACCCGCGCAGGTGCGAGCCCGCACAACTCGGCCACCTCGTTCAGGGTGTAACGAAGAGGACCACCGAGCAGCGCGTTCTCCAGCTGTGACTGGATCACGGACAGCACGTCGGTTCCTGAGGCAGGTGCCGGATCGGACGGGGTCACTCTTCCATCCTTACCGTGCCCCGGGCCCATGCGCGCGGCAGGTCGTATCGAACAGGTGTACAGGCGTGTCGTACGGATGTGCGACAGTGACCGACATCGAAGCCCTGCCGACCCTTCGGCGAACCGAGAAAGGACGTCGCATGTCGCCCCGCAGACGCGCGGACCACCTGACGGAGGAACAACTCGGAGAGCTCGGTGCCGCTCTCGCCGAGGGGCGCCGCGCGACCGTCTACCTCGTCGAGGGCATTCCGAGTCTCGGCATCGACCCGGGGACGTCGGCGCGGGTGGTATCGATCAGCGGCAGCACCGTGATGGTGCGGCCGAAGGGCGTCGACGACGAGTTGCCGTTCGAGACCGACGAACTGCGCGCCACCCGCGAGCCGGCCGGAACGAAGCGCGCACCGACGAAGACCGCGCGCACGTCCGGTGGTGCGAAGCCCGCTCCGGCGAAGGCAGCTCCCGCGAAGGTGCCACCTGTGCAACCCGCGACCCCACGGGCTACCGCATCCAGGCCTGCTGCACCGAAGCCTGCCCCCCAGAAATCCGAGAGCCCAGCAGTCGCTGCGGTTCCCCGCGCCCAGGAGAAGAAGCCCGTGACCCAGACGACCCCCGCTTCGTCCGACACTCCCGCCTCCCGGCCGCCGGCACCGGCGAAGCCGAAGGCCCCGGCCCGCAAAGCGAAGAAGGCGCCGTCGATCACGATCACCGTCACGATCGACCCGGAGAACGAGTGGACGGTGGGGGTCGCGCACGGCACCCGCAAGGTCGGTAAGCCCGCAACGGTCGCACCCGACGCCGTCGAACGTGCGGTGAAGGAACTCGGCGATCCCACGGCCACCGAGGCCGTCCAGTCGGTGATCGAGGAGGCGCGTCGCGCGGCCGAGGAGCGGGTCGCGCAGCTCAGCCGCGAGCTCGAGGAGGCCCGTCAAGCTCTGGAAAGCTTGGGCGCAACCCGGAAATCCGGCGGAAACCTCTAGTACGCTCAGCCCGACGGCTGCCGGACGGCGCAGCGCAGGAGGGCCTCCATGTTCAGAAAACTGGTTGTTGCAATCGCGAGCGCGGTCGCGCTGGTCGGCGCGGGTTCCGGGGTGGCCGTCGCGGCTCCTCCGGTCACCCTCGGTGGCGGTTCGGGCATCACTCTCGGAGACAACGGGCAGGACATCTTCGACTGCACGCTCACCACGATCGGCAACGACGCCGCCGGACGCCTCGTGGGTCTCACTGCCGCGCACTGCGGCTCTCCCGGCATGACGGTGAAAGCCGAATACGACCTCGCTGCCGGCTCGGTGGGCCGCATCGTGTCGACCAACGAACGGCTCGACTACGCCGTGATCGAGTTCGACCGGAGCAAGGTCGTTCCGGTCAACCGCGTCGGCAACGTGACGATCACCGGCCTCGGTGCCCCCGCGGGCTTCCCGAACATCGCCTGCAAGGAAGGCCGCACCACGGGCAACACCTGCGGCATCGTCTGGGGCGACGTGTTCGGCTCGCAGGAGACCTGGACGCAGGTGTGCGTCATCGAAGGCGACTCGGGCGCACCGCTCGTGGTGGGCACGACGCTCGTCGCGATGGTCAACGCCTACCTGCTCGCGCCGTGCGCCGGCCCCGAGGTCGGAACGAACATCGACGTGATCATGGCCGACATCAACGGTCGGGGCGGGCCGGGCGCAGGTTTCCGTCCGATCTAGCAGCACCCCCGGAGCGGGAGGGTTCACCCGACCCTCATCCGCACACCGCACCGTTCGATGCGGAACCGACCAGCTTCGTGTACTTCGCCAGTACACCCCGGGTGTAGCGCGGCGGCAGTGGCTCCCAGCCCTGTCGCCGCGTTTCCATTTCCTTCTCGTCGACCAGCACGTCGAGCAGGCCGTTCGAGACGTCGAGACGGATCCGGTCGCCGTCGCGGACGAAGGCGATGGGGCCGCCGTCGACGGCCTCCGGGGCGACGTGCCCGACGCACAACCCGGTGGTACCACCGGAGAATCGTCCGTCGGTGAGCAGCAGGACGTCCTTGCCTAGCCCGGCGCCCTTGATGGCGCCCGTGATCGCGAGCATCTCGCGCATACCCGGGCCACCCTTGGGGCCCTCGTAGCGGATGACCACCACGTCGCCGGCGGTGATGGTGCCGTCCTCGAGCGCATCCATCGCGGCCCGTTCTCGTTCGAAGACCCGCGCCGTTCCCTCGAAGACCGACTCGTCGAAGCCCGCGGACTTCACCACCGCTCCGCCGGGAGCGAGGCTGCCGCGAAGGATCGTGATGCCGCCGGTGGGATGGATCGGGTCGCTCAGGGCGCGCAGCACCTTGCCGTCGGGGTCCGGGGGCGCGATGCCGGAGAGGTTCTCCGCGACGGTCTTCCCGGTGACGGTGAGGCAGTCGCCGTGTAGCAGACCTGCGTCGAGCAACGCCTTCATGATGACCGGGACACCGCCGATGTGGTCGACGTCCTTCATCACGTGCCGGCCGAACGGTTTGACGTCGGCGAGGTGCGGCACCCGCGCGCCCACGCGGACGAAGTCGTCGAGGCTCAGATCCACCTGCGCCTCGTGCGCGATCGCGAGCAGGTGGAGCACGGCGTTCGTGGATCCCCCGAAGGCCATGACCACCGCGATGGCGTTCTCGAACGCCTCCTTGGTGAGGATGTCGGACGCGGTGATGCCGCGCTTCAGCATCTCGACCACCGCCTGACCGCTGCGCCGGGCGAAACCGTCACGGCGACGATCCGTCGCGGGCGGTGACGCGCTCCCCGGCAGCGACATGCCGAGCGCCTCGGCCGAGGCGGCCATCGTGTTCGCGGTGTACATGCCGCCGCAGGCACCTTCGCCAGGGCAGATGGCGCGTTCGATCGCGTCGAGGTCGGTCTCGGACATCAGGCCCCGCGCGCACGCCCCGACCGCTTCGAAGGCGTCGATGATCGTCACGTCGCGTTCGGTACCGTCGGACAGTTTCGCGATGCCCGGCAGGATCGACCCGGCGTACAGGAAGACGGCGGCGAGATCGAGGCGGGCCGCGGCCATGAGCATCCCGGGCAAGGACTTGTCGCATCCCGCGAGCAGCACCGAGCCGTCGAGCCGCTCGGCCTGCATCACCGTCTCGACGCTATCGGCGATGACCTCGCGGGACACCAGGGAGAAGTGCATGCCCTCATGCCCCATCGAGATCCCGTCGGACACGGAGATGGTGCCGAATTCGAGCGGATAACCGCCCGCGGCGTGCACGCCCTCCTTCACCGATCGCGCGAGGCGTTCGAGCGGGAGGTTGCAGGGGGTGATCTCGTTCCACGACGACGCCACACCGATCTGCGGCTTGCCCCAGTCCTCGTCTCCCATCCCCACCGCACGGAGCATGCCGCGCGAGGCGGCCTTCTCCATGCCGTCGGTGACGTCGCGGCTGCGGGGCTTGATATCGGGTCGGTCCGTCATGACGCCTTCCTGGGGTCGCGGCCGGTGAGGGCGATGAGCCGGTCCTGCGGGGACGCGTCGTCGGGGACCGGGACGGGATCGGCGAACAGACCGCTCGAGGCGAGCATGTCCTTCTGCGGTTCGATGTCGGCGAGCACGGCGTCGACGAGGTCGGCGTCGAGCATTTCGTCGGCACCGATGGCCCGGGCGAGATCCCAGGTGTGCACGGTGATGTCCGCGACCTGCTGTTTCATGTAGTCGAGGCACGGGACGGTGCCGTAGGACAGGTGGACCTCCTGGGACGGTGACGTCATCGCCCACGCGGCGGTCGCCTGCTCGGCGAAGCGTGCCCATTCGGCGGCGAGATCGTCCCCGATCGGTTCGAGTACGGCCTTCGCGTCGTCGAGGGAACGGCCGGAGAGCAGCGGCTGGATCCAGCGCTGCTCGTCGACCATGTGCCACACCAGGTCGGTGACGTCCCACTCGGTGTCCGGGGTGGGTGCGTGCCAGTCGCGGATCTGCGCGACACGGTCGTCGAACTCGCGACGCGCGGTTCGTTGCAGGGAAAGCCAGTCGGTCACCATGGATCTCAGCCTAGGGCGCGGGCTGCTCGGATCACGGCGATTTCAACTCCTGCGATCATGCGCGGGATGCGGGACGATCGGGAGTCGCACCGTGTCGTCGTCGAGGAGAAGTACATGCCTGTCCCCACCGTCCAGCTCGCGCCCGGTCTCGTCGTCAGCGCCCAGGGTTACGGCGCGATGTCCGTCGCCCCCGCATACGGCGAGGTGAATCTCGACGAGGCACTCGCGACCCTGCACCACGCCGTGGATCTGGGCATCACCTTCATCGACACCGCCGACGTCTACGGCGACGGCACCAGCGAGAAGGTGGTCGGCACGCTGCTCGCCGACCGGCGGGACGAGGTCCAGCTGGCGACGAAGTTCGGTCTCGTCGGCGCGGTCGGCGGCACGGGCACCGCCAACCGTCGCATCAACGGCCGTCCCGAATACGCGAAGCAGGCCATCGACGAGTCGCTCGGGCGTCTCGGCGTCGACCACGTCGACCTGTACTACCTGCACCGCGTCGATCCGGAGGTGCCGGTCGAGGACACGGTCGGTGCCCTCGCCGAACTCGTGCAGGCCGGCAAGGTGCAGCACATCGGACTGTCGGAGGCCACGGGTGACGAGCTGCGCCGCGCGCACGCCGTCCATCCGATCGCCGCGATCCAGTCGGAGTGGAGCATCGTCTCGCGCGACGTCGAACGGCACGTGGTGCCCACCGCCGCCGAACTCGGCATCGGCTTCGTGCCGTACTCGCCGGTGAGCCGGGGACTGCTCACCGACGCCTTCGATCCCGGACAGGTTGCCGAGAACGACCTGCGCAAGCGCTTCCCGCGCTTCGACGCCGAGTCCCTGCCGACCAACCTCGCGGTCCGTGAAGAGGTGCGGGCGGTTGCGAAGGAAGCGGACGCGACCATCGCGCAGATCGCCCTGGCATGGCTGGATGCGAAGGGTCACGAGTTCGGGTTGCCCTCGGTGTCGATCCCCGGCACGCGCTACGCGAATCGCGTCACCGAGAACGCCGGTGCGCTCGACGTGACGCTCACCGACGAGCAGGTCGCGCGGCTGGACCGTCTCGCCGACAAGGTCGCCGGTCCGCGTGCGGCCGACCCGACGTGGGTGTCGCTCGGTCGTGAGTAATTAGCACCGTTAACAGACCGCCGCGTATCGTCCTTGTGACATGAGGGCATGGCTGGTCTGGGGTATCGGAGTCTTCGCCTACATCGTCGCCGTCCTCCATCGGACGGCGTTCGGTGTCTCCGGACTCGCCGCCACCGAACGCTTCGAGATCTCGCCGTCGGTGCTGTCCGGCTTCGTCGTCCTGCAGCTCATCGTCTACGCGGGGATGCAGATCCCGGCCGGTGTGCTGCTCGACAGGTTCGGTTCGCGAAGGATGATCGCGACCGGCGCCGTGATCCTCGCGGTCGGTCAGGCGATCCTCGCCGTCACCGAGTCGTTGCCGGTCGCATATCTGGCCCGGGTACTGGTCGGTGTCGGTGACGCCCTGACGTTCATCTCGGTGCTGCGGCTCGTGCCGGTGTGGTTCGCTCCGCGCCGGGTGCCCGTCGTCTCGCAGCTGACGGGCATCTTCGGCCAGCTCGGCCAGGTGCTGTCGGCGGTGCCGTTCGTCCTGCTGCTCACCGGCACCGGATGGACGGCCGCCTACGGCAGTGCCGCGGCGCTCGGCCTGCTCGCGTGCGTCCTGGTGTTCGCGATCGTGCGTGACACCCCGCCGGGAGAGGCGCGGGAGGCCACGGCGTCCGGGCTGCGGGAGGTGATCGGCGGACTCGGCACGGTGTGGCGGCGTCCCGGCACCAAACTCGGCTTCTTCACCCACATGGGCACGCAGTTCTCGGTGACGACCTTCGCGCTCATGTGGGGCGTGCCGTATCTGGTCTCCGCGCAGGGTCTGTCACCCGCGGCGGCCGGTTCGATGCTCACGGTCTCGGTGGTCACGGCCATCTCCGCCGGACCCATCCTGGGGGTGCTGTCGGGACGTTTCCCTACCAGACGCTCGTGGCTCGTCCTCATGATCATCCTGGCCAGCGCCGTGACGTGGTCGGCGGTGCTCGCCCTGCCCGGACCCGCACCGCTGTGGCTGCTCGTGGTGCTCGTCGTCGTCATCTCGGTGGGCGGGCCGGGGTCGATGATCGGCTTCGACTACGCCCGCACCTTCAATCCCGGGACCGCGCTGGGCACGGCCAACGGCATCGTCAACATCGGTGGCTTCCTCGCGACGCTGCTGGTCGTGCAGACGATGGGCATCGTGCTCGACCGGCTCGGTGGTTACACCTTCGACGCCTTCCGCGTCGCGTGGTTCGCGCAGTACCCGATCTGGGTGATCGCGCTCGTCGGCGTGCTCGTGACCCGAGGACGCGCCCGCCGCGAGGCCGGCATCGAAGCCCGTTCGTTGCGGGCGGTCGTGGTCGACCGGTTCGGTCGCGGCAAACGCTGATCCTCGGGGAACTCGTCAGCGACCCTTCCAGACGGGCTGACGCTTCTCGGCGAACGCGCGCGGTCCTTCCATCGCGTCCTCGCTCGTGAACACGACCTTCAACGCATTGCGGTTGGCGTCCCACGCTGCGTCCTCCCAGTCGGGACTGTTGGCGGTCCGGTGGATCATCGCCTTCGATTCGCGGACGGCCACAGGGGCGTTCGCCGCAATGATCTCGGCCAGTTCGAGGGCGACCTCCAAAGCGGTGCCGGCAGGGGCAACCCGGTTCACCAGGCCCAGCTCCTTGCCCTGCGCGGCGGTGATGGGTTCACCGGTCAGTGCGAGTTCGAGAGCGACCTTGCGGGGGATCTGCTGCTGCATCCGGATCACACCGCCGGCGGCCGCGAACAGTCCGCGCTTGACTTCGGGCAGGCCCAACTTCGCCTCCTCGTCGACGACCGCGAGATCGCTGGCGAGCACGAGTTCGGTACCGCCACCGAGCGCGAATCCGTTGACGGCGGCAATGGTGGGCTTGGCGCTCCAGTGCTGGGCGTACCCCGCGAAGCCCCATTCCGGATGACCCTCGGCAGATGTGTCCTCACCGGCAGCCAGTGCTTTGAGGTCGGCACCTGCGCAGAACGCGCGACCGGCACCGGTGATCACCACGACTCGCACCTCGTCGTCGGTGTTCGCCTGCTCGAGATGGTTGCCGACCGCGGTGGCCAGAGCGCCGTTCACCGCATTGAGGGCGCGCGGACGGTTGAGGGTGATGAGTGCGACGTTGCCGCGTCGCTCGTACAGCGCGGCGGGTTCGGGGGTGGTCGTCTCGTCGGACATGTCTCGCCTCTCGATCACACGATACGGTCTATTTAACGATCGCTAAATGCCTATCACGGGGAGTGGGGTCGGTCAATCGCCCCTCTCGGCGCACTCTCGGGCTTGAGCCATTAATCTAATGCCATTAGCCTAATCGCGGACGGCAGGCAGCGCGAGAGCGCATACCGAAAGTGGTGCAACGGTGACACTCGATCCGAGAACCCCCATCCTGGTCGGCGGCGGCCAGATCAACGAGCGCGACGGAGGGGTCGAGCCCGTCGACCTCATGGTGCGTGCGGCCCGCGCCGCCGCGGAACAGGCCGGCTCGACGCGCCTGCTCGAACTCGTCGACTCGGTCCGCGTGGTGGGTCTGCTCTCGTGGCGCTACCGCGACCCGGGTGCCTTGGTCGGGGAGCGGATCGGCGCGAACGTCCGCCACACCGGCTACTCCGGCAACGGCGGCAGCACCCCGCAGGTGATGGTCAACGCCGCCGCCGAGGACATCGCCGCCGGTCGTGCAGACGTCGTGCTCATCGGCGGGGCCGAGTCGTGGCGCACCCGCACCCGGCTCCGCAAGCAGAAACTGCGCCCGGAGTGGACCGTGCAGGACGAGACGGTGCCCGCCGCGGAGATCCTGGTGACCGACGTGCCGATGGAGGCCGAGAGTGAACGCCGCATCGGCCTGGACCGACCTTCGTTCGTCTATCCGCTGTTCGAGCAGGCTCTGCGTATCACCGCGGGTCGCTCGCCGCAGGAACATCAGCGGTTCATCGGTGAGCTGTGGTCGCAGTTCAGCGCGGCCGCGGCCGGTAATCCGCACGCCTGGGTGCAGCGCGAGTGCGGCGCCGACGAGATCGCCCTGCCCTCGTCCGACAACCGGATGATCTCCACGCCGTACACCAAGCTGCTCAACTCCAACAACATGGTCGACCAGAGTGCGGCCGTCCTGGTGTGCTCGGTCGAGACTGCAACCCGTCTCGGAATCCCCAGGGAGAACTGGGTCTTCCCGCAGTCCGGTACCGAATCGCACGATACCTACGCGATCGCCGAACGGGCCGCCCTCGACCGCTCGCCGGCGATCCGCATCGCCGGGGCGCGGGCACTCGAACTCGCCGGCATCGACCTCGACGACGTCGAGCACGTCGACGTGTACTCGTGCTTCCCGTCGGCGGTGCAGGTCGCGGCGAACGAATTCGGGCTGCCGCTGGACGATCCGTCGCGGCCGCTGACGATCACCGGTGGTCTGACCTTCGGGGGCGGGCCGTGGAACAACTACGTCAGCCATTCGATCGCCGCGATGCTGACCAGGCTTCGCGAGAACCCGGGCTCCTACGGTCTGGTGACGGCCAACAGCGGCTACCTGACCAAGCATGCGATGGGCGTCTACCGGACCGAACCACCCGCCGGCGGCTTCCGGCGCCTGGACGTGCAGGCCGAGGTGGACGCGGAACCGACGACCCCGGCTCTGGTCTCGTACGAGGGTGTCGCGACAGCGGAGTCGTGGACCGTGGTGTACGGACGCGACGGTGAACCGGAGCGGGCGTTCCTCGCCGCGCGCACGCCCACGGGGGAACGCATTCTCGGGGCCGGTACGGATGCCGCAGATCTCGCTCGTCTCGCGACGGAGGACGTCGCAGGTGAGAAGGTCGCGGTGACCTCGGACGGCGTTTTCCGCCTCGCGTGACGTTGACGACATTTATCTAATGCCTTAAGTTAAATGTGTCAGTCGGACGCACCGTGAGTGCGTCCTCGATTCGAGGAGTTCCCGTGTCTGTCGAAGACTTTCGTTCTCTGTACGAACGGCATGTGGGCCATATCGTCAGCGGAAACATGAAGGCCGCGCTCGCCGACATGGTGCCCGAGAACCTCCCCCAGGTCTTCGATGGTGTCGACACCCCCCGTGCGGAGGTGAGGTCCCACCGCATCGCGGACGTCCGCGCCGAAGGCGACCTGATGATCGGCGAGGCCGTCTACGAGCTCGACGACCGGACCATCGGGCTGCGCTCGTACTGGGAGCAGCGCGACGGGCGTTGGCTCGCCGGAAGACTCGAGAATTTCGATGTGGAGAAGGACGTCCGGGCATGACTGCGATCGAACCTGCAACCGAGCCGTGGGGACCCACCCCCGACGGACTGGACCTCCCGCACTGGGAGCGACTCGTCGAGGGTGAACTCCGGCTGCAGCGCTGCAGCGACTGCCGCACCTGGATCTGGGGACCGCAGGCGATCTGCGGTTCCTGCCACGGATTCGACATCGGCTGGGAGAAGGTCGAACCCGCTGGCACGGTCTACAGCTGGCATCGCAGCTGGTATCCCTACATGGACGAATACGCCGGTCGGCTGCCCTACGTCACCGTCCTGGTCGAGCTACCGGGCGCCGACGGTCGCCGCGTGCTGGGCCTGCTCGTCGACGGCATCGACGAGGATCCGCGGATCGGCGACGAGGTGGTGGGCGCGATCGAACTCGACGAGGGTGCCCGGTGGCCGCTGGTGCGCTGGCGTCGTGTCCGCGCCGGCTCGGAAGGAGAAACCCGATGAGCGGACGGGGAATGCGCGGCGCGGCCGCGGTCGTCGGCGTCGCCGAACAGCACTACCGTCGCGGTGAGGCGCCGCACGGCGAGAAGCGGATGACCCTCGAGGCGATCCTCGCGGCATGCGCCGACGCCGGTATCGATCCCCGGCAGATCGACGGATTCGTCTCCTACGCCGGAGGTTCCAACGACGGCGCGATCATCGGCGGCGCGTTGATGATCGACGAACTGCGCTGGTCCAACATGATGTGGGGTGGGGGTGGTGGCAGCGTCGCCGCGGCCATCACCAACGCCGCGGCCGCCATCGCGACCGGCCAGGCCGAGTGCGTCGCCGTCTACCGCGCGATGTCCCAGGCCGACACCGGTCGACTCGGATACGCCAAGTACCACTACGGAAGTCATTTCCTCGCCCATGGCGTCGGCTCTCCGGCGCAGATCTGCGCCATGCGTACCCAGCGCATGCTCGAACACGGGGGAGTACCGCGGGAAGCGATGCGGTCACTCGTGCTCGCCGCCTACCATCACGCCCAGAACAACCCCCCCGCACAAGGTTACGGGCGCCCGCTCGACGTGGAGACCTACGAGAACTCCCGTCTGATCGCCGAGCCGTTCCACCTGTTCGACTGCTCGCGCGAGAGCGACGGTGCGGTGGCCCTGATCCTCGTGTCCGCCGAGCGAGCCCGCGATCTGCGGCAGGATCCGGTCTACCTCCTCGCCGGCGCCCAGGGTGCGCCCGGCGGGTTCTCCGAACTGATCGACAACGACCTCGGCGAGCAGTACATGACGGCCGGCTTCGGTCCGGCCAACAACGGGAAACCCGGTGTCGCCGAGCATTTGTGGGCCGCAGCCGGACTCGGCCCGGACGACGTCGACGTCGTGCAGGTCTACGAGAACTTCAGTGGCCCGGCCGTTGCGGCGCTGATCGACCACGGCCTGTGCCCGCCCGGCGAGGCGGCCGGCGGGTTCATGACGGTCGAGAACCTCACCGCGCCGGGCGGAAAGCTGCCCGTCAACACCAGCGGTGGCAATCTCGCCGACTCGTTCGTCAACGGCCTCAATCTCGCCGTCGAAGCAGTCCGCCAGATCCGCCGCACCTCCCCGAACCAAGTCGCCGGAGCGGAGACCTCGCTGTTCATCGGTGGCCCCATGGCCCCGTTGGTGAGCTCGGTGCTGTTCGGCAACGAAGACACTCTCTGACACGGCATCCGAAAGGGTACGAGATGACCACTGCGCACGCTGAGATCGCAGACCGGGACGAGTTGTTCGTCGGCGGCCGCTGGGTGACACCGGTGTCCGGTGGTTCCTTCGACGTGATCGAGGCGGCCACCGAGAAGGCGCTCGCCCGCACGGCACTCGCCTCGAACGCCGACGTCGATGCCGCGGTCGCGGCGGCCCGCGCCGCACTGGCCGGACCGTGGGGTTCGATGAACGGTGCCGAGCGGGCCGATCTGCTGGATCGGTTCGCCGTCGCGCTGAAGAGCCGTGGCCGCGACACGGCCCGGCTGGTCAGCCGGGAGAACGGCATGCCGATCTCGTTGTCCAACGGTGTCAACGGGATCGGCGCGGCAGCGATGTTCTCGTATTATGCGCGTCTCGTCCGCGACGACTCCGGCGAGGAGGTGCGCCCCGGTGTGTTCGGGGGGCGCACCGTGGTCCGGCGCGAACCGGTCGGCGTGGTCGCGGCGATCACGCCGTGGAACTACCCTCAACCGCTCGCCGCGATGAAGCTGGCTCCGGCCCTGGCCGCGGGGTGCACGGTGGTGCTCAAGCCCGCACCCGAGACCGCCCTGGATGCCTTCGCCTTCGCCGACGCCGCTGTCGAGGCGGGGCTTCCGGTAGGCGTCGTCAA
The DNA here is from genome assembly GCF_059759155.1 of Rhodococcus sp. GQ147. Taxonomy (NCBI): domain Bacteria; kingdom Bacillati; phylum Actinomycetota; class Actinomycetes; order Mycobacteriales; family Nocardiaceae; genus Rhodococcus; species Rhodococcus sp. GQ147. The sequence goes on from NZ_JCAXDU010000013.1 coordinate 106,305, forward strand.
CGTGCTGCCCGCCGGCCGCGAGACGAGCGCCTATCTGGTGGAGCATCCCGGTGTCGACAAGGTCGCCTTCACCGGTTCCACCGCGGCGGGCCGGGCGATCGGCGAGGTCTGCGGCCGGTTGCTGCGCCCGATCACCCTCGAACTCGGCGGCAAGTCCGCGGCGATCGTGACCGAGCAGGCCGATCTCGACGTGTTCGCCGGCAAGTTGCTCGAGGTCTCGCTGGTCAACAACGGCCAGACCTGCCACGCGAGCACCCGCATCCTCGCTCCCCGCGCGCGCTACGACGAGGTCGTCGAGGCCGTGACCGAGACGGTGCGAGCCCTGACGGTGGGCGATCCCCTGGATCCGGCCACGCAGATCGGCCCGCTGGTGTCCGCCGCGCAGCGCGAGCGGGTGCTCGGCTACATCGAGACCGGCCGCGCCGACGGCTACCGCGTCACCACCGGTGGGGGACGGCCGGCCTCGCAGGCGGTGGGCTGGTTCGTCGAGCCGACGGTCTTCGCCGATGTCGGCAACTCCGCGCGCATTGCGCAGGAGGAGATCTTCGGCCCGGTGCTGACGATCACCCCTTACACGGACGAGGACGAGGCGGTCGCGATCGCCAACAATTCGGATTACGGCCTCGGCGGCACGGTGTGGACCACCGACGAGCAGCACGGCCTCGAGTTGGCCGCCCGCATCCACACCGGCACCGTCGGCGTGAACCATTACGCACTCGACCTCGCGGCGCCCTTCGGCGGTGTCAAGGCCTCGGGTCTCGGTCGCGAACTGGGACCGGAAGGTCTGCAGCCCTACTACGCCGCGAAGTCGGTGTACTTCGGCACCCGCTGACCCCGGCAGCCGTCGTCACGAGCACAGGAGTTTGGAGCACAGGATGGCACTTCCTCTGCAGGGCGTCCGGGTACTGGACCTGACCGACGGATTCGGCGACACCGCCTGCCGTTTCCTCGCCGATCTCGGCGCGGAGGTCGTCCTCGTCGAGCGGCCCGGCGGATCGGCGTCCCGCTCGGCCCCGCCGATCCGGAACGGGGTGAGCATCCCGTTCGCGTTGCGGAACGCCAACAAGCTGGGTGTCGTCGTCGATCTGGACGACGAGGCCGGACGGGACCGGCTCCGCAGCCTCGCCGTGTCGTCCGACATCCTCATCGAATCGCTGCCCCCGGGCCATCTCGCCGCCCGCGGTGTCGGCTCCGCCGACCTACGCGCGGTGAACCCCGCACTGGTTGCGGTGTCGGTGACCCCGTTCGGACAGGATGGCCCGTATCGGGACTGGGCTGCGACCGAACAGGTGCTGTACGCGCTGAGCGGGGTGCTGTCGCGGTCGGGTGAACCCGGCGAACCGCCGCTCCTCCCGCCGAACGGGCTCGTCGCCGAGACCGTGGGTGCGCACACGGCGTGGTCGGCGCTGCTGGCCTACTACGACCGCCTGCACACCGGGCAGGGACAGAGCGTGGACATCTCGGCCTACGAGGTCGTCGTGCACGGATTCGACCCCGGTTTCGGCGTGCAGGGGTCGGCTGCGGCGGGCCGCTCCGAGGACTTCCCCCGGGGCCGCCCGGACGCCGCGAACTTCTATCCCGTCTACCGGTGCGCCGACGGGCAGGTACGGATCTGCCTCCTCGCCAAGCGGCAGTGGCGGGCGATGTTCGAATGGCTCGGGGAACCTGCGGAGTTCGCAGACCCGAAGTACGACACGATCCCGGCTCGGTTCGCGGCGGCCGACCGGCTCAATCCACTGATCGAGACCCTGTTCGCGCAGTACACCCGCGACCAGCTGGTAGCGGAGGGTGCGGCCCGGGGTATCCCCATCGGAGGGCTGAACGTGGTGTCCGAGGTGCTGATCACCGAACACTTCGAGGCTTCGGGAACGTTCGTCGACGCCGTGATCGCCCCGGGTCTCGAGGCACGGATCCCGTCCGGTTACGCCAAGATCGACGGTGCACGTGCGGGCTTCCGTTTCCGTGCTCCCGAACTCGGTGAGCACGACGAACTCGTCTTCGACTCCAGGCGGGACGAACCGTGCACCTCGATCCCTGCGCCTCGGCGGCCTGTCGGCTCGCGCCCGTTCGAAGGCCTACGCGTCCTCGACATGGGGGTCGTGGTGTTCGGCGCCGAACTCGGCCGCCAGTTCGCCGATCACGGCGCCGACGTGATCAAGATCGAGAACTCCGACTTCCCGGACGGATTACGGCAGTCCAAGCGCAAGGGCGCCCTCGCGGCGTCTGTGGCCTGGGGGCACCGCAACCGGCGCAGCCTGGGGTTGAACCTTCGTACGCCGGAAGGTGTGCGGGTCTTCAGGAAGCTTGCTGCCGAGGCCGACATCGTGCTGGCCAACTTCAAACCGGGCACCCTGGCATCGATGGGGTTGTCCTACGAGGAACTCGCGGCGATCAATCCGCGCATCATCGTCTCGGAGAGCAGTGCGTTCGGCAGCGTCGGACCGTGGAACACACGCCTGGGTTACGGTCCGCTCGTGCGGGCCGCGTGTGGGGTGTCGGCGCTGTGGCGGTACTCCGACAGTTCGGACGGACTGTGCGACGGCTCGACGGTCTATCCGGACCACATCGGCGGCCAGATCGCCGCAACCGCGGTGCTCGCCACTTTGATCGACCGGTTGCGGACCGGACGAGGCGCCGTAATCGAGATCGCTCAGGCAGACGTGGCGATCGTGGCGCTGGGAAATCAACTCGTCGCGGAGCACCTCCGGTCCGGATCGATCAGCGCTCCCGGCAATGCCGATCCGTATGCGGCACCGGCCGGCCTCTTTTCGGCGGCGGGGGACGACGAATGGTGTGTCGTGACCGTTCGCGACGATGCCGACTGGCGAGGTCTGTGCAGCGTGCTGAACCGACCCGAGCTGGTAGAGGATCCGCGTTTCGCGACTTCTGCGGCGCGCCTCGGATATCGGGACGACGCCGACCGCATCGTCGCCGAATGGGTTGCCGGTCGCGGCCCGACCGAGGCCATGCAGGCCCTCCAGGCAGGTGGTGTCCCGGCCGGCGTCATGCACCGCCTGCCCGAGTTGCTCACGGACCCCCAGCTCGTCGCCCGAGGCGCCTATACGGAACTCGAACACGACCGGCTGCCTGCGGCGCTGCCCACCGCTCGGCAGGTGGCCCACTTCGAGACCCTGCCGGTGTGGCCCCTGCGTCCGGCGCCGCTGCCCGGACAACAGACACGGGAGATTTGCGAGACAGTGCTCGGTATGAGTCCCGACGAGATCGACGGACTCGTCCGGGACGGTGTTCTGCAGCCGCCCGTCGACGATCCTGCCCAGCAGCTTCCGTCCCCCGCCTGATCGGCGGAGTCGACGTTCACGGAATCCTCTGCGGGGACAGAACTACCGGCATCGGCAGCCCTCCTGCCCATCTTCGGATGGGTAGGAGGGCTGTTTCGTCGGAGTCCATATTTCTTCCTTCTTTTTACAAAAATCGATTGACGTATCACGACTCATGTCTGTAACCTCGATCACAGCAACGTCGAGCGGACGCATTCTCGGAGTGCGGGGTTCCCCTCCCCGCAAGTCTCGTCGAACAACGTTGTCTTTCAAACCTTCCCACTGCACAGGTATCTCCCTGGAACACATCGAGCGAAGGAGCTCCCATGAAACTCGAAGGCAAGGTCGCGCTCATCACCGGCGCCGGCTCCGGCCTGGGCCGCGAGGCTTCCCAGCTGTTCGCGTCCGAGGGCGCGAAGATCGCGGTCGTCGACATCGACCCGGAGCGCGCCAAGGGCACGGTCGAACTCGTCGAGCAGCAGGGCGGTAACGCCGTCGCGATCACCGCCGACGTGCGCAGCGAACAGCAGGTGAACGACGCCGTTGCTGCAACCGTCGACGCATTCGGCAAGCTCGACATCGCCTGGGCCAACGCCGGAATCGTCTCGCGTGGCGGTGTTCCGTCCGTTGCGGGCGGTGAGCAGGTCGACTTCCAGGACCTCACCGACGCCGACTGGCAGGACGTCGTCGGCGTCAACCTGTCCGGCGTGTTCTACACGGCCAAGGCCGCCGTGCCCCACCTGCGTGCCAACGGCGGTGGCGTCATCCTCGCGACCTCGTCGGCCGCATCGTTCGCTGCGTACCACAGCATCGCGATGTACTCCGCCACGAAGGCCGGCGTCAACGGCATGGTTCGTGGCCTCAGCCTCGACCTCGGCAAGTACGGAATCCGTGTCAACGCCGTCGCGCCCACCCACGGCATGTCACCGAACTTCCTGGCGCCCGCCGGAACTCCGGTGGTCGGGCAGTCGTACGAAGAGGTCGCCGGTCCGTGGGACCCGGGCATCTCGCCGATCCCGCTCAAGCTGAACCGCCCACCCTCACTGGGTGACAACGCGCGTGCTGCGCTGTTCCTGGTGTCCGACGACGCCGCGTACATCACGGGTCTCACACTGCCCGCCACCGACGGCGGTACCCTGTCCCGCGTCGCGATGATGTTCCCCGAGGACGAGCTGAAGCCGACGCTCGAGTCCTGAGCCGAAAGGAGAAGGGGACCCGGATCACCGGGTCCCCTTCTCGTCTTCCCTATCTCAGGACTTCATGAGATCGCGATGGATGATCTCCTTCATGATCTCGTTGGTGCCGCCGTAGATGCGCTGGATGCGTGCATCGATGAACGCCTTGGCGACCGGGTACTCCATCATGTATCCGTAGCCGCCGTGGAACTGGACGCCGGCGTCGATGACGCGGCCCTGTAGTTCGGTCGCCCACAACTTCGCCTTCGATGCATCGACGGCGCTGAGTGTTCCCTTGTTGTATTCGCGGACGCACCGATCGATGTAGGTGCGTGAAACCTCCACCGCCGTCTGTAGTTCGGCGAGGGTGAAACCCATGCCCTGGAACTCACCGATCCGTTTTCCGAAGGCCGTACGTTCCTTCACGTAGTCGAGGGTCCATCGAATGACGGCCTCGGCGGACACCTGCGCTGCAATGCCGATGCCGAGGCGTTCGAGGGGCAGGCTCTGCATCAGGTAACCGAAGCCGGCCCCGAGTTCGCCCAGGAGATTCTCCTTCGGTACCCGTACGTCCTCGAAGAACAGTTCGGCGGTGTCCTGGGCGTGCAGCCCCACCTTGTCGAGTTTGCGTCCCCGCGAGAATCCGGACATGCCCTCTTCGACCACGAAGAGGCTGAAACCACGTGAACCCGCACTCGGATCCGTTCGAGCGAACACGATCACCAGGTCGGCGAGGATGCCGCTGGTGATGAAGGTCTTGGAACCGTTGAGCACCCAATGATCGCCGTCGCGCACCGCGGAGGTGGTGATGCCCCGCAGATCACTGCCGGCTGCCGGTTCGGTCATCGCGATCGCACCGATCGTCTCACCCGTGACGAAGCCTGGGAGCCAACGGCGTTTCTGTTCGTCGTTCGCGTGCCGGAGCAGATAGTTCAGGACGATGTCGTCATTGGTCGAGAAGCCCGACTGCAGCGCGGATGCGCCGACGCGTGCGATCTCCGACTGGATCACCACCCGGAAACGGTAATCCGTCTCCCCGGCTCCGCCGTATTCCTCCGGCACGGCGAGGCCGAGCAGTCCCTGTCGTCCGGCCGCGGTCCAGGTCTCGCGGTCGATCAGCCGGTCGGTGTCCCACTTCTCCACGTTGGGGACGACATATTTGTCCACGAATGCCCGGACGGAATTCCGGAACAGCTCGTGGTCCTGCTCGAAGAGATCGCTCTCCACAAATGCCTCCTGAGGCGGGCGCCCGTAGGCACCCGCCATGGTGTCGGTGGTCAGTCCTGGCCGACCAGTTTCTGGATTTCGCGTCGGAAGACCTGGTTGGCGACCTCGTTGCGGCCGAGGACCATGTTTCCGGCGTTGGCGCTGGTCATCGCGCGCTGCGAGTCGCGCAGAATCGGGAAGTCCTCGTTGTGCAGCACGGCGACGAGGATCTCGACGTTCTTGTCCCAGAGTCGGTTGTAGCGTTCCTCGGCCATCCCGCTGTTCTCGACCGTCGGGCAGATCAGACGGATCTCCATCCGGCACTGCTGCGGATCGGTCGGATGCGGGCGGAAGGTGAGCAGCTGGAAGTGATCCGGCTGCCGGAGCAGAGTGCTGTTGGGGCCTACGAAGTGGGTTTCGGTGGTGTGCTCGGCGAGGCTGCGGTCGCCGGGATCCTCTTCGATCCAGCGGTCGATCGTCTTGCGCAGGTTCATGAACCGGCAATGGTGACCGAAGTCCTCGAAGGACATGACGTTGGTGTGGATGTGCTTGGCCGCGGTGTTCGGATGCGCGTACTGGATGTGATAGCCGTCCAGGAAGGCGTCCTGCATGAGCTTCCAGTTGACGGGCTCCTCGAAGACCTGGACGCGCGTGGTCACGAGCGATCCGAGATCGTGCGAGGCCAGGATGGCGTCCATCTCGGGGCCGAGCCAGTCGGCGACGTCGATGGTCGCCTCGGCGTCGTCCACCACCCAGATGAACCCGTGTCGCTCCTCGGTGGGCAACTGCACGAGATTGCGCTTGTCACGGTCGGCCTCACCGAAGGTGTTGTCGCGGGTGATCGTGCGCAACGTGCCGTCGGTGTCGTACGACCAACGGTGGTACGGGCACGAGAACAGCCGGCAACGGCCCTTTTCCTCCTTCTCGACCATGGCGCCGCGGTGACGGCACTGGTTGACGAGGGTCTTGACGCTGCCGTCGCGCTGGCGGACGACGATGACGTTGTTCCGCGGCATCTGCAGGGTGAAGAAGTCGCCCGGCTTCGGGATCTCGGATCCGTGGGCGACGATCGTCGGAAGGCGGCCGAAGACGCGGTCCCGCTCGAGTTTCGCGACTGCCGGATCGACGAACTCGTTCGGTTCGAACCAGGTGAGGTGCTCGTACTCGTCGGTGGTGTCGTTGCGCAGATGATCGAGTGCGCGGCGAATGCGTTCCTCGGTGGGAATCCCGACCTCTGTCATGGGGCTGTCCTCCAGAGTCGTGCTGAAGCGTCGCCGGGTGGCCACGTCTTCGGCTGTCGTTCGGATCGTCGGCCTAAATCTAACTGATGTAGGTTTTAGTGTAAACCCTCGAATGCTTCCGGGAAGACCGTTCGAGGATTGCTCGAAATATCGATGACCATTAGATTCAGTGGTCACAGTCCGGTGTGTGAGGAGCGAACGGAATGATCTCGTATCAATGGTGTTCGGAGCTGGAACCGGAAGATCGGGACGAAGTCCTCGGCCTCGTCGCGGCGGCCGCTGACTTCGACGAGGAGGCAGGCTTCTCGAAGATTCACCCGGCCGACGTCACCGCCACGTCCGACGGGAGTGGGACGATCTTCCACCTCCCGGTCCAGGCGCGGCGCGACCTGAGCGCACGCGAGGACGCCCCGCTGGTTACCGTGGCCTATCTGCACCTGAAGGTCGACGCCGAGGGCTACGGCACCGTGCAATTCGTCGTGCACCCCGACTACCGCTCCCGCGGTGTGGCCACCACGCTCGTGGAGGAGATGGGCCTGGACGCCGCCGTCGAGGGTGGCTGGCAGGGGACCGGGGCGCACGCCCTCCGCTGCTGGGCGTACAGCACCCACCCTGCCGCCGACCGCCTCACCCGGCGGTTCGACATCCGGGCTGCCGGACGGTTATGGACGATCTTCCGGCACCTGTCCGGACCGTTCGCCCATTCGCTGGAGCCCGTCACGGAGTTCGACGACGCCACGATCGGCACCCCTCTCGCACTCGGGGACGCCGCGGCGCGCGAGGCGATCGATCACGTGCTCGACGCGTCCTCGCTCCCGGCGGTGCAACGCGAACGGCTCCTCGACGAGATCCGGCTCGGGAACGGGCATGTCGTCGTCGCCGAGGACGCGTCCGGCAAGCCCGCGGGATTCGTCTGGTACGACCCTGCGCTGTCGATGCATCTCGAACTGCGGGCCGCGTGGATCCGCGCGCTCGTCCTCGCCGACGCCGTCCGCGGATCAGGCCTCGGTGCCGGCCTGCTCACCTCGGCGCTCGGGGCGCTGCGGGGCGCCGGCGCTCAGGTCGGCCTCATGCGGATCGATCCGGACAACGCTGCGGCAGTGCGGATGTGCCGGCTCATGTGGTTCGAGCAGGAAGAGGAGCACTCCTGCTTCCAGGTGGGGGATTGGGTCGGCATTCCAGGCTTCCGGCGCTGACTGCTTTACGAAAAACGCTTTCTGTCAGGTGTTGACCTAAAGCTTGTAGGCGGATATCTTTGTGTTGCGGCTCACACACGCGGGTGGCCGGTCCGCACCGTTCCGGTGCGTTGTCTTCTCGGTCGCTCCGTACGTCGGAGCATGAGATCTCGTCGCGGAGAGGGCCCTCCACGGGTCTACTCGAAGGACGCCTCGCGCCCGCGTTACGTCACGGGAGTCCCCTTCCCTGTCGACGCCGGCTACAACATCCGCTGAACCGAAGGAGCTTTCGCACATGACCACTACCGAAGCGGCGACCCCCACGGTCCCGACGTTCGCAGACCGCGACAAGGTCTTCATCGGCGGCCGCTGGGTCGAGTCGACCGGCAGCGAGTGGGTCGACGTCGTCGACTCGTTCAGTGAGCAGCGTGTCGCCCGCGTCCGCACGGCCACCGCGGAGGACGTCACCCGCGCTGTCGTGGCTGCCCGCGAATCCTTCGACAAGGGCGAATGGGCGTCGAAGACCATGGAGGAGCGCGCCGCCGTCGTCGACGCGATCGCCGACGGCCTCCAGGCGCGGTTCGAGGAACTGACCGCCATCGGTGTCGCCGAGGTCGGCGTCCCGGTCGGCGTCAGCCATCAGACCCAGCAGATGATCGGCGGTCTCTTCCGCGCGGTCGCCGAGGTCGCCCGCAACTTCTCGACGTTCGAGGAACGCCCCCGGATGGGCGGTGGCGTCTCCCGCATCGTGAAGGAACCCACCGGGGTGGTCGCGGCGATCATCCCCTGGAACGGCCCGATCGGGAACATCGCGTTCAAGCTGGCCCCGGCTCTCGCCGCCGGCTGCTCGGTCGTGCTCAAGACGGCTCCGGACGCCCCGCTGTCGCCGTGCATCTTCGCCGACGTCATCGCCGAACTCGTCGAGCAGGGACGCATCCCCGAGGGCGTCGTAAGCGTGGTGTGCGCGGATCGCGAGGTGTCGGAGACACTCGTCACCAACCCCGATGTCGACCACGTCACCTTCACCGGCAGCACCGCCGCAGGACGCCGCATCATGGCACTGGCGAGCGAACGCATCGCCCGCGTGTCGCTCGAACTCGGCGGCAAGTCCGCGGCGATCATCCTCGACGACGCCGACATCGACCACGTCCTGCAGACCCTGCCCATGGGCGGGTGTCTGCAGACCGGCCAGGCATGTATCGCGCTCACCCGGGTCCTCGTGTCGAGGACGCGGCACGACGAGGTGCTCGAGGCTCTGAAGGCCGCTTACGGCGCTCTGCCGCTGGGTAATCCGTGGGAGCCCACGAACTTCCTCGGCCCCCTCGCCACCGAGCACCACCAGCAGCGGGTGCTCGGCTACATCGACATCGCGAAGGAGGACGGCGCGAAGGTCGTGCTCGGCGGTGGCGTCCCCGAGGGCCTCGAGAAGGGCTTCTTCGTCGCGCCGACCCTGCTCGACGGTGTCGCCCCCGACTCGCGGATCGCACAGGAGGAGGTCTTCGGCCCGGTGATCTCGGTGATCACCTACGAGGACGAGGAGGACGCGATCGCGATCGCGAACAACTCGATCTACGGCCTCTCCGGCGCCGTCTACACCGAGGACATCGACCGCGGTTACGAGATCGCGCGCCGCATCCGCACCGGCACGATCAGCGTCAACACCTCGGCCATGGACTTCTCGTTGCCGTTCGGCGGCTACAAGCAGTCCGGCATCGGCCGTGAGGGTGGCCCCGAGGGACTCGAGGAGTTCTTCGAGATCAAGACCGTGCACATGCCCGCCTAGGGACTCCACTGGGGTGGAAGAGCAACGGGGCCTCGCGATTCGCGAGGCCCCGTTGTGCATGCGGGAAACGAATACGCAGCGCCGTCCTCAGGATTGCTCGGCGTCGTCCTCGTTGCGCATCACGCCGTACAGGAAGCTGCGGATCATCTCCTCGAACAGTTGCTTCGAGGTCATCGCGTTCTCAGCGAGGGCTCGCGCGAGCATCGGCCGGGACTCGGGATCGACGTTCGGGAAGATGGTCGACTTCGTGCTCGGGGGGCGCATCGCCTCGGTCAGCACCGCGCCGAGCGTCAGACGCTCCATGCCGTCCAGGATCTGCACGTGCAACCGGGCGGGTACCCCCGAGGCCTCCAGGAAGGCCGCGGTCTCCTCATAGGTGCCGATGAGCACGTCGCGCGGCAGGTACTGCAGCAGGATCGGGGCCGCGTTGCGGTGCTTGAGGATCGATCGGCGCAGGTTGAGACTGAGCGTCACGAAGTACTCGGGCCAGTCCGGGCCGGGCTTGCGGCGGGGCATCGGGCCCGCGCCGGCGATCTGTCGTGCAACCGCGGAGAGGATCTCCGACTTGTCGGAGAAGTGGTGGTAGAGCGAGGGCGCGCGCACCCCGAGATGCTTCGCGAGACGCGGGAGACTGAAGGCTTCGAGTCCTTCGGAGTCGATGATCTCGATGGACGCGGCCACCGCGGCCGCGCGACTGATGAGCGGTTTCGACGGTCGGGCCATGTCTCGCTTTCGGCTGGTACGTCGGGCATCGATGCCCGGTGGCTGCCTGGAATGGTATCGGCTCTCGTCGGCAGGCCTCACGACGTGAGGACGGACCCCTCGAGGAACTCGATCAGGCCCGTGCTCAGCACGTCGTTGTCGTCGCCACTCACCATGTGCCCGGCTCCGCTCACGTCGATGTGCCGGGCCCCCGGGATCAGGTCGAGCAGTTCGTTCGCACCCTCGTCGCTGACGACGTCGGACTGGGCACCGCGGATCAGGAGAGTGGGGACGGTGACGGCGCGGGCGGCGGCCCGGGCGCGTTCCTCCCGGGCGATCTCCGCCGCGATCAGCTTCTCGCGGTCGGAGAGCAGCCGCGGATCCCAGTGCCAGTACCACCGGCCGCCCCGGTGGCGCAGGTTCTTGCGCAGCCCGTCCTTGCGGGGCGGACGCCGACGGTTCGGGTTGTACGCAATGACCGCCTCGAGCGCGTCGTCGAGGCTGTCGAAGCCGTCGAGACCGGCACGCATGAACTCGGTGATCCGGGAGATGCCCTCGAGTTCGGCCCTGGGGGTGATGTCCACCAGGACCAGGGCGCGGACGAGCCCGGGATCTTCCCCCGCCGTGACGAGCGAGGCCAGCCCACCCATGGACGCACCCACCAGGACGGGACTCTCACCGAGGGAGTCGGCGACCGCCCGGATGTCGCGGGCGTGGGCGTCGGGGGAATAGTCGCCGTCGGCGGCCCACTCGCTGTCCCCGTGACCGCGCGCGTCGATCGTGTAGGCCCGCCAGCCGTGCTCGGCGAGCCGACGGCCGGTGCGTTGCCACGAGTGCCGGGTCTGGCCACCGCCGTGCAGGAGCAGCACGGCCCCCTTGTTGCCGTGGTTCCCGGAGGCGTCGGGTCGCCACAGATCGGCGCTCAGACGCAGTCCGTCGCCCCGCAGGTCCATGGTCTCGGTGGAGATGGTCACGAGTCGAGCCCCCTTCGTCGGCGCGGGCAGGTCAATGTCCGGACGTTCCGCCGTCCACCGCGAGCGTCGAGCCCGTGACGTACCCGGAGGCAGGACTCGCCAGGAAGATCACGGCGGCGTCGATCTCGCGCTGAGTGGCGGTGCGGCCCAGCGAACTACCACGCAGGAACTCTGCGAGCGTATCCGACGACATCTCGGAGATGAGGTCCGTCTCGACGAAGCCGGGTGCGACGGCATTGACCCGTATGCCCTTGCGTTGCGCCCACTGGTGTGAGAGGTCGCGGGTCAGTCCGATCAGTCCCGCTTTGCTCGCGGCGTACGCGGCCTGGGGGAGAACCGACTTGATCAATCCGAGCATGCTCGCGACGTTGACGATGCTCGAACCGGGTTCCATTACTCGTGCACACGACTGGGCGGCCCAGTAGCTGCCCATGAGATTGACGTCGAGCACCGAGCGGAAATCTTCGGGCCGTTCATGTGTGGCCGGTGCGGCATGGGTGACACCGGCATTGTTGACGAGAATGTCGAGTCGGCCGAACTCCTCGATCGTGGTGCGCGCGACCATCTCGCACTGTTCCGGGTCGGTGACGTCGGTGGGAACGACGAGGCAACGACGACCGGCGTCCTCGACGGTCTCGGCGACAGCTTCGAGCCGATCACGTCGTCGTGCTGCGACGACCACGTCGGCGCCCGCCTCGGCGAGTGCCCGCGCGAAGCCGGCTCCCAGCCCGCTGCCGGCTCCCGTGACGACGGCGACACGGCTGTCGAGCCGGAAGAGATCGAGTACCGAACCCGTCTCGGGGGCGATGTCTGTCGAGGTCATGGGCGTCTCCCTGGGCTGTTGCGGAACGGACTCCCGGCGGACTGTTGCGTCCCATAAAACTAATTACATAAGATTATATGGCACGTGAAGTCCAGGGAAGCGAGACGCCGATGACTGCAGACCCCGCTACCGGCAACCGCAAGTTGCAGGTGATCGGCAAGGACGTGCTCGCGGACGGTGTCGTCGCCGTGCGACTTGCCGATCCGGACGGCAATCCTGTCCCCGCGTGGGATCCCGGTTCGCATATAGACCTCGTCATCGACGAATCGACCGTGCGGCAGTACTCGTTGTGCGGTGACGTCGAGGATCGCACGTGTCTGACGGTCGCCGTGCTCCGCGAGGAGAACGGCCGAGGAGGGTCGCGCTGGGTGCACGATTCGTTGCAGATGGGCGACCTCGTCGGCATCGGTGGGCCGCGCAACAACTTCCGGTTCGACACCACCTCCGACTGTCTCTTCGTCGCAGGCGGAATCGGCATCACGCCGTTGCTCCCGATGCTCCGCGCCGCCGACGCGGCGGGAGTGAACTGGCGGTTGTTGTACGGCGGACGAACCCGCAGCAGCATGGCCTTCGCCGACGGTCTCGCCACCGGTCATCCGGATCGCGTGGAGATCAGGCCGCAGGACGAGTTCGGGCTCCTCGATCTCGCCGGCACGCTCGACGCACTGCCGGAAGGCTCCTCGGTCTACTGCTGTGGGCCGGAACCGCTCCTGCAAGCGATCGAGGACGCATGTCGTGCCCGGATCGGAATCACCCTTCATGTCGAACGTTTCGCAGCCAAGGAACGATCCGCCGACGCGGTCGACGGCACCTTCGAGGTCGAACTCGCGCGATCCGGCGTCGGCATCACGGTCGGGACCGACGAGTCCCTGCTCGATGCTGTGTTGCGGTCCGGGGTCGACGTGCCGTTCTCGTGCCGGGAGGGGACATGTGGCACGTGCGAGGTTACGGTGATGCACGGAGAGCCCGATCATCGGGATTCGGTCCTGACCGAGGGCGAGCAGGCCGCGAACGACTGCATGATGATCTGCGTGTCCCGGAGTCGGACACCGAAACTCGTCCTGGAGTTGTAGACATATAACACGTCCGACGATGATCCGTGCGGATTATTTCAGTTTACAAAATATGATTGACGTCTCATGTAATACCGGATAGCGTGTGCGTCACGGAGTCGGGGGCGGCCGCCGCTTCGGTGCATCCCCTCGAAGTTCTTGCCGAACAACTTTGTTCGGCAGAACTTGTGTACCGATTCCGAGACGCCGCCCCCGCCCGCATCAGCATTGCGCCGACATACCGGTGCGACTCACGAAAGGGAACCAGCATGGCTTCCACCGTCGGTTCGGCCCTGCATTGGTGGGCGAAGACCAAGGGAGAGCAGAACGCGATCGTCGTTGCGGACGAAGCACTCACCTACCGAGAACTCCAGGATTGGTCCAGCCGTGTCGCGCGCACCATCGTCGACCGGGGCGTCGAAGCCGGACAACGTGTCGGCGTACTCGGCCCGAACTCGTTGACGTGGCCCGTCGTCGCGCTGGGTGTGCTCAAGGCCGGCGCGGTGCTCGTACCGCTCAACCCGCGCTACAAGCCGGCCGAACTCCGCAAGGTCGCAGACGATTCGGGCCTGACCCTGGTGGTCACCCCGAGCGAGTTCACGACGGTCGTCGACGATGCCCGCGCTCTCGGCGATACCTTCGACATCCTCGAATTCTCCGACATCGTTCCCCTGCGCGAGGGTGGGCAGGACGACTTCCGCATCGACGTCGGGCCCGACGAACCGACGGCCGTGTTGTTCACCAGCGGCTCCACGGGTATGTCGAAGGGGGTCATCTGCACCAACCGGACATTGCTCAACATCGTCTTCGAAGCGACCCTCACCGAGGAGGGTTTCCGTCCCGGCTCGACCTCGCTCCTGGTCCTCCCGCTGGTCTTCACGCCGGGCCTTGTCTGGGGCCTGGTCATGACCACCGTGCTCGGCGGCACCCTCGTCGTGGAGAAGGAACTCGATCCGAACCGCGCCGCGAGGCTCCTCGGTGAGCACAACGTCCAGGCGATCTTCGGTGTACCGCTCATCTTCGACGCGATCTCGCGGTCTCCCGAGTTCGAGAAGGCAGACCTGTCGTCGTTGCGGACCGCCATCGTCGGGGGTGCCGCCGTCGCGCCGGTACTGCTGAAGCGATGGGCGGACAAGGGCGTTGCGCTGCGCCAGATCTACGGCATGACCGAGGCCGGTGGCGTCGCCACCGCCACTCTCGTGGCCGAAGCGTTCGATCATCCGGATTCGTGCGGCTCGGGCTCGATCTTCACCGAACTCAAGGTTGTGCGCGACGACGGCACCGAAGCGGCACCGGGGGAGGAGGGCGAGATTCTCCTGCGTGGTCCGGGCGTGACTCCCGGCTACTGGAACGACCCCGATTCCACCGCGACCGCTCTGCGTGACGGATGGCTGCACAGCGGTGACCTGGGTACCCGCGACGCGGAGGGCCGCGTCAAGTTCGTGGACCGGCTCAAGGACCTCATCATCACCGGCGGAATCAACGTCTCGCCCGTGGAGATCGAACGCGTCATCGGCGAGCTCCCGGGTGTCCAGGAAGTCGCTGTGATCGCTGCGTCCGACGAGCGTTTCGGCGAGACTCCCGCGGCCATCGTCACCGTCGAGAACGGTGTCGACGAAGCGACGATCATCGAACACTGCGACCGGCTCATGGCGGACTACAAGGTTCCGCGCTACGTCGTGATCCGCGACGAGCCCCTGCCGCGGCTCCCCAGTGGCAAGCTGTCGAAGACGGCGATCCGATCCGAGTACAAGGACGTCGCCGATCGATTCGACAAGGTCCGCTGAGCCTTCGCTCGGAGGACCCGGGAAAGGAGCCACCGTGTCCGAGACCGGTACCGAGAACTCGGTAGTTCTCGAACGTCACGGCGAGATTGCCGTGATACGACTGAACCGCCCCGATCGCCTCAACGCGTTCACCGACGAGATGGGTGAACGGCTCATCGCACTGTTCGACGAGACGGATGCCGACGACGACGTGCGCGCCGTCGTCGTCACCGGAACGGGGCGGGGGTTCTGCGCCGGTGCCGATCTCGCGGCCGGGGGAGACACGTTCGTCCTCGGCGACGACCCCGAGACGGGTGGGGCACCGCCGGATCTGGGCGGACGTGTCACTCTGCGGATCTACCGGTCGCTCAAGCCCGTGATCGCGGCGATCAACGGCCCGGCCGCAGGCGTGGGGGTGACGATGACGCTTCCGGCCGACGTCCGCATCGCCGCGGATACGGCGAAGTTCGGGTTCGTCTTCACCCGTCGAGGCCTGGTTCCGGAGGCATGCTCGACGTGGTTCCTGCCGCGGGCCGTCGGGATCTCGACCGCGGTCGAATGGACTGTGGGCGGAAAGATGGTGCCGGTCACCGAGGCTCTCGAGCGGGGCCTCGTCCGCGAAGTGCTGCCGGTCGGACAGCTCCTCGACCGAGCCATCGCGATCGCGCGGGAGATGGTGTCCGGTACGGCACCGGTCTCGGTAGCGCTGACCAGGCAGTTGATGTGGCGGATGCTCGGGGCGGCCGGCCCCGAGGTCGCACACCGCGCCGAGTCGATCGGTATTCACGTGCGAGGCACGTCCGACGACGTCAGGGAGGGTGTCGAGGCATTCCTCGACAAGCGCGAACCGAAATTCCCGAACCGCGTCTCGGACGGTCTGCCGGAGCTGTTCGATCTGTAACGACGGCCGGCTCGGCCGGTCGATGGATCCGCTCACTCGGCCCTCTCCCGGACTCGGGAGAGGGCCGAGTCGTGTCCGAGGCGGTTACCATGGGCGCAGCGAGCACTCGGTGACAACTGACGAATCTTGTAACATCTGCCGTGTACACGGCAACGACAAGGCAGGAGCTGCGGCATGGCGCGACGGCGGTCGAGTGTCCTCGGCGACGACGCGGAAACAGCGCGCGGCAAGATCCTGAAGGCCGCCGAGGCGATGTTCCTGCGTTACGGGGTCGTGAAGACGACCATGGACGACATCGCGAAGGAAGCCGGAGTCTCGCGACCGACGGTGTACCGCTATTTCGGAGATCGCGACTCGCTGATCATCGCGTTGATCGAGACGAGATCGCGCCGGCTCTTCGACAAGGCTCGCGACTATCTGCGCGAACGGTCGACGTTCGCCGAGCAGATCGTGGACGGTCTGATCTTCCTCGTCGACCGCGGACGCCAGGATCCCATCGTTCGGCTGATCGTCAGTCCCGAGCACATGGACATGGCCACTGCGCTGGTGGGCAGCAGTGGGCTCGCGGCGCGGTTGACCTACGAGATGTGGGCTCCTCTGCTGGAAGAGGCCCGTGCCCGCGGTGAGATCCGTGACGGACTCACCGACGAAGAGATCTGCCAGTGGATCGCTCTGGTGCAGCTCATCCTGGTGGGGCGCATGGACTTCAACTCCGACGACGATCCCGACAACCGTCGGATGCTCACCAATTTCCTGTTGCCGTGCATCGTCGACGATGCGCCGCCGGCGCGGCGTCCTCGTGCAGCGGCCGCCCGTCGCTCGCGCGGGTAGTTCACAAGTCCGACGCAGTCTTTCACGCGTCGACCCTTCGACCGGGTGCGTCCACCGCGCCCGGTCCTCCGCGTTTTCGCCGACTCTTTAGGGCTTGTCCGACAAGACGCGTCGCCACGACAGGGCGAATCAATTTACAAATTTCGATTGACGTAACATGGAACATGTGGGTAATCTGGGTCACATAGATCGGACGCCGACCGATCGAGTTCTCGAAAGGTCGGTAACGGTCGAACTGTGCCGAAGGATCACCCTGTCCGGCGGCACATCCCGATTCTCGCGTTTCATCCACCGGGCATAGGAGCCCGGCCGGAACCGGGTGTGCATCGGCACTGTCCGCCGAGGCGGCGCAAGTGATTTCGGTGCCGCTGCGTGCATCCGCTACTTTCCCGTGATCGTCTGTCGGGGAAGAGACTTCGGCCGGATTGCTAGGCAGGCAACGTTCGAAAGGACTGGACAGAACTATGTCCGATCTTCGTCAGCAGGTGCAGCGACTCGTGGTGGATATGTCGGTCTGTGCCGGGCACGGGCTGTGCTACTCCACCTCTCCGCAACTGATCGACTGTGACGACCAGGGTTACCCGGTTGTCCTGCACGACCTTTCGTCGGACGACGACGTGCGCGCAGCAGAAGCCGCCGTCATCGTCTGTCCCGAACGAGCACTCACCATCGAACCCCGCTGAGGGGCCGACCCAGAGGAAGATTCATGACAACTACAGAGAAGGCAGTACCCGAACACCTGGTGGTCGATTTCGACATCTACGACCAGTCCCTCGCGCAGCCGGTCGACAACGTTCAGCAGCGAGTTGCGGAGCTGTCAGCCAAGGGACCCGTCGTGTACTCCACGGCTCACGGCGGTCACTGGATTGTCACCCGCTACAAAGAGATCCACGAGGTCCTGCGCGACCCCGACACATTCTCCAGCTACCCCAACAACCTCGTCACGGGTCCGGCCGGCATGGGCAAGCTCGTTCCCATCGAGCTCGACCCGCCGGAGCACACGGGTTACCGGCTCGCTCTGCAACCGCTGTTCAGCCCCAACCGGATGAAGGCTCTGACGGATCAGATCCGCGATCTGGTCAACGAGCTGATCGACGGTTTCGCCGGAAAGGGTGAGGCCGAATTCATCTCGGAGTTCGCTCACGAGCTTCCGGCCCGGGTCTTCCTCGCTCTCATGGACTGGCCTCTCGAGGACGCTCCGCTCTTCACCGAGGCCACCGACATCATCCTCATGGGCAAGCCGGGTCTGAACGAGGAAGAGAATCAGCAGGCGCGCGCCACCGCCGGATTCGAGATGTTCGGCTACTTCCACAAGATGGTGCAGGAACGTCGCGAGAACCCGGGCGACGACGTCACGTCGACCCTCATACACACCGAGGTGGAACTCGAGGACGGCAAGCGGCTGCTCACCGACGAAGAGCTCTACCGCATGCTCTTCCTGCTGCTGATCGCCGGACTGCACACTGTGCAGGGCTCGCTCGCGTGGGCGATCATCCATCTCGTGAACAATCCCGAACAGCGTCGCGCGCTGATCGAGGACGAGTCGCTGATCCCGACGGCGGTGGAGGAGATTCTGCGTATCGAGGCAGCCGTGATCCCGGGACGCCGCGCGACCCGCGACGTCGAACTCGGCGGCGTACGGATCAAGGAGGGCGACCAGCTCATCCTTACGCTGTGCTCCGCGAACCGTGACTCGGACGAGTTCGACGATCCTGCCGAGCTGCAGCTCGATCGGCACCCCAACCGTCACCTCTCCTTCGGTGGTGGTCCGCATCGTTGCATCGGCTCGCACCTCGCACGCATCGAGTTGTCGCTGGCTCTCGAGGAACTTCATCGCCGGATTCCGGATTATCAGCTGGTCGAGAACGATCCGCCGATCCTGCACGCCAGCCAGGTCCGCGGGTGCATGCGCCTGCCGATCACGTTCACTCCGACGGCATGATCCGTCGCTCACGCGCCGGTGCCGAAAGGGTGCCGGCGGGTGGGTAGAACGTCCCTCCACTACAATCGTCAATCAAAGGTAAAGGTTTCGGTGAGGGAGGGTGCATGGCGCGACGTCAGAGCGTCCTCAGCGACAATGCCGAGACCGCTCGTGCCCAGATCCTCGCCGCCGCCGACAGCGCGGTCGAGCGTTTCGGGGTCGCCAAGACCACGATCGACGACGTGGCCCGCGAAACCGGTGTCTCCCGACCGACGATCTACCGTTACTTCCGAGACCGCGACACCCTCATCACCTCGCTGATCGAAACCCGTGCGCGTCGGCTCTTCGAGGATGCGCAGGCCTACGTCGCCGACCGCGAGTCCTTCGCCGACCAGGTGGTCGACGGCCTGCTCTACCTGGTCGACCGCGGCCGACGCGACCCGGCGATCCGTCTGATCGTCAGCCCCGAACATGTCGATCGCGGCACCGCCCTGGAAGGAAGTTCCGAACTCGCGGCGCGTCTCACTTTCGAGATGTGGGCGCCGCTGCTCGAGACGGCGCGCGAGCGTGGTGAGATCCGCGACGGAATCACCGATGCGGAGATCTGCAAGTGGATCACTCTGGTGGAGTTGATCCTCGTAGGTCGCATGGATTTCGACGATCCCGTCGGTGAGGCCAACCGGAGCCTGTTGACCAACCTGCTGCTGCCGGGCATCACCACCGGCGCCGCAAGCATCGTTTCGTAATACGACTGCAGTGCCGATCGGCCGCGACTCCTGCATCCGGCCGTTCGTGACGCATCGCGAGAACTCGCCGCACGCCGCGTAGTTCCGCACCTTCTCCTGCCGTTACGCGCATCTGCGCGAACGAAACCCTTTCCCCCGTAACAACGCAACCGATCGTGCGCGGGAGGAAATCGTCGTTCCGAAAGGTGAGCTGTCATGTCCGTGGATCCACCTTCACTCGTCGTCACGCTCGGAGCCGCCGTAGGGGCACTCGTCCTCGGTGTCGATCCCCAGATCGGAGCCGAGCAGGCCGCAGCCGTATCGCATGCCGTCGAACAGGGTGCGAGCCAGGTGATGGACGGGATAACCGCAGCAGTCGACGCCCTGCCGGAAGACGCCCGTGTACCGGCAGAGCAGATCGTCGCCGAGACCACCGAGCGGTTGCGGACCGATCTCGAAGCGCTGCTACCGGACGAGAGACGATCCGACCCCGGTGACACTCCGGAACCGGACGAACCAGTCGAAAACCACGAAACCATACAGCAATTCGCAGCCGGAGCCGCCGTATCGGCCACTCCCGTCGGGCCGGCAGTCCTCGTCCCGCCGTCGACCTTTCCGCTCGCGTCGAGCGCCGCCACCGCACCGATCGGTGCCATAGCCGTGTTCGCTCCGTGGCTGAAGAAGGCGGGTGCCATCTGTGACGGCATCACCGCGCCTGTGCTTGCCGCGCTGTACTCCGTCGAGAACGGTTTCCGATACGGTTCCACCGCGCCCGTCTCGCCTGCCGGCGCACTCGGACCGGGACAGTTCATGCCCGGTACCTGGGCGGTCTACGGCAAGGATGCGGACGGCGACGGCAAGGCCGACGTACGCGGGGTCGCCGACCCGGTCATGGCATCCGGTCGCCTGCTGTGCGACAACTGGAACAGGATCGAACAGTGGAAGAAGGACGGCCGGGTCGTCGGCGACACGCTGTCGCTGACACTTGCCGCCTACAACGCCGGCGTCGGAGCCGTACTGAGATCCGGGGGGATGCCCAGCGGTCTGCCCGATTACGAGAACCAGACCAAGCCGTACGTGGCGAAGATCCTGGCGGCGCGACCGGCTTTCGAACGCATGCTCTCACCGTTCCTGGCCCTCGAACTCCCGGCAGGCGACGACCTCGGCCGGCAGGTGCTCGAGCAGGCATTCCGCTATCTCGGCCTGCCGTACGTGTGGGGTGGTGGAAACATCCAAGGCCCTACGGGCGGTGGATTCGACTGTTCCGGGCTCACGTCGTTCGCACTGCACGCCGCCACCGGAACCGTGCTGCCCCGGACATCGGAGACCCAGTGGAAGGTCGGCGTCGAGGTCCCGATGGACCAGGCGCGGCCCGGTGACCTCGTCTTCGGCAACTGGCAGGTCGGTGGACCGGGCCACGTCGGCATCTACCTGGGTGAAGGTCTGATGGTGCACGCGCCGACCACAGGCGACGTGGTGCGCATCGGCGAGGTCTTCCCCGATATGCGAGCACGTCGCATCGTCTGATCGTCCGTCCACATCGAGGAGTGGTGAAACGATGGCCCACATAGTGACTCAACCGTGTTGCAAGGATGCCGGGTGCGTCGCCGTCTGCCCGGTCGATTGCATCCACCCGACGCCGACGGAACGGCTGTTCCGCCCGTCGGAGATGCTCTACATCGACCCGGAGAAATGCATCGACTGCGGTGCGTGCGTCGACGAGTGCCCGGTCGACGCGATCGTACCGCCGGAGGACATCACCCCCGGGATGCAGCCTTTCGTCGAGATCAACGCCGCGTACTACCAGGACAACCCGGTGCCCGGGCCGGACCCCGAGCCGCAACCGATCGAGGTGAAGGCGGCGCCCGGAGTCCTACGGGTCGCCATCGTGGGCAGTGGGCCGTCTGCGAGTTATCTCGCCGAGTCCCTCGTCGCGAATCGTCGCCTCCCGGTGGAGATCTCGATCCTGGAGAGGCTTCCGGTTCCGGGAGGGCTCGTACGGTTCGGTGTGGCACCCGATCACCCGTCCACCAAAGAGGTCGCGTCCGGCTTCCTGCGCACTATGGGACGGAAGAACGTCGACATCTTCCTCGGAGTGGAGGTCGGTACACACCTCACTCACGACGATCTGCTGCGCCACCACCATGCGGTGGTCTACGCCTCGGGGACGAGCGGCGACCGTGCCTTGAATGTGCCCGGCGAGGACATGCCGGGAAGTGTCTCGGCCCGCGAGTTCGTAGCCTGGTACAACGGTCATCCCGACCATGCGAACCAACGATTCGACCTGTCCTGTGAACGTGCGGTGATCGTCGGCAACGGAAATGTCGCGCTCGACGTGGCCCGCATCCTCAGTAGCGACGTTTCACGCCTCCTGAAGACGGACATCGCCGCCCACGCACTCGAAGCCCTTGCCGCGAGCCGTATCCGTGAAGTCGTGGTACTGGGACGCCGAGGGCCGGCACATGCGGCGTTCAGTACTCCCGAGTTGCTGGGCCTGACCGATCTGCCGGGGGTGAGCGTCACGGCGTCGCACGCGTTCGTGGCCTCCACCGCGCTGGACCGGATCCGAGCAGACATCCTCACCCGTTGTGCGGCGGAAGCGGCCGTGCCGGGGGATCGTCGTATCCATCTGCAGTTCCTCCGTTCGCCGGTGGAGGTCCTGGGAACGGAACGCGTGGAGGGCCTGCGTGTCTCGGTCGACGATCCCGAAACGGACGGAGGAGTCGAGGACGTCGCAGCCGGATTGGTACTGCGCTCGATCGGCTTCCGGGGTTCCCCGATCCCTTCCGTGCCCTTCGACGCGGAGCGCGGCACGATCCCACATCGGGCGGGAGCCGTCGTGGAATCGGGAACCGGTGCGCCGGTGTCCGGCGTCTACACCGCCGGCTGGATCAAGCGAGGTCCGAGCGGGGTCATCGGTTCGAACAAGTCGTGCTCCGCGGAGACCGCGGCGTCGATCGTCTCGGACTTCGTCGGTGGTCGACTCCGTGAGCCGCAGGGCGGCCGACAGTCGTTCTCGGACTTCGTTGATGCTGTCCGGCCCGGACGTATCGATCTGCAGGGTTGGCGCCGTATCGACTCGCACGAGAAGAGTGCAGGCCGTGCCGTCGGACGTCCGAGGGTCAAGCTTGTGGACCGTGACGAGATGGTCTCGGTCGCTCTGGGAGAGGCCGTCGCCGCGAGATGAACCGGTGATCGCACTGCTGTCGATATGTCCGCTTCGTTCCCGTTTTCCGAATCCTCTGTCGGAAGCAAGGATTCGGTCGACGCGAAAGCGTAGATACGATTGACAAATCCCGTACTTTGAATCACAGTTGTCGTGCGTAGGGACTTGGGTCACATCCGGTAACCACGTTCTGCTCTTGTCCACCAACGAGAGTCGCCGGCGCGGCCGGACCTGGACGCACTATCCGTTGAAAGCTGCCGTCGACGGCACATGCCGTTACGACGAGACACGTGGGAGGAACCGATGGGTGTCGAGGTTTCCGTCGAGGGGCTGACCAAGTCCTTCGGCTCGCAACGTATCTGGCAGGACGTGACGTTGACGTTGCCGGCCGGTGAGGTCAGTGCGCTGCTCGGTCCGTCGGGTACCGGCAAGTCGGTGTTCCTCAAGTCGTTGATCGGTCTGCTGCGCCCGGAGGAGGGCTCGATCGTCATCGACGGCACCGACATCCTGCAGTGCTCGAGCAAGGAGCTCTACGAGATCCGCAAGCTGTTCGGGGTGCTGTTCCAGGACGGGGCGTTGTTCGGGTCGATGAACCTCTACGACAATGTCGCCTTCCCGCTGCGCGAGCACACCAAGAAGACCGAGTCCGAGATCCGGCAGATCGTGATGAGCAAGCTCGAGCTCGTCGGTCTGCTCGGCGCCGAGGACAAGCTGCCCGGGGAGATCTCCGGGGGGATGCGCAAGCGCGCCGGCCTGGCCCGCGCGCTGGTGCTCGATCCGGAGATCATCCTGGTCGACGAGCCGGATTCGGGTCTCGATCCGGTGCGCACCACCTACATTTCGCAAACGTTGATCGATATCAACGCGGAGATCGATGCGACGATCCTGATCGTGTCGCACAACATCAATCTGGCGCGCACGGTGCCGGACAACATCGGGATGTTGTTCCGTCGGCAGTTGGTGATGTTCGGTCCGCGTGAGGTGTTGTTGACCTCGGACGAGCCGGTGGTCAAGCAGTTCCTCAACGGCACGATGATCGGTCCGATCGGGATGTCGGAGGAGAAGGACGAGGCGACGATGGCGCACGAGCAGGCGCTCGTCGATGCCGGTCATCATGCCGGGGGTGTCGACGATGTCGAGGGGATCGTGCCGCAGATGCAGGCGACGCCGGGGATGCCGGAGCGGCAGGCGGTGGCGCGTCGGCAGGAGCGGGTGCGGTCGATCCTGCACACTCTGCCCCCGGCCGCCCAGCAGGCCATCCTCGAAGACCTCGAGCACACACCGGTACCGTCCGCCCGCCACGCATTCGCGGGATCCGACGCGCCCACCGAACTCATTCCCGTGGTCTCGCGATAGTTCTCCCACCGCACGCGACCGGCGACGGACTCGTGGACGAGCATCCGCCGGCCACGGACGACCAGAAAGGTACAGACGAGTGAGAACTCGCAGTTGCAGGCTCGCGCCTCGACGCCGTGAGGTGATCGCGCGATGACCGCCGAAGCGGCACTCACCTCCCCGATGGCGGATTCCCGCCGTCGACCCATCGTCCCGGCAGGAATCCGCCGATACCTGATCGAGAAGCCTGCGGCTTCACTGGCCACCATCGGACGCTCGGCACGACTCGGAGGCAACGTCGTCCGCTACGCCGTCACCGACACCATCGCGTGGCGACTGCCGGTGCGAGAGGTCATCGAGCAGATGTGGGTCCTTCTCAAGGTTACCGCCCTTCCCGCTCTGCTCATGGCCGTCCCGATCGGTGCCGAGGTCTCGGTGCAGGTGGGCGGCATCATGAATCAGGTCGGCGCCAACTCGCTCGCCGGCGCCGCCAGCGGTCTCGGTGTCGTCGGACAGGGTGCACCGATGGCCGCCGGACTGTTGATGAGTGGGGCCGCAGCGTCCGCCATCGCCTCAGATCTCGGCGCACGATCGATCCGCGAGGAGATCGAAGCGATCCGTGTAATGGGTATCGACCCGGTCCAGCGGCTCGTGATGCCGAGATTCCTGGCCATGCTCGCGATCGCCCCGATGTTGTGCATCATCACCATCTCCGCGGGTGTTGCTGCAGGACTGACCATCTCGGCGAACGTCAACGACGTCGTGCCGGGCAGCTTCTGGCAGTCGTTCGGTGCCTTCGCCACCCCGACCGATCTCGTGTTCTCCGTGCTCAAGTCCGTCGTCTTCGCGGCCATCGTGGTGTTGATCGCCGGCCTGCGCGGACTCGAGGCCAAGGGCGGACCCACCGGTGTCGCGAACGCCGTCAACGCCTCGGTCGTCCTCAGCGTCTTCTGCATCTTCATCGCCAACCTCGTGGTGAGCCAGCTGCAGCTGATGTTCTTCCCGGCCCGGTTGGCGTGATGACGACCGGAACACCCGCGAATCGCGGGAACACCGGCTCGGCACTGTCCCAACTCGGTGCCAGGTTCGTGAAGCGAATCCGATCGGGAGTCGAGGAGGTCGGACAGGTCGTCCTGTTCACCGCCCGAACGGTCTACCTGCTGCCCAAGACCGTGAAGCACTACCGTAAGCAGACCGTCACCACCATGAACAACATGGCCTGGGGCAACGGATCGCTCGTCGTCGACGGTGGTGTGATCAGCCTGATGTTCTTCCTCGGCATCGCTGTCGGTGCCGTGGTCGCCATCCAGGCGTTCATGGCCTTCGACCTGCTGGGATTCGGTGCGCTGACAGGCATCATCGGTTCTTTCGGCAACGTGCGCGTCATCGCACCGATCATCACGGGCATCGGCTTCGCGGCCCAGGCCGGCTGCCGGATGACCGCCGAGATCGGCTCGATGCGCATTTCCGAAGAGATCGATGCGACGGAATCCATCGGACTGCAGGCGATTCCCTTCGTCGTGGGTCCCCGCCTGATCGGCAGCATGCTTGTGGTGCTGCCGGGTTACCTCATGGCTCTCGTCGTCGCGTTCGTCACCGGCGGTGTCGTCGTGAAGACCTTCCACGACCAGCCCAGCGGGACCTACGACCATTACTTCGCGCAGTTCCTCAACCTTCCCGACCTCGCAGCGTCGGTCGTCAAAGCCCTGATCTTCTGCGCAGTGGTCACGATGATCCACTGCTACTACGGCTATTTCGCCTCCGGTGGGCCGGCAGGAGTGGGTTCCGCGTCCGGTCGGGCCATCCGCGCCAGCCTCGTTGCGATCGTCGTACTGAACTTCGTAATGACCGTCATCATCTGGGGCCTGAGCCCGGAACTCGTCTTCAAGGGATGAGGAAGAATCCATGTCGAGAAGTCAGGACTTTCTCCGCGGCACGGCTGCAGAACAGTCCCGCCGGCTGGCTGCCGCCGGTGCTGCAGCGATCGTGTTCGTAGGGGTGGCCGGTCTCGCCGCCGCCACGCTGTACCCGAAGATCACCGCACCCGACGGGATCGAACTCGTCGTCGACGTGCCGTATCTCGGTCCGGGTGTCGCGGAGGGAACCAAGGTCGTACTGCACGGACAATCCGTGGGACGCGTGACCGCTCTCGAGCGCACACCGTCCGAGTCGGTGCAGGTACGCATGATGCTCGACGAATCCCAGATCGACGGTCTGACCGATCGATTCGAGATCGACTACCGCCCCGAGAACTACTTCGGTACCTCGGCGGTGAACATCCTTGCGCGCCCGGGCGGCGGCCCCCTCGAGTCCGGAATGGAGTTGGAAAGGACACCCGAAGGTGACTTCACGATGTCGACGATGATCGAACAGGGATCGCTCACCATCGACGGCACCCTGACCGACGACATGATCACGTCGCTCGACAAGACCGTCCACTATCTCGACGGCCTCACTCCCTGGGTCGACACCGGTGTGTTCCTCGCCGATCGGGTCGCCGAGACCCAGCAGGAGATGCCGAGCACGTTGCTCGCCCGTTTCAACGACATCCTCGAGGCATTCCCCGGCTTCGGCGACCAGGCGATCGAATCGCTCATGAACATCTATCACAGCAACTACAACACCCTTCCGGACGGTTCCGTCGGCGTCGACGACGCGGTCTTCGACGAGGCGAACGCCGGCCTCACCCTGGCGGCGAACCAGTTGTTCGGTCAGGCGGGTGCGCTGCTCGCTTCGCACGGGGAGGAGCTGACCCCGCTCATCCTCTCTGTCGCCGAGGCATCCGACGTATTCCCTCACCTGGTCAACGGCGGAATGACCCCGGCCGCTGCCCAGGACGTGGTGCGACGTCTCGACTCCGCCTTCGTCGACACCCCGGACGGACAACGCCTGCGCCTGCGGGTGCTGGTCGACGCCCTACCGGCCTTCACTGCACCGCTCGGCCTCGGGCCCGTCCCGGCCGCAGCGACAGAAGGAGGCGGACGATGACGACACGAGCCACGTACATCGCGACCATCATCAAACTCGTCGTTGCGGCGATCATCTCCGCGGTGCTGTTCGCACTGGTCATCAGCGCCATGCGCAGCCCGGTCAGCGGACCGACCCGCAATTACACTGCCGAGTTCTCGGACGTGTCGGGCCTCGGCGCCAACGGTGATATCCGCACACGCGGCGTCCGCATCGGGAAGGTGCGGTCCATCGAGTTGCGCGAACGCGACGGCAAGACGATCGCCGAGGTCGAGTTCACGATGGAAGAGCCCTACGAGTTGACCGACACCACCATTCTGGCGGTCAAGTATCAGAACCTCACCGGCGTGCGGTACATCGACGCGGACTTCGGCGAGAAGCCGGGCACGCCCGTCGAGCACCTCTCACTCGAGAGCACGAAACCGTCGTTCGACATCACGTCGCTCTTCAACGGCCTGCAACCGGTCCTGGCAACGATGAGCACCGAGGACATCAACCGATTCACCGAGAACGCCATCGCTCTTCTGCAAGGTGATGGTGGGGGATTGAAACCGATGCTGGACGACGCGCAGAGAATCGCGAACCTCGCGTCCGATCGCGAACAGGTGATCTCGACGCTCGCGGACAATCTGGCCCGCATCGCGGACAGCATGGGCGGGCGGTCGGACGGTGTCGTGGAGTTCCTCCGTTCCGTGAGCTTCCCGATAGCCAAGGCCATGACCGTCCTCGAGGAATTCCACAAGACCGCGACCTACGGGCCCGAATTCCTCACTCCCATCAAACGTCTGCTCGACGCCTACGGCCTCGCGCCGGGAGCGGACGTCGATGCGATGGTGACATCCGCATTCGCGTCCCTCGAGGACGCGGCCGAGGCCGTCAGGCTCCTCCCGCCGGCGGTGGCGGGTCTCCAGATACCGGCGAGTGCCCCGGCGGGTGGCGGTGCCGGATGCTCCAACGGCATCGCGCAACTGCCGACGGATGTGCAGATTCTTCTGAGCGGAAGCGAGGTCGTCGTATGCAACGCGGGATGAACAGGCCCCGTCGCCGGTTCGGGAAGGTTCTGTCTCTCGTCGACAACGACATTCGTATCGGGACCGTGGTCGCCGTGGTCGCCGTCCTCGCGCTCGTCGCGACCGCGGTCCTCTACACGAGACCGCCCGGCCGCACGACGGTGGCGTTCGAGACCACCGATGTCTCGGCGATCTCCACGGGTCAGGACGTACGCGTCGCCGGTGTCTCGGTCGGTAAGGTCTCGAAATTGGAACTCGGGGACACCTCCGTGAAGGTCTCCATGGAGATCGAGGACGACCTGATGGTCGGTACCGAGTCGCGGGTCGAGGTCAGGATGCTGACACCGGTCGGTGGTTACGCCGTGACCCTCTTCCCCGTAGGTCGAACTCCCCTGGGAGAGTCGGTCATTCCCACCGGCCAGGTGTCCGTTCCGTACTCGATCGGCGACGTGCTCCAAGCCGCACCGAATGTCACGGACAACGTCGACGGCACGGACATCGACGCCAACCTCATGCAGGTCGCAGATGCCTTGCAGAACAACCCGGGATCGATCGAGTCGATCGTCTCCGGCATGTCCGCCGTCGCTCGGGTCATGGACGAGCAGCGCCGGCAGGTCCACACGGTGGCAACGCTCGCCTCGGAGTACCTCACCACCTTCAATGCCAGCCGGGAGATGGTGTTCGACGTCCTTCGCGAGATCGACATCGTCTTCGAGACCTACGAGAACACGCATGCCGGCTTCAACGAGGCCTACCGACTCCTCGGGTATGTCCTCATGACCGTCGCCCCCTATTCGGAGTACTACCTCGACAATCGGGATGCACTGGAGAGCGGGATCACGCAGGTCCGCTCGATGATCGAGGAGTTCAACACGACCATGGGGCCGTCGATCGAGGCGCTGGCGGCCACCCGTGACGAGCTCGCCCAGTGGCTGACACCGGAAGGGATCGTCGCTGTCGGCGGGGGCACCCTCATGGCGTCCGACATCTGCATCCCGGTACCCGGACGGCAGTGCTGACCGATGAATGGCGAATCGAGAACTTCGATGCTGACAAGATTGGCAGGGCCGACTGTGAAGAGAACGAAGACGCTGGCGACCGTCGCCGTGGCCGTCACCACGATCATGGGTACGTGCGGAGCGGGAGTCACGGCCGCACAGCCACTGAAACGCGGTACCGAACCGGCGACCTACTGTGTCGAGATGCCGGACTCGGTCGGATTGTACCCGGGAAACCCCGTCACACAGATGGGGTTTCCGGTCGGTAAGGTCGATTCTGTCGAGCAGAGGAGCACCCACGTCGAGGTGCGTTTCACCACCGACGGCGGACGTGTCTTCCCCGCGGATGTCCGGGCCGTGACCCGCTCCAAGTCGATCCTCGCGGACCGCAGCCTCGAACTGGTGGGCAATTACGAATCCGGACCGCAGCTCGCCCCCGAGCCCTGCGTCCCGCTCGCCAACAGCTATACCCCCAAGACGATCTCCGAGGTGGTCGGCTCGGCGGCCGACTTCATCGAGGCGCTGTCACCGGAGGCCGGTGACGAGACCGTCGAAATGGCGATCACGGGGCTGAACGAGGCCTTGCGGGGCCAGGGTGAGAACGCCCGGCAGATGATGCTCCATGCAGCGAATGCAATGGAGAATCCCGACGGTTTCGTCGCCGACATCGGGTCGTCGATCTCGAACATGGCACCACTCACCGAGGAAGCACTCGTCCAGTGGGCGGCCGTCAAGAACATCGCCGACAACATGCCGAAGGTGGTATCCGACGCAATGGGCTTGTGGCCCGGCACGATCGACGTCTGTGTCGGCATCGGATGGCTCGTCGCGCTGCTCGACGACATACAGCGTAACTACGGCGACGACATTTGGCCGTTCGTACACGGGCAGGCCGTCGAAGCCGTCAAACTGGCTGCGCAGCAGTCCGGTTCGCTCGGCGATCTCGTGTCCACGATCCCGTCGATGTCGACGGCGGTCTCCACGCAGACGCGCGACGCGGGTGCACTGTCTGTCGAGTTCACACCCCCGCAGATCGCGCTGAGCGACGACGAGGCCGCCCGGTTGTGCGAGGTCCTGGAAAGCCTGAGCCCGGGAAGCTGCAAGGGCGCCGGCACGGGCTCGCGCGTCACACCAGAGGGTCTGATGAACCTGCTGAATCCGATCGGAGCGACGCGATGATCACCCGACGTATCACTCGGGCGGTCGCCGCTTTGTCCCTGATCCTCGTCGTGTCGTCGTGTTCACTGCGGCCGGAGGATCTTCCCTCCGTGCGCGGAGGCATCGGGGACGGATACGAGATCTCGGTCGAGTTCGCCAGCGTCATGAACCTGCCCTCCGGAGCCGACGTCATCATGGACGGCGTCCGTGTCGGTGAGGTGCGCAACCTCGAAGTGCAGAACGAC
Source organism: Rhodococcus sp. GQ147 (assembly GCF_059759155.1). Classification (NCBI taxonomy): domain Bacteria; kingdom Bacillati; phylum Actinomycetota; class Actinomycetes; order Mycobacteriales; family Nocardiaceae; genus Rhodococcus; species Rhodococcus sp. GQ147. Next base: position 136,737 of record NZ_JCAXDU010000013.1, read on the forward strand.
GGCGTAGCAGTACGCGTCGGAGTACGTTCCGACACCAAGGTTCCGTCCGACGTCCGGGCAATCGTCCGACAGAACACCCTGCTCGGTGACACCTATGTGGCACTGCTGCGGAGCCCCGACGGCAGGAGCGGCGAGTACCTGGGGGAGGGCGCTACGGTACCCGTCGAGCGTACGACCTCACCTCCGCAACTCGAGGACACCATGGCGGTGCTCGCGACCTTCGTCAACGGCGGCAGCATCCGTCGCATCGAACAGGTGATGGGGCGTGTCAACGCGGTCATGCCCGACGTCGCCGAGATCGAACGGCTCGCCGGGACCGTCGCCGTCGACCTGAACGACCTGGGACAACGAACCGTCGAGATCGACCGGATGCTCGACGGGATGAACTCCTCCGCGGCAGCGTTGAACGACAACAGCGAGTCGCTCGTGACAATCTTCGACGGGTCGTCGGTGCACTACTGGCGCCGGCTCGCGGTGGACGTCGTGTCGCACATCGGGCAGATCCTCCCGTCCGTCGGCAGCCTGTACGTCGGTGGCTACTGGCTGGTGCCGATGTTCGAATCGCTCGCCGACACCACCGATATCTCCCGTGGAGCGCCGTCGGCGACGGTGGAACTGTCGAACTTCCTGAGGACGACGCTGATCCCGTTCGCGCAGAATCCGTCCGTCGACATCGTGTCGGTCGAGTCGGCCGGTGGAGACCAGCTCGTATCCGATGCCGAGAACATCCTTCGAATGTTGGGAGCTGTGCAGTGAGCCGGCGAACAGTACTGTCCCTCGCGGGAATGGGGATCATCGCGGCGCTGTCCTTCGTGTACATGGGTCAGGCCGGGCTGCGGACCGGACTCGGCGAGGACGTGTACACCGCCGAGGTCGAGGTGCCCGATACCAACGGCCTGGTCGTCGGGTCCCGTGTGCTCATGCGAGGTATCGAGATCGGAGAGGTCACCGACATCACGGCCTCGGCCGACGCCGTCCACGTGGCCTGGAAATACGATCGCAATTCACCGATCCCGGTGGACAGCACGATCCGGCTCGACAACCTGTCGGCGCTGGGTGAGCCCTTCCTCGCCGTGTGGCCGCAATCCGCATCCGCGCAGTATCTCGAGGACGGCGCCGTGGTCGGTGACGACAGGGTGGTCGTACCCACCACATTCGAGGAACTCTCGGAGCGTCTGACGAACCTGCTCACGCAGGTCGAGCCGGAAGGTGTCCGCGAAATCTTCCGGACACTCGATATCGCCCTGCCCGAGGACCCGCGGGTTCACGGCAACCTCGCACGTTCGGGTGAGCTCATGGCCGCCACGTTCACGCAGAACGCCGATACGTTCACCACGCTCCTGCGCACCGTGCAACCACTGCTCCTCGACAGCGGGAGCATCCCGAACGCGATGCGCGCCACCGAACCGGGTGTCGCAGAGTTCGGAAGCGGTTTCACCGATCTGCTCGCCGGTATCCGCTTCGCGTCCGACCGGGGTCCGCTCAACGCCGGTATCGCCTACGGCGCCAGTCCGTTCATCGGCGAACTGCAGAAGTTCCTCGACGAGACCGCGGCCGATCTCGAGGTGATCGGTGTGAATCTGCTGCCTGCCGTCTCGGAAGCGGCGAACAGTATCAGGGCCATGGACATCGGCACGCTGATGAACAACGTGCTCACCTCCACCGAATCCGGCGACGCTCTCACGCTGAAGGTCGAGATACCCGGCCCCTGACAAGCACCCATCCGCTACCAGCACACAACCGGAGGACGACGATGAAGACAACTCTCGAGGACATCACCGACACGCACGACCACGAGCACGACACGGTGCAGGATTCGACCCGCCGGCGTCTGCCGATGCAAGGCATCGTCGTCGCCGTCGGTGTACTGCTGGTCGCGGTGCTGGCAGTTGTCGGATGGCAGTGGAACGACGCACGGAACGAGCGGGACGCCCTCCTGTCGGACGCAGCGGCGCGGGCGGAGGCCGAACAGGTCGCCCTCGATTACGCACTCGGTGCCGCGGAGATGGACTTCCGCGACCTCGGTGCATGGCGGTCGCGATTGACGTCGGGCACCATCCCGGAACTGACCGATCGTCTGGATAAGGCCGCAACGTCCATGGAACAGATCATCGTTCCTTTGCAGTGGACGTCGATTGCCGAACCGATCACCGCCAAGGCCGTGAGTGGACCCGACGGAACGTTCACGGTGGACTGCTTCGTGAGTGTTCGCACCACGAACGCGCAGGCTCCCGAGGGTATCGTCTCGACTGCGACGTACCGGCTCGGTATGGACAACCGGGACGGCTGGACGATCACCGAGATCAGTGGCGTCGGTGCGGACGCCCTACCGGACGGTCCGCGGTAGAACCGCAGGTCACAGAGGTGGAGGGCATCGATCCTCCTGGAACTGGCAGACTCGATCCCGAAGAACATCGAGGAGGGATCGAGTGAAGACGACGGTGGACGAACCCGAACCGGGGCTACCGGCACCGGACGACGTGCAGGCACCGCTGGTCGCAGTGGAACACCTCGCACAGGATCTCCGACGCGCACTCATGGTGTACAAGTTCGGCATCGACGAGATGATGACGAAGATCAACATCCTGCGCGAGGAGTTCACCTACGCCCGCGAGTACAACCCGATCGAGCACGTGAAGTCGCGGCTGAAGAGCCCCGAGTCGATCCTCGCCAAGGCGGAACGGAAGGGTGCGCCCGCCTCGCTCGACGGCATCCGCGAGGCCGTCCGCGACATCGCCGGCATCCGCATCACGTGCAGCTTCACATCGGACGTCTACCGGATCATCGACATGATCACGAGCCAGCTCGACGTGACGGTCGTCGAGATCGAGGACTACATCGCGCGCCCGAAGCCCAACGGGTACAGCAGCGTGCACGTGATCGTCCAGATCCCGGTGTACATGTCCGACCGGGTCGAGCGCGTCTACGTCGAACTGCAGATCCGCACCGTCGCCATGGACTTCTGGGCGAGCCTGGAACACAAGATCTACTACAAGCACGACCGTGAGGTCCCGGACGAACTGCGCGAGGAACTCCGCCTCGCCGCGGAGACGGCGCGCGATCTGGACCTGCGGATGGAAGCACTGCACCGCCGCGTCCACGGCCCGAACAACGGGAACTGACCGAGGTACGCAACGTGGGGTGAAGGCTCGCAACGTGGCCGGTCGCTGTCGGCGTTGCGGACCCACCACCGGTGTTGCGTACCCCTCACCATTCCCACTGTTGACGCGGAATCTTCCGCGCGATGCGTAAGCGTTCCCGAACCGGGAGAGGACGAAGGAGTTCAGGGGCCTCGAGTGTCGTGATGAGTTGGCGATCTTCGGGACACCGATGGAGGCGGTCGATGAGCCCGAGCAGCGTGTTGGGTTCGCTCACGAGAACGTACGCCGGCACGGTGAACGAATCCGGCTTGTCGTGCGCCACGCGAGGCGGAGTCGGTTCGTAGCCGGGTACGTGGAGACGGATGAGTGGATTGTGCGTAGACGCCCCGCGGCCCGAGACGGTGTAGACATCGGCAGCCACTTCCTGGATCTCGTCCCATCGAATGAACACGTCCGAAACGCCATGCCGCACGAGCCATGTCGTGCGGCGGCGAATACCGTCGGCATGGAGACGGGTGGATCCCCGGGGGTGGATCAAGAAGGGTAGAGCGCACACCGCCACGGTTGCACATGTCGTCCATGCGATGAACGAGCCGGAGTAGGGGAGCTCGTGTCTCGCAAGAAGCATCGCTCCGTCCGGTCGGTTCGACGCACGAATCATGAAAGCGCCCAATATTGTGATGCAGGAGAACACGACGGACAGCTGAACGGGAAGTATCCTCACGTAAGGAATCTCGATGCCGGAGCCGTGAAGGTCGTCTCGGCACTGCCGGATCCTCGGATGCAAACCGAATCGGTGGAAGCCGGCTCGCTCGAATCCCCAGGCCGAACCTAACGCCGTCATCACAGCGAGACAGAACCCCAGGGCGATGGCTCCGAGGTCATCCGCTCGTCGAACATCCACGGTCTTCTGCAGCACAAGGGTTCCGGCCCCGGCCAGGAACACGCCGAGGCAGAGCGATCCCGTACGGAACCTTTGCGGCCAAGCAGGTTCGGATCGTTCTCCGTAGGGGTACGTCTCGATGGAATCGCTCACCGGATTCTCAGTCCCTCATGGATTGCATGCAGATGAGCGATAAGAGACTCGGCGCTGTCGAAACGTGCGGTTGCCGTCAGTTGCGTGAGGTAGCGATCGTACTCGTGGTCGATCACGAGATACCGCGTCACGGCGGTGTACTCGACGTCGTCCACTCGATAGGAGCCTTGGATGATCACCGATCGGTGCCCGCGGAAATCGGATGTGTCGCGGAGCGTCTCCCTCCACGCGGGCAGTTCGCGAGCTTCACGCGCCGCGACCTCCAGCAGTTCGTCCGTCGGCCGCCATTTCGACAGTGCGCAGTGGAGGAGGACGGCGTTGGGCACCCAATCGTCCGCGACGTGCTCGGGAGCCACGAGAACCGTATGTGCATGCGGAAAGACATCGCGAGGGAGAACTATCCAACCCTCCGGCGCCTGGAGTTCCGGTTGCGGGTGCCGCGGATCGTCCGGGTCGCAGGGGCTCAGTCCGACTTCGTGTGTTGCGAGGTAGTCGGAGAGCGTCGCCTGAATCGGAGCGTTCACCGAGACGCTTCCTGGTGGCGTACCATCCGGAATCGTTCTCGCAACGGCGGTGGTCTGAGAAGTTCGGCCGCGTCTTCCCGAGCGAGGAGCGTGCGGTCGTTCGGGCGTTCGCTCATCTGTCGGATCAGGGTCAAGAGGGCGTTGGGTTCGGCGATGAGCCAGGTGCAGACGATGGCGAGGGTGTGTTCTTCGTCGTGGGGGATGCGCGCTTCAGGGGGAAACCGCCCGGTCGTGTGGACGTGGATCATCGGAGTCCGGACGTCGCCGTATCCGGAACGGGTCACGATATCCGTTCCGGCGATGCCCTCGATATCGTTCCAATGCACAAATTGCACGGTGGCATTGTTTCGTCTGAGATTGCGAGAGCGTACGACTCTTTCGATTCCTTGCGGGTACAACCCCACTGTTGTCGGGAGCCGGAACCATACGAACACTGCCGACGCGATCAGGGCGACGACCCCACCCACGAGCATGAAGATTGCAGTGGCGTGAGGGTCGCGACCGTAAGGCAACTCGGATTTGTCGGTGATGTAGATGGTCAGCGCCGCTACGGCCAGGCATCCGAGGCCGACCACGACGAGCAGGACCATGAAAATGGTTAGAGGCGTAAGTCCTCCAGGAACAACGATGCCCGTGCCATATTCCGGATGCCTGTAACTTCTGATGCGTGGCGAATACAGGACATGTCGAATCCCGCCGAGTCTGACACACATCACGCCCATGAGCAGCATTGCTGCTCCGTACAACAGCGAACCGATCGTGGATACCAACTCCTCGTGGAGGATATTCGCAGAACTGTCAACCAGACTCCACGTAGCGAAGACCAGAACACATACCCCCGTTATGCACCATCCGATTCGAAGACGTTGCGGCCAACAGGGCGCGTCGGAGGAACTATCGGCGCGAACGTGATTCCGGTCTTCCGGCGTGCCTTCGGTCATTACCACAACTCCTGGATCCTCTTGGATGTGTACCACGTGGCAAAGCCCCCGAGCACAAGCCCGACAGCGAAGCCGGCGGCGGTGCCGACCCCTGGAACGACCGAGCCGGTCGCAGCGCCGATAGCCGCGGTAGTTCCCTTCGACGCCAGGAATGCACCGACCATGCCGACAACGGTTCCGGCGCTCTCGGACACCACCGCCTCGGTGGGATCCATGCCTCCCTTGATGTCGTTGACGATCGCAGGAACGGTGCCTACTGCAGCGGCAGCCGGGTTCATTCCACGTGCGATGTTGCGTGCGACATCGTCGCCCGAGGCCACTGCCGCGTCGGTCAGGAGTTCCTTGGTAGCTCCGGACATTGCGCCGATGGACGACGCTGCGATGGTCGATGGCCAGTCAGGCCACCAGGAGAACTCGCCGTTCTCGTTCTGCACGACCTTCCCCGGCGCCGCGGCATCCCTGGCTGCTTCGAGTACCGCAACGGCAGCGGTGAAGCGATCGGCAGTTTCCGTCGCGGCTCGCGACGCTTGTTCGAGAGCGCCGGTGACGGTGTGGGTCAGTTCCGTTGCTTCGTGTTCGAGGCGGACGCGGGCCTCTGTGACGGCTTCGCTCGGCAGCGTCGCCGAGAGGATGTGGATCTGGTCGGAGGGGTCGACGGTGCCGTCGTCGTGCACGGTGAACCCGGACTGTTCGGCGCCGCCCACGACCGACAGGAGGTGCAGGCGGGTGCCTTCGACGAGCCACGCGCCGGTGCGGTACGCCTCAGCGACCTGCAGGAGTGCTTCGGCGATGGCGCTGCCCAGCGAGCGTTCGCGGACCACTCGCGCGGCGGCGGCACGTGCGGCGTCGCCGGACCATCGCTCGGCGAGCACATCCTGCTCGGTGAGCAGACCTTTCATGCGGTCGTCGAGTGTGTCGACGAGCACGTCGAGGTGGTCGGCGGTGATTCGCAGCGCGTCGGGATTCCAGGACCGGACCGCAGCGACTCCCGGTCTCATCCGTGCTGATCCATCGCCGAGAGTGCAGCCACGAAGTCCGTCTCTGCGACGACGTAATCGTTCGCGGCGCCGTCGGTGATGTCGACGATCTCGCGCAGGCGACTGCACACGTTGCCGAGTGCTTGATCGGTGGCGGTGAAGGCTCGTGCGCAGACGGCCGCGAATTCTGTTCCGGGAAGTGCTGATTGCGACACGGCATACGGTTCGCCGACGTCCCAGTCGTTCATCGCGTCGGCGGTGTCCGCCACGAAGGCTGCGAATGTGCGCAGCACTTCAGGATCTACGTGCAATGTCACCACTGCCCCCCGACAGAATCCCCCGATACGTCCGGGTGGGGACGATAGCAGACGGCGCCCTCACGGAGCCGGAGCGGACCGTCGGGCGACTTCGAGCGGGGCATCGGTCGTACGCGAGGTACGCAACACGTAGTGAAGGTTCGCAACGCCGGCAGTTGCTGGCCGTGTTGCGAGCCCGGAACTGTTGTTGCGTACCTCCCGGCTGTCCGGATGCGCAGACGCCCCCGCCGTTCCGAGAAGGAACGGCAGGGGCGTCCGAGTGAGGCCTACTTGTAGCTGTAGAAGCCCTCGCCGGTCTTGCGACCCAGGCGACCCGCGTCGACCATGCGGCGCAGCAGTGCCGGGGGTGCGTAGTGCGGCTCGGCGAACTCGTCGTACAGCGACTGCGCGGCGTTGAGGGTGATGTCGAGGCCGACGGTGTCGATGAGGGTCAGCGGTCCCATCGGGTAGCCGCAGCCGCCCTTCATCGCGGCGTCGATGTCTTCCTTCGTCGCGTAGCCCGACTCGAGCATGCGCACTGCCGAGCACAGGTACGGGATGAGCAGGGCGTTGACGATGAAACCCGCACGGTCGCCTGCGCGCACGGCCGTCTTGCCGAGGGTGTTCTTCGCATAGTCGAACACCGTGTCGGCGGTGGCCTCGTCGGTGGTGAGCGCCGAAATGATCTCGACGAGCGGCATCACCGGCACCGGGTTGAAGAAGTGCACGCCCACGACCTTGCCGGGCCGCTGCGTCGCCTGCGCCATCTTGATGACGGGGATCGACGACGTGTTGGTGGCGAGGATGCCTTCGGGCTTCACGATCTTGTCGAGCTCGGAGAAGATCTCCACCTTGAGAGACTCGATCTCGGGGGCGGCCTCGACGACAAGGTCGCGGTCGGCGAACTCCTTCAGGTCGAGGGTGACGCGGATCCGTCCGAGGACCGCGTCGGCGTCCTCCTGCGTGATCTTGCCGGACTTGACGCCACGTCCGATCGACTTCTTCAGACGCTCGCGTGCCGCGGCGGCGAACTCCTCGGTGGTCTCCTTGACGAGGACGTCGCTACCGGCCTTGGCGCACACCTCGGCGATACCGGCACCCATGGTGCCGCCACCGATCACGCCTACCTTTTCCACTGCCACTGCGGTAACTCCTGATCGCTTCGATGTTCCGGGGGTAACCTACGCGACCGGTGTCAGCGCAGCAGCGCGCGCGACATGACGACGCGTTGGATCTGGTTGGTGCCCTCGTAGATCTGCGTGATCTTCGCGTCGCGCATCATGCGCTCGACCGGGAAGTCGGTGGTGTAGCCGGCGCCACCGAACAACTGCACGGCGTCGGTGGTGACCTCCATGGCGACGTCCGACGCGAAGCACTTCGCGGCGGCCGAGATGAAGCCGAGGTTGGGCTCGCCGCGCTCGGCGCGAGCGGCGGAGGTGTAGACCATCAGGCGTGCGGCCTCGACCTTCATCGCCATGTCGGCGAGCATGAACTGCACACCCTGGTTGTCGGAGATCGGGCGGCCGAACTGCTTGCGGTCCTTGACGTAGGCGGTCGCCGCGTCGAGGGCGCCCTGGGCGAGGCCGACGGCCTGCGCACCGATGGTGGGGCGGGTGTGGTCGAGGGTCGCGAGAGCGGTCTTGAAGCCGGTGCCCGGCTCGCCGACGATGCGGTCGCCGGGGATGCGGCAGTTCTCGAAGTACAGCTCGGCGGTGGGGGAGCCCTTGATGCCGAGCTTCTTCTCCTTCGGTCCGACGACGAAGCCCTCGTCGTCCTTGTGGACCATGAAGGAGGAGATGCCGTTGGCGCCCTTCTCGGGGTCGGTGACGGCCATGACGGTGTACCAGGTGGACTTACCACCGTTGGTGATCCAGCACTTGGAGCCGTTGAGGATCCAGTCGTCGCCGTCGGCCTTGGCGCGGGTGCGCATGGAGGCGGCGTCGGAGCCGGCTTCGCGCTCGGACAGCGCGTAGGAGGCCATCGCGCCGTTGACGATGTCGGGGAGGACCTTGGCCTTGAGTTCGTCGGAGCCGCGGAGGATCAGGCCCATGGTGCCGAGCTTGTTGACGGCGGGGATCAGCGAGGAGGAGCCGCATACTCGGGCGACCTCTTCGATGACGATGCAGGCGGCGATCGAGTCGGCGCCTTGGCCTTCGAACTGCTCGGGCACGTGGATGGCGTTGAAGCCCGACTTGTTGAGGGCGTCGAGGGCTTCCTGCGGGAAGCGGGAGTTCTCGTCGACGTCCTTGGCGTAGGGCGCGATCTCCTTCTCGGCGAGCGCGCGGATGGCCTCGCGCAGCGCGTCGTGCTCCTCGGAGAGCTTGAACAGATCGAAGTCGGGATTGAGGGCCATGACGGCGGACTCCTAACGGCACGCGGTGCCAGATTTGCGAACGTAGCTCCCTCGACGATATCGGGGCGAGGGTTCGCGACGTGACGGAATGAGTCGATTGTAACCACGGCACTCAGTGCCAGGTCAACGGCGCTGCTGTGCGCCTTCGAGTTGGAGCCGAACCTGCTCGGCGATCTCGGCCGGTGTCAGGTGGGCCGGATAGGTCACCACCGCGACCGCCGGCGGAGCCGGCGCGACCTTCCCGTTCGTCGCGCCTTCGGGCACCGGAACCACCCCGTACGTGCGGCGGAGCTCGAGCAGCTCCTGCTCGAGGCGTTCGGCAGTGGCGGTCTCGTCGCCGCGGATCATCGCGCGCAACACGAAATTGTGCGTGGCGGTCATCGCCGCCGCGAAGCTGACGGTGCGCACCGGCTTCTCCGTCGGGACGGCGGCGCGCAGGAAGTCGGTGAACAACCGCTCGTAGCGGTAGGTGGTGACGAGTTCGCGCTCCCGCAGCGCCGGCACCCGCTGCACCACCCGATACCGCCACACCGCCAGCTCGCGCCGGTCCCGGAAGTGCCCGAAGACGAGCTTGGCCCCCTCGCAGGCCGCCGCCCACGGATCGTCGAAATCCTGCGAGAGGTACTCGGCGACCTGCTCGAGCAGCGACTCGTGATCGGCGAAGATCACGTCCTCCTTCGACCGGAACTGCCGGAAGAAGGTCCGCCGCGACACCCCTGCGGCCGCGGCGATCTGCTCGACGGTGGTCGACTCGTAGCCGAACTCGGAGAACAAACGGATCGCCTGCGTGACGACATGCACCCGGAACTGGGCGGGATCGGGGCCCGTCGAATCGAGGCGACGGGTGCTGTTACCGGTACCGGATGTCATGGCGTCGAGTATCCAATGCAGTCGTGAGGGGTCGGCTCACCCCTCGGCGGCTTCGGCCGATCGCAGCTCGAACTTCAGGATCTTGCCGGTCGAGGTGCGGGGCAGCTCCAGCGGGAAGACGATGTCGCGCGGCACCTTGTACCCGGCGAGCAGCGTGCGCGTGTAGTCGATGATCTCCTCGGCCGTGACCGATTCGCCCTTCTTCAGGATCACGAACGCCTTGGGACGCTCACCCCACTTCTCGTCCGGAACGCCGACGACCGCGACGTCGAGCACCGCCGGGTGGCTGACGATCGCCTGCTCGACCTCCACGGTCGAGATGTTCTCGCCGCCGGAGATGATGATGTCCTTTGCGCGGTCCTTGAGCTGGATGTATCCGTCCGGGTACATCACGCCGAGGTCGCCGGTGTGGAACCAGCCGCCGCGGAACGCCTCCTCGGTCGCGTCCGGGTCCTTGTAGTAGCCGAGCATGACGTTGTTGCCGCGCAGCACGATCTCGCCCATGGTCTCGCCGTCGGCGGGCACGTCGTTCATGTCCTCGTCGACGACCCGCGCGGTCTCGGCCTGCAGCATGCCCACACCCTGACGGGAGAGCAGCGCGGCGCGTTCGTCGGCCGGCTTGTCGTCCCAGCTGTCCTGGTACTCGCAGATCGTGTACGGGCCGTACACCTCGGTGAGTCCGTAGACGTGGACAACCGTGATGCCGATCTGTTCGAGCTGGGCGATCACCGTCGGCGACGGCGGCGCGCCGGCCGTGGTGATCCGCAACGGACGGTCGAGTGGATGAGCCTGCTCGGCGTTCGCGATGGTCGAGCACACCGCGGGCGCACCGCACAGGTTGGTGACACCGAGGTTGTCGATGGCATCCCAGATCGCGTCGGCCCGCACCGCCCGCAGGCAGATGTGGGTGCCCGCCGCAGCGGTCACCGCCCAGGGCGTACACCAGCCGTTGCAGTGGAACATCGGCAGTGTCCACAGATACTTGCTCTGCCCGTCGAAGCTGTTGTGGAAGGTCTCGCCCAGCGAGTTCAGGTACGCGCCGCGATGGGTGTACATCACGCCCTTGGGTTTGCCGGTCGTGCCCGAGGTGTAGTTGAGGGTGATGACGCCGAGCTCGTCGTCGACGCTCCACGGCAGCGGCGTCGCATCGAGCGAGTCGGCCTGCGCGAGGAACTCGTCGTACCGAGCGGTAGCCACTCCGGCGGGGACATCCGGAGCCGGCACGGTGGAGTCGGGGACCTCGATGATCTCGGCGACGCCGGGAACGTTGTCGCGGACGTTCGCGACCGATCCGAGCAGTTCGGAGTCGACGAACAGCAGCTTCGTCTCGGAGTGGTCGAGGATGTACTCGAGTTCCGGCCCGGCCAGGCGCGAGTTCAGCGCGACCAGCACACCGCCCGCGAGCGGAACCGCGAAATGCGCGATGAGCATCTCGGGCACGTTCGGAGTCAGGTACGCGATCTTGTCGCCCGGCTCGATACGGCTGCGCAGCACGCGCGCGAGCCGCTGCGCCTCGTCGGCGAACTCGGCGTAGGTGTACGTGCGGTCGCCGTGGATGATCGCGGTGCGATCCGGGAACACCGCCGCGGACCGTTCGAGGAAGCGCAGCGGGCTCATCTGGCTGTAGTTCGCGGCTCCGGTCGAGCCGGGACGGACGGGGGCGATGGACACGGATACCTCCGGGGTGGCCTACTCGGATTCCGGCGTCTTCTGTGATCGTTGCAACACCGGGCGATGTGCAGGTTACAAATCGTGGAACTGGCCCCTCTACCCTCGAAAGTGGGTGTTCGGAGGGAAGAGTAGGAGCAATCGATGGATGTCGCCGTGCCGGATGTGTTGCGTCCCGACGATCTCGACACCCTCCGCGCCACGCTGCGCGACCTCGAGGCGACGACGGAACTACCGGTGCTCTTCGGTGGCGTGGTGCAGGGCTCGGACGTGGTCCTGTCCGGATTCGTCGGAACCCGCGGTCGTGCCCTGCGCAATCTGGTGATCGCCGCCGAACGCGGACTCGGCGGTCGGGTGGTCGTCGAACAACGTCCCGGCGCGGTCGCCGACTACTTCACCTCCCCGCACATCACCCACCACTACGACCGGCAGGTCGCGGGTGAGGGAATCGAGTCGTTGCTCGCCGTGCCGGTCGTGGTGCGCGGACGCACCCGGGCGGCGATCTACGGCGGGCTGAGGGTCAACCGGTCCATCGGCGACGTCGTGGCGGAGAAGGTCGTGCGGTCGGCCGCGGAGCTGGCGCGGGAGATCGAGATCCGCGACGAGGTCGATCGCCGCGTGTCGCTGATCGGGAACACGCGGGCCGCGCACGGCGCCACCGTACCTGCCTCCGTCTCCGAAGCGCTGACGGAAAGTCTCGTCGCGTTGCGGGCGATCGCGGCTCGGACCGATGATCCGTCGATCAGGGAACAGGTACGAACGGTCGAGGAGACCTTGACCCGGGCGCGCGACGGCGTATCGCACCCGCGGACGCATCTGACCGCGCGCGAGCACGACGTGCTGAGCCATGTGGCGCTGGGCTGCCGCAACGCGGAGATCGCCGACAGGTTGTCGCTGCGCGTGGAGACGGTGAAGACCTATCTGCGCAACGCCATGGACAAACTCGATGTGCGCAGTCGGCACGCGGCGGTCGTCGAGGCGCGGCGGCAGGGACTGCTGCCCTGATCGACCGCACTCCTGATCAGCGGCGGCGCAGTCGCCGGAAGAACTCGCGGATTGCGCTCAGCGCGCGCCGGAACTTCGTCTCGGTCGCGGGACGCTCGAGGACATCGGTACCCACCGGCGTGGGGAGCCGGACGGGCCAGCTGTCGTCGACGTCGACGACCTCGCGACCCAGCCCGCGCAGGTACTCGGCAAAGCTGCGTTGCCGTTCGGCGTGCCAGGCGGCCTGATCGGCCATGATGTCGAGTTCGGCGAGCTCGGGGAATCTCGCCACGAGCGCGCGGGTCAGGTGGCCGGCGGCGAGCGCGTCGGCCTCGGCCTCGTGCGGATTCGGCAGCGACACCCCGTACGCCTCGCACACCGCCTGCAGTGTGCGCCTGCCGGGCCGGCTGCGGTCCATCTCCCGGTCGATGACGTACGGGTCGACGACCGTGCCGATGTCGAGCCCCGTCAGGCCGAGCCGGCGTCCTTCGGCGTCGAGGACCGTCAGGTCGTAGCTGGCGTTGAATGCGACGACGATGTGGCCGCGCGCCCACGCGTCGCTCACGGCCTGCCGGATCTGCTTGTATCCCTCGAGATAGTCGAGTCCTTCGGCGCGGGCGTGGGCGGTGGTGATGCCGTGGATCGCGGTGGTCTCCTCGGGTATCGCGATACCCGGGTCGAGCAGCCACGAGCGTGTGTCGATGCGGTCGCCGTCGAAGGTCGCGACGCATGCCGTGACGATGCGGGCGTTGCGGGGATCCCGGTCGGTGGTCTCGAGATCGAACGCGCAGATCGGTCTGTCCGGCCAGTGCGTCATGTTCCGTCCTCGCGTCCGTCGGATGATGATCTGTCGAACGCATTGTTGCGGGAGGCACCGACATGCTCCGTCGCGGCCGCGACGGGCATCCGCACAAGGAGAGAACCTCAGATGGTGTCGGTGCAGACCACGAAGTTGCGTTCCCGGTACACGAACCCCCCCTCGGACGTGGAGCAGTCGTTCACGTCGGAGGTGTCGAGCAGGATCTCGGTGACCTCCTCGCCCTGGACCGCGGGCTCACCGCAGTCGATGCGCTGCGGATCCTCGCCGCCGAGGTCGATGCAGTCGCCCACCACCCAGTCGATGTCGAGACACAACGCGCCGACCTCGATGCCGCCGAAGGACTCGTAGTAGGTCTGGTCGATGTCGCCGGGGCACATGGCACTGGCATCGACGACGTCGACGACCTTGTAATTCGAGCTCGGGCTGCCGCACACCGCGTAGTCGATGGTCGCGTCGTCGACCGTGCCGCCGAGCGCGACGCATTCGCCGGCTGCGACGTCGACGCTCAACTCGGTCGACGACGACGCCGACGGGGTCGTGGTGGGTAGGGAGAAGGACGGCGCCGTGGACGTGTCCAGGGCGTTCGCGGCGGGCACGGCCTGCCCTTCGACCTGGGTCGCGCATCCTCCGAGCACCCCTGCTGCCGCCAACGCCATCGCGGCACCGGCCGCCCCTCGGAGAATGTTCATGGTCGAAGAGCCTACGGAAGTGCTGCCGGTACCCGTACAGGGTGGAACGATGTGCCGCATGGACCTGCCTGTGGTGCCGCCGCTCGCCCCGATGCTCGCCAAGGTCTCCTCCACCGTCCCCTCCCAACCCGAAGACGGTCCCGACGAGTGGTCCTACGAACCCAAATGGGACGGGTTCCGGGCGATCGTCTTCCGCGACGGTGACGAGGTGGTTCTCGGCTCGCGCGGAGGCAAGGACCTCGTGCGCTACTTCCCGGAACTCGCCGACGCCGCGCGCGCCGAACTGCCCCGCAGGTGCGTGGTCGACGGGGAGATCGTCGTCCCGCGCGAACACGACGGCCGCACCCGACTCGACTGGCAGGCGCTGTCCGAGCGGATCCATCCGGCCGCCAGCCGGGTCACGATGCTCGCCGAGCAGACACCGGCCGTGTTCGTCGGTTTCGATCTGCTCGCTCTCGCCGACGAGAATCTCATGGAGACCCCGTTCGCGGAGCGGCGCGCGCGGCTGCGGTCCGAGATCGGCGGGGGTAAGAGCTGTCATGTCACGGTGGCCACGACCGACACCGATACCGCCCGCCGCTGGTTCGAGGAGTTCGAAGGGGCCGGCCTCGACGGCGTGATCGCCAAGCGACTCGACGGGCTCTATGTGCCCGACAAGCGGGAGATGCTCAAGCTCAAACATGCCCGCACCGCCGACTGCGTCCTCATGGGCTACCGCATGCACAAGAGCGTCGAGGGCATCGGGTCGTTGCTGCTCGGGCTCTATCACGACGGCGAACTCGCGATGGTCGGCGGAGCCTCGGCGTTCACGCGGGAGCGGCGCGAGGAACTGCTCGCCGAACTGCAACCGCTGCGACTCGGGGACGACGTCGTCGAGCAGGGTGAACCGACGCGGTGGCGTTCGGCGGTGGACCGCAGCTGGGTGCCGTTGCGTCCCGAACGTGTCGTGGAGGTCGCGTACGACCAGATGGAAGGTGTGTCGGGAGCGGGGATGCGGTTCCGGCACGCAGCGAAGTTCCTGCGGTGGCGTCCCGACCGTGACCCCGAGAGCTGCACGTTCGACCAGCTGGAGGTGCCGGTGCGCTACGACCTGTCGGATGTGCTCGACCGGACGGAGGACTGATATGGCCACGAAGCGTTCGCCCGCGGAGGAGTTGGACGTCGACGGCACGCCCGTGCGGTTGTCGAACCCCGACAAGATCTACTTCCCGCAGCTCGGCGCCGCGGGTGGCACGAAGCGGCACCTCGTGGAGTACTACCGCAGGGTCGCCACCGAGTTCGACGCACCGATCCTGACGGCTCTGCGCGATCGGCCGACGCATCTGCAGCGCTTTCCCGACGGCATCGAGGGGGAGGAGATCTATCAGAAGCGGGCACCGGTCAAGCGACCCGACCACGTGGCGACCTGCGAGATCACGTTCCCGTCGGGGCGTACCGCCGATGCGCTGCGTGTGTGTTCGGCTGCCGACGTGGTGTGGGCGGCCAATCTCGGGTGCGTGACCTTCCATCCGTGGCCGGTGCGCTGCGGCGACACCGACCGTCCCGACGAATTGCGCATCGACCTCGACCCGCAACCGGGAACCGATTTCGGCGACGCGCGGGCCGTGGCGCTGGAGGTCGTGCGCCCGCTTCTCGACGAACTGGGACTCGCCGGATATCCCAAGACGTCCGGTGGGCGGGGACTCCACATCTATCTGCGGATCGTGCCCGAATGGGATTTCGTCGGAGTCCGTCGTGCGGGGATCGCGCTCATGCGTGAGATCGAGCGGCGCAGCGACGGGCGGGCGACGACGGCGTGGTGGAAGGAGGAGCGCGGAGAGCGGCTCTTCCTCGACTACAACCAGAACGCGCGCGACAAGACGATCGCCTCGGCCTACTCGGTCCGTCGCACCCCGATCGCGACCGTCTCGACTCCGCTGACCTGGGACGAGCTGGTCGACGCCGAACCTGACGACTTCACGATCGCCACGGTGCCGGATCTGCTGGCGAAGCGCGGCGATCCGATGGCGGATCTCGATGCGCATGCGCACTCGCTGGACGTTCTGCTCGAGATGGCCGAACGGGACGAGGCGAACGGTATCGGCGACCTGCCGTATCCGCCGAATCACCCGAAGATGCCGGGGGAGCGGAAGCGCGTCCAACCGTCCCGCGACACCGACCGGGCAAAGGACACGTGAACCGGAACGTTCGGGGAATCGCGTCCCTGTCGTGACCTCGAGTATGAGTCCTCCCGAGGTGCGAGTCCATAAACTGTCCGAGAGAACAGTCACTCGAGGTTCGGAAGGGTCGATGTCGTGATTCGCTCGTGGGCGTCCGGTCGGGTTCTCGGCGTCGGGGCAGTATTCGCTGCCGCCATCGGGGTCGGTTTCCTCATTCCTCAGACCGCGTCCGCGGCCACGACGTGCACGGCACCGCCGGGTGCCCCGGCCGAGATCGTGCAGATCGACGGGGGCGAAGCGTGTGGTGCGTCCACCGACGGCACCGCCGAGGCGTGGAGCTATGCCGAGCGGGGCGTGGGATTCGCCGATGCCCGCAGTGCCGCACAGGTGGTGGCCGCCGGATTCGACGGCGGTGTCGGCGCCGGGGAAAGCACGTCGGGACGGCTGTTCGCGATCGGCGTGGGGGAGGAGGCCCTGGCGCTCGGTGTGCTCGAAAGTCCGGGCACGGCGGTCGTCGCCGCGGGTCCGCAGTCGCAGGCCTATGTGGGCGACGCCGACGATCCGGTGTTGTGCGAGGGCACGGCGGCGGCCGCGTTCGAACTCGAGGCCGCACGCGGGTGTGTCGTGCTGGGCGACTTCCGGTACTTCACTCCTGGCGCGCAGACGCCGCCGTCGCCCCTGCCGTAGATTCGGCGCGTCTCGCCGGGATCCTCGACAGACAGACTGTACGTAAACCCTTCCTTTACGTTCCGTGTCGTCGTAGCCTGTCGCACATGCCGATGGAGGTGTCGCGATGACGACCGGAGCAGTCTTCGAACCTGCCGGGGCGACAGCGTCGTTCGCACCGGTGCACGTCCCGGGGCGGATCGACGCCCGGCCGGGCCCGGCGGCGCCGACCGAGATGGTCGTCGATGCGCGATTCCTGCGGCTGGCCGACGCGTTCTTCTCGCTGTACAAGCGGCCCCGGGACGGCGGCGGCGCACTCACCGCCTATCTCCACGGTGAGAAGGTCCTCGACATCTGGTCCGGCTGGTCGGCCCCCGACAAGCGGTGGAGCCGCGACACCATGGCGTTGTCGTTCTCGACCGGCAAGGGCGTGGCGTCGACCGTCGTGCACCGTCTGGCCGAGCGCGGAGTGATCGACTACTTCGCGCCCGTTGCGCAGTACTGGCCGGAGTTCGCCGCGAACGGCAAAGATGACATCACCGTCGCGGACGTCATGACCCACCGATCCGGCCTGCACCGGGTGCGCGGTCTGGTTCCGGGGACGCGCGGGATCCTCGACTACGAGACGACCGTCGCGGCACTCGAGCAGGCGGCACCGGATCGACGGCGGCGACGCGGCTCGGGCTACCACGCCGTCACCTACGGATGGCTCGTCGCCGAACTCGTGCAGCGGGTGACCGGTCTGCCCTTCGTGGAGGTCGTGGAGCAGGAGATCGCCCGGCCCCTCGGCGATCCCGATTTCTGGTACCGCGTGCCTCATGACGAACGGGGCCGTATCGCGAAGCTCTTCCCGCGGCTCGCCCCGGTCGGCCTGCACTGGGGTGCGAGCGCCGCGGTCCTGTCGCGACTCGAACCGACCCGCGGTCTCGCCGAGGCCGCGATGCCCGACGGCTTCGACAGGCTCGTCGGCGACCCGGCCGTGCACGACTCGGTGATGCCGGGCTGGAACGGTGTGTTCACCGCCCGCTCGCTCGCGCGTATGTACGGGGCGATAGCCGCCGGCGGGACGATCGACGGCGTGAAGTTCCTCGACGCCACCACGATCGACGAGATGTCGCGCGTGCGGGTGCGCAGCCGGGACTACGTGCTCGGTGTGCCGATGGCGTGGCGGCTCGGCTACCACCAGCCCATCTTCGCGAGCATCCAGCGTCCGCGTGGTGCGCTCGGGCACTACGGAGTGGGTGGCTCGGGGGCGTACGCTGATCTCGACACCGGTCTGTCGCTCGCCTTCGTCACCAACCGGCTCGGTGCCGGCGCGATCCCGCTCGGGGACCTGCGTCTGGCGCGGCTGGGCGAACTCGCCCGGTCGCTCGCGCGTCGTGCCTGAATCTTTCTGTCATTTTCGTGGTTCCGGGGACGGGGGTCCCTCGAGGGCGGGACGATCCGAATCGGAGCATCGTCGATTCGAGGAGTTCAGCCATGAGCCATGTCTACCGGGTGATCGAGGTCGTCGGATCGTCGACGACGGGAGTCGACGACGCGATCGCGAAAGCGGTGGCGCGAGCAGCGGAGACCACGCGGCATCTCGAGTGGTTCGAGACGGTCAACATCCGGGGCCACATCGACGACGGCCGGGTGGCCCACACGCAGGTCACTCTCAAAATCGGTTTCCGCATCGAATCGAGCGCCGAAACGGACATCTGAGGCACCTCGACAGCCGGAAATTCGATGATCTCGTTTCGAGAACGTGGTTCTCGACCGAAACTGGAACGTGTACTAGTCTGAGGCCCGTTCGTTGTCCGGAATCGGCACTGTAGGCAGGTACAACTGTGGCTTATGTAATCACCCAGGCGTGCTGCAACGACGCCTCGTGTGTCGAGGTCTGCCCGGTCAACTGCATCCACCCGACACCCGACGAAGCACCCTTCGCGACCACGGAGATGCTCTACATTGATCCCGACACGTGCATCGACTGCGGGGCCTGTGTCGACGAGTGCCCGGTGGATGCGATCGCCGCCGACAACGAACTCACGCCGGCGCAGGAGCCGTATCTCGAGATCAACGCCGAGTACTACCGTCGCTACCCGATCGGACCGGACTGGCCCGAGCTGCGCACGCGCCGCAAGCTGCCCGCCGAGCTGGGCACGCTGCGGGTGGCGATCGTCGGCTCGGGTCCTGCGGCGTGCTATGCCGCGATGGATCTGGTGACGCACTCGGCGGTGCAGGTCGACATCTTCGACCGCCTGCCTACCCCCTACGGGCTCGTGCGTGCCGGTGTGGCCCCCGATCATCAGAGCACCAAGGGAGTCGGCGACCTCTTCCGCAGCGCCATCGGCCACAAGAACACCCAGTGCTATTTCAACGTCGAGGTCGGCACCCACATCACCCACGAGGAACTGCTCGCGCACCATCACGCCGTGATCTACGCCGTCGGTGCCGCAGGCGACCGCACGCTGGGTATCCCGGGAGAGGACCTCGTGGGCAGCCGCGCCGCGACCGAGTTCGTCGCCTGGTACAACGGACACCCTGATTTCGCCGACCACACCTTCGATCTGTCGGCCGAACGCGCGGTGATCATCGGCAACGGCAACGTCGCCCTGGACGTCGCGCGAGCCCTGGTGATGGACCCCGACGAGCTCGCGCGCACCGACATCGCCGAGCACGCGCTCGAGGCGCTGCGGAAGTCGAACATCCGCGAGGTCGTGGTCGTGGGCCGGCGCGGCCCGGCGCAGGCCGCCTACACCAACCCGGAGCTGCTCGCGCTCGGCTCGCTGCCCGGTGTCGATGTGGTCGTCGACCCGGTCGAGGTCGAACTCGACCCGGTCAGCCGCGCGCTGATCGACGATCCGGAGGTCGAACCCCGCCTGACGCTCAAGGTGCGGCAGGTCGAGGGCTTCGCGCAGCGCACTCCCACCGAGGGCAACAAGCGGGTCGTGCTGCGCTATCTCGCCTCGCCGGTGGAGATCTCCGGCGACGGTGTTGTCGAATCGATCACCCTCGAGCGCAACGAACTGGTCGAGGTCGACGGCCGTCTCGAGGCCCGCCCGACCGGACAGACCGAAATCCTCGAGGCGGGATTGGTGCTGCGTTCGATCGGTTACCGCGGCACCGCGCCGGCCGGTCTGCCCTTCGACGAGCGGCGCGGGGTCATCCCGAACGAGGGCGGCCGGGTGACCGACGCCGAGGCCGGAGCACCGGTGCCCGGTGTCTACACCGCCGGTTGGATCAAGCGTGGTCCCAGCGGCGTGATCGGCACCAACAAGCAGTGCTCTGCCGAAACGGTCGAGAAGATCCTCGACGATTTCGTCGAGGGCAAGCTGCCCGAGCCGGTCGCCGATCGGGAGAAGTTGGCGGCGCTGGTGGCCGAGCGGCGTCCGGAGCACATCGATTACCGGGGCTGGCTGCAGATCGACAAGCAGGAGAAGGCCCGCGGATCGGCGGCGGGACGCTCGCGCCTGAAGTTCGTCTCGATCGAGGAGATGCTCGCAGCGTCGCGGATCGAGTAATCCCGTCCGGTGGCGGGAACCCGGACCCATGGCTCAGCACTCCCCCCCGGCGGTCGCTGCGTCGGGCCGATGGATCGATACCGACGGGACCCGCTACCCGTCCGGCGACACCCACGCATGGACGCCCGGCACCAATCAGACCCTGTGCGGGGTGCCGCTCTCCCGTGCCCGACTCGACCGCGTTCCGCACGTGCCGTGGAGCGACGCGCTGTACCTGGCGGAGCTGGGTGAACACGGAGTCGTCCCGTGTCGTCGCTGCACGGCGACCACCCGCAACGACCGGCCGCGGTGACAGGGGCGATCGGTACCGGGCGCGTACTCGCCGAGATGGCGATCCGAGCGGGTGATGCCCGCGACCAGGTCGTCGCGGTCGGAGACGCGATCGCCGATCTCCTGCTGTACCTCGCCGATGCACACGGTGTCGCCGCGGCGCAGAAGGCCTCGGAGCACGGGCAACTCCACTTCCACGGGGACTGGATCGCAGCCGGACGCCCTTGGGGTCCCGAAGATCCCTGACCTGCAGGGAAGATCCGGGACGGTCGCGGTGTTGAGACGACCGTGCAGGTGGCGTTGTCGTTGCTGGACCGCTCCCGGACCCGGGAGGGGCAGCGGGACGCTGCCGCATTGCAGCAGACCCTGCGTCGCGCCGAACTCGCCGAGGCGGCCGGCTACCACCGCTTCTGGGTGGCCGAGCACCACGCCGTCCCAGGCATCGCGTCGGGAGCTCCACCGCTGCTCATCGGCACGATCGCGGAGCGGACGAGCCGGATCCGGGTGGGATCCGGCGGCGTCATGCTGCCCAACCATCAACCGATCGTCGTCGCCGAACAGTTCGCGATGCTCGAAGCGATGCACCCCGGACGGATCGATCTGGGTGTCGGTCGTTCCCTCGGATTCACCGCGCCTGTGCGCGATGCGCTGCGGACCCACAAGGCCGACGCGGACGACTTCGCCGCCGACATCGAGGAACTGCGCGGTTATCTGCACGGCACCGCCGAAGTGACGGTGCGTCCTCGACTGTCCGAGCCGCCTCCGATCTTCGTCCTCGGCACCGGGCAGGGTATGCGGCTGGCGGCGCGTCTGGGCCTGCCCGTCGTCGTCGCCGGACCGCTTCTGCGGCAGGGATCGGAACCGTTCGACCGTTATCGCGCCGACTTCCGCCCGGCCACACCCGGCGCTGAGCCCTATGTTGTCGTCGGCCTGGACATCCTCATCGCCGACACCGAAGCCGAGGCTCGGGAGCTGCAGCTTCCGGAGGCCTGGGCGATGGCCGTCTCACGCGAAGAGGGGGCGTTCCCGCCGCTGTCCCCGATCGAGGAGATCCGCCGGCAGCCGATGACCGAGCGGCGCCGCCGCATCGTCGACGAGACCGCGAAGGGTTCGCTGGCCGGCACCGAGGATCAGGTGGCCGAAGGGCTCGAAAAACTGCTCGTCTCCACCGGGGCGAACGAGGTGCTCAGCTCCGCATCCACTTTCGACACCGACGCCCTGTACGACTCCGATGCGCGACTGGCGAGGATCTTCGGTCTCTGAACGGAGGGTGGAACAGATTGTCCCGCTCAACGATTCAGATCGATCAGGCGAGCACTGCCCTGCGCCGCCGCACACATCCTCTCCGTCCCGTCCTCGGTGACGGCGTAGATCTCGCAACGACACAGTGCCTGCCTGCGACTGGTGCTGACGATCGTGGCGACCGCGCGTAGGAGTGCGCCCCCGGCGGGCCGCAGGTAGTCGAGGCTCATGCCGGTCGTCACGATCGACGGCCCGAGGGCCGTGCCTGCGGCGAACGTGAGCGCATTGTCGGCCGCGTAGGCCAGAACACCTCCGTGCGCGAAGCCGAACTGCTGGAGCAGTTCCTCCCTGAGCGGTATTTCCAGGACTGCCCGGCCGCGCTCGTACTCGGTCAGACGGGCTCCGATCAGGACGCTGAACGGTTGCGATGCCAACACCTTACGGGCATCGGCGAGGGTACGGATCTCGGCGATCTCCTCCGACATGCACAGCAAGGTACTCCGCTCCTCGGTTCCCGACCGCCATATCGGAGCGGCCGGCAGTCACTGTGCGGAGGCGACGATCGAGCGGAACTGTTCGCGCAGGGCCTCCGTGAGGTCACGGTGTTCGGGGACGAGATCGGGGTCGACGACGACCGCCACGGTCAGCGTGCCGGCATAGGACAGGGCCGCGAAAGCGACCGCGACGTTGCCCGTGGTGACGATCATCGGCACCATCGACGCGACAGGCACTCCTGCAACGGTGAGCGTCGACGACGGTCCCGGCAGGTCGGACAGGAACGAGTTGACCCGGCGCTGCCGGTCCACGAACCGGCGGAACGCCCCGACGGCCGCAAGGGCGCGGAAGACCGGACCCAGTAGTTCGGCAGACAGGCCCCGCACGTTCGCCTTCTGCAGTCGGGTCGTGCGGGAGACGGATACCGACCGGTGCTCCGGGGTCCCGTCCAGCGGTACCCGGACGGGCATGACGCCGACGCGATTGCCCAGTTGCCCACCCGTGGCAGCGGTGCGGGCGGAGACCGGCACCGAGATCATCAGCTCGGACGGGAACTCGCCGCGCTTGTGCAGGATGGTGGCGAGGGCGCCCCCGACGGCGACCAGCAGCACATCGTTGATCGTTGCGTCCCACTGCCGTCCCGCCCGACGGAGCGTGTCCAGATCCACCTCGACGGTCTCGAGCGCCAGACGAGACCCGATGGGCGCGTTCAACGAACACCGCGGGGCACGTCCGCCGGCGCCCCTCCCGAGTTCTGTCCATGCTGCAGGAAGACGTGCGACGGCTCGCGGTGCCCGGCGGAGCGCCCGCAAGTGACCGATTGCATTGTCGTAGAACAACTCTCGTCTGGTTGGTTGCGTTGAAGCGCGCTGTTCGGGCATGGGCGGTGTGCTGTCCGTGCCGTCGACGAGATGCGCCAGGATCGACAGACCACCGATCCCGTCGGCCAGGACGTGGTGCAGCACCATCACCAACGCCGTGTGCCCGTTCGGGTCCGCGATGTCGGTGACGAGCAGCGCGCGCCACAACGGCTGCGATCGGGGCAGCGGCCGGGTAAGGGCGTCCGCGGCGAGCGTCAGTGCGGCGTCCCTGTGGCGGGGACCGGGGCACCGCAACTGGGAGAAGTGGGCATCGATGTCGAAGTGGGCGTGGTCGAGCCAGTAGGGACGCCCGAGTCCGAAGGCCGGCTCGATCAGGCATTGCCGCAGGCGTCGAATCCGGACGAGGCGTTCGGCGAGCACGGTCATCAGTGTCGTGGGGTTCGTCAGGTTCTCACCGGCGAAGAAGATCGCAGCACCGACATTCATGGGTACCCGTCCCACGTCCGAGACGAGTTCGATCAGGTCTCCGGGACCGATGCGGTCGATGCCGTTCGAGGCCGCCACCCTTCGAGGGTGACAGACACACGCTGTCCGTCTATTGCCTACGGCCGAGTAGGGGAGCAGTGTGAACACGGGTGGTTTCGGGTGGGGGGTCGCGCCGAAACGACCGGCGACGCCGCGTCGGCGCCGCCCTGAGGAGAGGGGTGCCGATCGTGTTTGCACGCTCCACCACAATTCATGCGCATCCGTCGTACATCGACGCCGGGATCAAGCACGTACGCGACATCGTGATGCCTGCCCTGGCGGACATGAACGGTTGCCTGGGGCTGTCCCTGCTGATCGACCGCGGCTCGGGCCGATGCATCGCCACCAGCTCCTGGCGGGACGAGGACGTGTTGCGCTCCAGCGAAGGCATGGCCCGCATGCTCCGGGACGAGGCGGCCCGGATGTTCCATGCCACCACGGACGTGGCCAACTGGGAGATCGCCGTCATGCACCGCGATCACCACTCGACCCGTGGGTCCTGCTGCAGTGTCACCTGGGTCGACATCGATCCCGCGCAGGTGGATCGCGGTGTGGACATGTGGAAGATGGCCGCGCTGCCGCGGATGGAGGAACTCGAGGGTTTCTGCAGCGCCAGTCTGATGCTCGACCGTGCCGGTGGTCGCGGGGTGACCTCGTTGACGTTCGACAGTGCCGAGGCGATGGACCGCACCAGAGCACATGTCGACGACATCCGCTCCGAGGTGACTCGGGCAGCAGGCGCCAGGGTGCTCGATACCGGTGAGTTCGAGCTCGTCATCGCCCACCTCGACGTCCCGGAAATGGTGTGACCGCGGGTCTGCGGCGCGGGTGATATCCGTTCACCCGCGCCGTGGCCGTCCGCATTCGTAATAGACCACTCGGTCCGCTGAACTGGGAAAACGCCGAGACCGTCCGCATTCGAATTGCCCGTCCGTAACCGTCCTGTGTCTAATGAATGGGTACGAGCACGCCGCGCAGGGGAAGTAAGGCGCGGCGCACCGCTGAACGATGGGTTGTGGAATGTTCGAAAAGCGAGCTTTGTCGAACGGTCGCCGCACGGGCCGCCGATCTGCGCGGATCGGTGCTGCACTCGTGGGCGCAGCCGCCGTGGCACTGGCCACCGCCGGTCCTGCGAGCGCGGCACCGCTGTGGCCCGGTGGGCCCGAGGTGCCGAGTGTCCAAGAGCTGATCGAAGGGCTCACGCCGCCCGGGGTGACGCCGCCGCAGCTTCCGCCCCAGCTCGCTCCCGAGCCGGCCGCCCCGTTCTCCGCTCCGTCCGTCAACCCGTCGAACGGGGAGACGGTGGGTGTCGCGCAGCCGATCATCATCCGCTTCAACGAGGCCGTCGGAGATCGTGCAGCCGCCGAACGCGCCATCCGCATCACCACGCAGCCGCCCGTCGACGGGCACTTCTACTGGGCGTCGAACACGCAGGTCCGCTGGAAGCCGTTCGAGTTCTGGCCCGCGAACACCGCGGTGACCGTGAAGGCCGGCGACACTCAGTCGTCGTTCACCATCGGTGACGCTCTGGTGACGGTCGCCGACAACAACACCAAGACCATCACCGTCACCCGCAACGGCGAGGTCGTCCGCACCATGCCGACGTCCTTCGGCAAGCCCGGCCACGACACCCCGAACGGCACGTACATCGTCGGTGAGAAGTACCGCGACATGTACATGGACTCGTCGACCTACGGGGTGCCCGTCGACAGCCCCGAGGGATATCGCACCTACGTCGAGTACGCGACGCGGATGTCCAACAGCGGCATCTTCCTCCACGCCGCACCGTGGTCGGTCGGCGCGCAGGGCAACACCAACGTCAGCCACGGCTGCCTCAACGTGAGCACCGAGGACGGCAAGTGGTTCTACGAGAACGCCAAGAAGGGCGATCCGGTGATCGTGCAGAACACGGCCGGTGGAACCCTCAACGGCTGGGACGGTCTCGGCGACTGGAATCTCTGACACCAACGCACATCTCCGACGCCCCCTGCTTCCGGTTCGTAACGTTCGTCCGGAATAGCAGGGGGCGTCGCCCTTTCGTAACCCATGGTTCGTTCTGTCGGCACACACTGCTCCGGTGTCACCGAATCCGGAACGAACCCTGCCGCAACACGAACGCGGCCTCCGCCACCGCCCGTGGCGCGATTACGCGCTCTTCGCGGCATTGGTCGGGCCCAATCTCGCGCTGTTGATCCTGTTCACCTACCGGCCTCTCGCCGACAACATCCGGCTCTCCTTCTTCGAGTGGAACATCGCGAGCCCGAACTCGACCTTCGTCGGACTCGCCAACTACCGAGAATGGTTCACGCGTCCCGACAGTTGGGAAATCGTCGGCAACACCATCGTGTTCACCGTGGCGACCGTTGCCGGTTCGATGGCACTGGGACTCGGGCTCGCACTGCTTCTGGACCGTAGGCTCCATGGACGCAATCTCGTCCGGTCGGCGCTGTTCGCACCGTTCGTCATCTCCGGTGCGGCCGTCGGAATCGCCTTCCAGTTCGTCTTCGATCCGAACTTCGGTCTGGTGCAGGACGTCCTGACCCGGGTGGGAATTCCGACGCCGGACTTCTACCAGGACTCCAACTGGGCGTTGGTGATGGTGACCCTGACGTACATGTGGAAGAATCTCGGCTACACATTCGTCATCTATCTCGCTGCACTGCAGGGACTCCGGCCCGAGTTGAGCGAAGCCGCTGCCATCGACGGTGCCTCCCGGGGAACGAGCTTCCGGCGCGTCGTCCTTCCGCAATTGCGGCCCACCACCTACTTCCTGTCGATCACCGTGCTGCTCAATTCGTTCCAGGTCTTCGACATCATCAACGTCATGACTCGTGGGGGTCCGTTGGGGACCGGCACGACCACGATGGTCTACCAGATCTACGACGAGTCGTTCCGCAACTTCCGTGCCGGCTACGGCGCCACCGTTGCCACCATCATGTTCCTGGTACTGCTCGCGGTGACCGTTTATCAGGTGCGCATCATGGACCGAGGAGGTCACTCGTGACCGCTGTCGCGGAGAAGTCTGTCGTGCACCTGGTCGCACCCGCGGACGAAACGCGTTCGCACCGAAGACGAGAGCGCGCCGTCACGGCTTTGGCCTATGTCGCCATGGTGCTCGTGCTGCTGGTGGTGGCTCTGCCCTTGTATTGGATTGTCGTGACATCGTTCAAGGAGCGGCCCGACATCTACACGCTGCCGGTGACCTGGTGGCCGAGCGTCTTCCATCCGCAGAACTACACGGAGGCAACCGAATCTGTGCCGTTCGGGTTGTTCCTGCGCAACTCGATCGTCATCACGACGATACTGGCGACGGTGAAGTTCGTCCTCGGAGTTGTCAGTGCGTTCGGTCTCGTGTTCCTGCGGTTCCCCGGCAAGAACATCGTCTTCCTCGGCATCATCGCCGCGCTGATGGTGCCGAACCAGATCACCGTCATCTCCAATTATGCGCTCGTCGCGGACTGGGGTTGGCGCAACACCTTCCAGGGCATCATCGTGCCGTTGGCAGGCGTGGCCTTCGGAACGTTCCTCATGCGCAACCATTTCCTGTCCATTCCGGCCGAGATCATCGAAGCCGCACGGATGGACGGAGCGGGCCCGTTCCGGCTGCTGTGGCGCGTGGTCCTCCCCGTATCCGGCCCGACCATGGTCGCGTTCGCGCTCATCACCGTCGTGAACGAGTGGAACGAGTATCTATGGCCGTTCCTGATGGCCGACGACGCATCCGTTGCGCCGTTACCGATCGGGCTGACACAACTCCAGAACAACGACGGTGTCACGAACTGGGGTCCGGTCATGGCCGGCACCGTGCTCGCGATGCTGCCGATTCTCGTGATTTTCCTTGTGCTGCAAAAGCACATGATCAAGGGCCTCACCTCCGGTGCGGTCAAGGGCTGAATCCTCAGGGAGTTGGGAATGGACATCAGGAACATCGACAGGCGTCGTTTCCTCGGGCTGACCGGTCTCGTGGCTGCGAGCGCTGCGCTGACCGCATGTGCAGGGACGGGCGGTGGCTCGTCCCAGACTTCGGGAACGGGATCGGTATCCGGCGATGCATCGCGGATCAGCTTCTGGTCCAACCACCCCGGCAAATCCCAGGACGTGGAGAAGGAGCTGATCCGGCGGTTCCAGGACGCGAACCCGGGCATCACGGTCGATCTCATCGACGGTGGCAAGAACTACGAGGAGGTCTCACAGAAGTTCAACGCCGCGCTCTCCGGCGGCGACCTGCCCGACGTGGTCGTGCTGTCGGACGTGTGGTGGTTCAACTATGCGATCACCGGTGCGATCACCCCGCTCGACGATCTGTTCCGCGAGGTGGGAGTGGACACCGGCGACTACGTCGATTCCCTGCTCGCGGACTATCTCTACGAGGGGAGTCACTTCGCTCTTCCGTACGCACGGTCGACTCCGCTGTTCTACTACAACAAGCAGGTGTGGCAGCAGGCCGGACTTCCCGATCGCGGACCCGACACCTGGGAGGAGTTCGACGAGTGGGGTCCCCGCATCCAGGGGGTGGTCGGCGACGGCAGGCTCGCGCACGGCTGGGGCAACGCCAAGGATTACCTCGGATGGACCTTCGAGGGCCCGATCTGGACTTTCGGTGGTGCCTATTCCGACGGATGGGACCTGAAGTTCACCGACGAGAAGACGATTGCGGCAGGTGAATTCCTGAAGCGCATGATCCACGACAAGAAGTACGCCGCGGTGACGACCGATATCGCGAACGACTTCTCCGCCGGTCTCATCGCCTCCACGATCGCGTCCACGGGAGACCTGTCGGGTATCACGCAGAACGCGTCCTTCGAATTCGGGACGGCCTTCCTGCCGGCTCCCGAAGGCGTCGCGGGATGCCCCACCGGTGGTGCGGGTCTGGCGATTCCGTCCGGTATCTCCGACGAACGCAAGCGCAATGCCCTGAAGTTCGTCGAGTTCGTCACCAACGGAGACAACACCGCGTACTTCTCACAGAACATCGGTTACATGCCGGTCCGGAAGTCCGCGGTGGACAACCCCGCCATGAAGGAGTACCTCGGGGACAACCCCAACGCACGGACCGCGGTCGACCAGCTGGCCGTCACGCGCTCCCAGGACTACGCCCGGGTGTTCGTCCCCGGTGGCGATCAGATCATCGGGACCGGCCTGGAACGGATCGCACTGCAGAACGCCGACGTCGCAACGACCTTCGCCGACGTGCAGCAGCAGCTGCAGGCGGTCGTCGACAGGCAGATCACCCCCAACCTGAAGTAGAAGGAACACCATTGGCTGCCATCGCCTTCCGCAACGTCACCCATCGGTATCCCGGTGCCGATCGTCCTGCCGTGGACCGACTGGACCTCGACATCGAGGACGGGGAATTCCTCGTCCTCGTCGGGCCCTCGGGATGCGGCAAGTCGACGAGCCTGCGCATGCTCGCCGGTCTCGAGGCGGTCGACTCCGGGCGCGTGGAGATCGGTGGTCGTGACGTCACAGGACTGCCACCGAAGGCCCGTGACGTCGCGATGGTTTTCCAGAACTATGCGCTCTACCCGAACATGACCGTGGCGGAGAACATGGCTTTCGCTCTGCAGAACGCGGGGATGAAGAAGGACGAGCGCACGGCCCGAGTGCTCGAAGCCGCCCGGATGCTCGAACTGGAATCACTGCTGGACCGCAAGCCCGGAAAGCTGTCGGGTGGTCAGCGTCAGCGTGTCGCGATGGGGCGCGCGATCGTCCGTCACCCGGCAGTGTTCTGCATGGACGAGCCGCTTTCGAATCTCGATGCGAAACTGCGGGTCAGCACCCGCGCGCAGATCGCCGAGTTGCAGCGGTCGCTCGGCACCACCACCGTGTACGTGACCCACGACCAGGTCGAGGCGATGACGATGGGAGATCGTGTCGCCGTCCTGGAGAACGGCCGCCTTCAGCAGGTCGCGTCGCCTCGGAAGTTGTACGACGAGCCGGTGAACACCTTCGTCGCCGGATTCGTGGGGTCGCCGGGGATGAACCTCGTCGAGGCAGCTGTACACGACGGGTACGCCGAACTCGGAGCGCTGCGAATCCGCGTTCCGCGTTCGGTGGATTCCGATCGCGTGGTGATCGGGGTCCGTCCGGAATCGTGGACGACCGTGGGGGCGTGGCGATCCGACTCCTGGTCGCTACGGACGGTCCTGGTCGAGGAACTCGGTGCCGAGTCGTTCGTGTACGCGGTGCCGAAGGACACCGTGGACGGAGATGCCGACAGGATCGTCGTCCGGTGGGATCGGCATGTGCCCGTCTCGTCGGGTTCCGAGATCCACGTGATCCCGAAACCCGACGAGGTGTACTTCTTCTCCGCACGGACCGGGGTTCGGCTCGGTGCTACTGCTCCGCTACCAATGCGTCGATCTGGTTGATGGCGGACGAGGCGCCCTCGACCACGCCCATGTCCAGAACCTGCTGGAGCGCTTCGGCGCTCTCGTAGGTGCTGACATAGGTTGCGCGCGTGCCGCCCTCGAACTCCTCGAAACTGTAGACGCACCGTGAGACGGGTAGTTCCGGTTTCGGGGTGAAGTCCGGCTCCGCGAAGCCGTCCAGGAACGAGAAGCCCGTCGGTTCGTCGACGGTCGTGATATCCCAGTAGCCGGCGTACTTCTCACCATCGGGGCCGGTCATGAAGTAGGTGGTACGGGTGCCGGGCTTCAGATTGTGGTCGACCACCGTCGCGGGGAAGGTCGGGGGTCCCCAGATCTTCTCCAGCTGACGGGGATCGGCGTAGACCTGCCAGATGCGGGACACCGGGGCGGCGAACTCCGCGGTGATGGTCAGGGTCGGCTGGTCGGAGTCGTGCCGGACGTCGGTTACAGGCATTTCTCAGCCTTCCTCGGAGGATTCGGATGCGATGAGTTCGTCGATGCGCGCGATGCGACCGCGCCAGAGCTGCTCCATCTCGGTGAGCATGGACGCCACCGACCGCACTGCCGCCACGTCACCACTGGCCAACTGCTCGCGACCGCTGCGTCGCTTCACGAGCAGACCGGCCTTCTCCAGCACGGCGACGTGTTTCTGTACTGCGGCGAAGGACATGTCGTAGTTCGCTGCGAGAGCGGACACCGAGTGCTCCCCGGCCAGGACGCGTCGCATGATGTCTCGTCGGGTCCGGTCGGAGAGCGCGTGGAACAGGGCATCGGCCCGGTCCTCGTCGTCTCCGCTCACATCCCAAATGTACAACCGAATGATTGTATGTCAAGAGTTCGAAGCGATCACGAGCCGGTCGCCGTAGGCTGCCCGCTTCTCCTCGTCGAAGCCGCCGTCGGTGACGATGCACGAGACCTCGTCGAGGCTCGCGACCCGGGCGAGCGCGCGCTCTCCGAACTTCGAACGATCCGCCACGACGATCGTCTTCTCGGCCGACCGGATCATCGCCCGCTTGATCGGGATCTCCAGCGTGTTGGTGTTGGTGATGCCGGCAGTGGGGTGCACGGCGTCGGCACCGAGGAACGCCCAGTCGGCCGAGTAGTCCGAGAGGAACTGCACGGCATGGTCGCCGACCAGGGTGTAGACCGAGCCGAGGAGCTCGCCTCCGGACACGAGAAGCCGGACATCGGGAAATGCCGCAACGTATTTCGCGATACGCAGGTCATTGGTGAGGACCGTCAGTGACGCCTTGTGTCGCAGTGCGACCGCTACCTCGTAGGTTGTGGATCCACTGTCGAGCACCACGCTGTCGCCATCGGACACCATGGCGGCCGCTACCGCCGCGATCGCCACCTTCTCCTCACGGCGTACGTCCTTCTTGAGGGCGTACGGCACCTCGAGGCCCGCGCCCTCGACCGCTCGGGCGCCCCCGTGCGTGCGCTCGACCTTCCCTTCACGGGCGAGCGAATCGAGGTCGCGACGGATCGTGGACGCGTCGACGCCGAGATCGGCCGAGAGGGTCTTCGCATCGACATATCCGTCGGCGAGGATTCGGTGGAAGATCTCACGTCGCCGTGCGGTCGCTGACACGATTGCTCCTAGGGCTCTGGGCACTCGAATTTCTGGGTACTCGGACGCCGTGGTCGGGGGTCGGTGCACGACCATAACGCACGGGCGACACACCTTTGCGTGGATATTGACACTGTCTGCGCTCAGTGTGCATGATTTCGTGCAGGATTTGCGCGATAGTGCGTGATCGTTTCGCTGGCACCACGTTGTTCGGAGGTTGCACGGTAATGCTGAAGTTGGGATACAAGGCGTCGGCAGAGCAGTTCGGC